>CAZKIY010000106.1:0-12728 GCA_964552875.1 uncultured Planctomycetaceae bacterium
GTCGGTAGAAGGGGTCCATCGCGCACCACCTCGGGAATCCGAAGGTACGTGAACGTATAGACGGAACGCCCGGGCTCGAGTTGCACCGAGGAGACTTCGGCCTCCGAGCGGATGCCCCTCTCGCGCGAGGGGTACCGGATCGTCAACGCGCCGTGCAGGTTCAGCGGGAGGAGTGCCTGCTTCGCGTCGATGACGCACGCCGTCACGAAGGCCGCGGAAACTTCCAAGCAGCGCGCTTCGACGACGCTGCCGTCGGCTAGCTCGAATGTGACGAGCATCGCGGTGACGATTTGCTTGCGGATGCGCGCCTCCCGCCGCTGATGCTCCGGAATCCCCGCGATCTCGGGCGGCACGCTGGGGAGTTGCTTGATGTCGTCGTCGGGAGTGTTCATGAGAATGGTTCGGTGCGAGTGGTGTCGTGGATAAATCGGTGGCGAGCGGACGGCTTGCCTATTCTCGAATCGAAGCCGGACGTGAAAGCGGATGGGGCGCGACGGTCGTGCGAGTCGAATCAGCACGTTCGAGCACACACTCGACGCGACGCTGCAGCGCGAGCGCGTGCACTGCTTCGAGCAGCGTTGCGCGGCCGACGGCTTCCGCCGCGGACTGCCGAAGGTGGAAGGAACACGAATGGATCGCCTCCCGACCGGACTGCGAGACGATCAGCTCGATGCGGGTGGATGGGGCGTCGCCTTGGGCCAGGATCAGCGCGAGCTCGACGGGATCCTCACGCGGCAGCGCGCTATTACAACCCGTGCTCGCTGAGCCGGCGTCGCGACGGCGATAGATCTCGTTCTCGGCCAAGTAGGTGACGAAGGCATGGAACTCGGGCGCGTGTCCGCTCTTCGCGCGCCGACCTGTGACCTCGGGATCGATCGCCGAGAAGGAGGCCGCCGCGCGGGTCGCGCTATAGGCGTGTCGCACGACAGATGCCGACTCTTGCGTCACGAAAGAACTGACGGGGGACGCGGAGTCGCATTCGAACTCGCTCATGTGCATGCTCATGCGAGCCGTGGGGTAGGGCAATGCGCTACTCGCGCCGTGCCTTCACCCATCGGTGTGCGACGGCGACTTCCCGCACAGGGACATGTCCCAGGTTGTGCCGACGAGCGCCGAGGACATGGCGCGAATCGCGACGTACGTCTCACCCCGGTCGTCGAGAAGGATGGTCGGCCAGATGTCCTGCCTCAGCGCTGACAGAAATGTTTCGTCGGGGCGGATCGGCGGCCGGACGCGCGAAGCCTGTGAGAGCCGAGAAGGTGTCAACGCCGTCGGCGTCGCGCGCGCCCAAGAGACTCGAGGTCGTGATCGGCGCGCTCGAGGCGCTCGTACTCCTGGAGCAGGGCCGCCGGCACGACGAAGTTGAGCCAAACTCGCAGCAACCGACGACCGTTCACGCGTGCTGGGATGTAGGGCGCTCGACGACGCCGTAGAGAGCAATGTGGGCGATCTGCAGGATCCGCGCCCTCGAGGCCGGAGCCTCGCCGATCAGGTCGCCGAACGCAGCGGTCCCCGAGTTTGGCCGATCGACAAGTCGGTCAAGCGACCGGCCGCCGATGACAGCGCCGGCACGTTGATGGTCAGCGACCTCTCGATCGACGCAGCCATGGTTTGCGTTCGGGCGGTTTCGTGCGCGATCGGCGCTCCGGCATCCTTCGAAAACAGGTATGCGAGCGGAAGGTCGTACTTTTCCGAGGTGCGCGAAAAACCGCGGCATGCAGTGGAACGACGTCACGTGACGCCGACGCGAATGCGAACGGGGTCGGACACAGTGCTCGATGTCCCTCGCTCCATCTTCACCCAAGGGCTCCCGGCGTCGCCCCGCGCGGGCCTCAGCGCGTCCGCTCGGGACCTGAGAGCCCGTGAAGATATCGAGTCACGGGCTCTCCGATTCATGTAGCGACGCTTCGCGTCGCGAGAACGTGCGATTTCTTCACACGCTCTGAGATCCCACGACCTGGGTGTCCGGATCCGGCGAGTGCGGATACCGTTCGGAGGGTCCCTCCCGGCCTCCCTCTCTCTCGTTCGGCCGACTCGTTGGGGCACGCGTCATTCCCTCAGGAGCAACCTCATGACTTTCCGTTTCCCTCTCCTTTCGCTCTCCTGCATCGCGGCGATGCCGCTCGCGGCGCAAGATGCCGTGCAAACCGGGCTGCAAACGGGGGCCGCGCCGAGCGTGGCGCCCTCGACGCGGGTTGCCCAGACCAGCGGCGGCATCCTCGCCGCGACGTCGGCGCCGGGCAGAGTCTCGACGCTGTTCACGAACATCGCGACGAGCTCGACTTCGGACGTTCCCGGACTCCCGGGCACGAAGTTCAACCCCGGCAGCGGCTCGACGAACTTCGACCGTCCCTGGGTCAGCCCGAACGGATCCCACTGGGCCATCCGTGCCGACACGCCGCTCGCGACGACCATGGACTCGGTCCTGCTCATCGACGGGACGCTCGCGAATCAGGAGGGCACGCCCGCCCCGTTCGCGGTCACGCCCGGCAATTACGGCCAAGTCGACATCCGCGTTCCGATCCAGGACAACGGCGACTACGTCTTCTTCACGAACACGACGGAAGCAGCGGACGACGACTACGTCATCAAGGTCACCGCGGGTCCGACGTACACGATAATCGCGCAGGAATCGATGGCGATTCCCGCGTTGCCGAGCGAGTTCTACGACTTCGACCTCGACAGCACGTCGTTGCTCAATGACGGCCGCGTCGCGCTGCGCGCGATCGGTATCGACGGAACCGTCCCGCTGACGATGGATCAGATCTTCGTGATCGGCAACACGCTGGTCGCTCAGGAAGGCGTGACGATCCCCGCCGGTCAGGACGCGGGCGGCACGTTGTTCTGGGAGACGTTCGACTTCGAGAACCAGTGGGTCTCGCTCGACGGCTTGCACACGCTCTTGATGGGTGACCTGACCGGATCGTTCAACGACGACATCCTCGTCTACGATGGCACGGTCGTGCTCCAAGAGGGCGTGATCATCGCGGGCTCCGGCTTCGTCAGTCCGGTCATCTCGGGCGGCGCCGACGAGAACGGCATGGACAACGCCGGGCGCTGGTACGCGCGCGGCAACAACGCGGACGGGTCGGACTGGGTCCTGCGTCAGGGCACGGTCATCGCGCGCACGGACAACGTCATCGGCATCACCGGTGAGCAGATCGTTCTCACGGGAACGCTCAGCGAAGCCCAAGAAGTGCCGCCGTCGGGTTCCGCGGGATCGGGAACGGCCTCGATCCTGATCGACACGTCGGCGAACACGCTCACGTACGACATCGTTTTCACCGGCCTCGCCGGCATCGAGACGGCGGCGCACATCCACGGCCCCGCCGCGGCGGGTGTGAATGCGGGCGTGCTCTACGCGCTCCCCCTCGGCGCCACGAAGCGCGGCACGCTCACCTACGCCGAGTCGGAAGAGGACTGGTTCCTCCAAGGTCTGACGTACGTGAACGTCCATACGGACTTGGTCCAGACCGGAGCGATCCGCGCGCAACTGGACCCGACGCCGGAAAGGTGGGACGACGCGGACTTCACCGATCTCTTCTTCGGCATGGCCGGCAACGCGGCCGGTGATTACGTGGTCGGGGGCCTGACGAACGGGCCGTTCGACCGGAACGGTGTCGTCGTGTTGAACGGCACGAACGTCATCCTCCGCGAAGGCGACCCGGTCGACGTCGACGGCAACGGCCTCTTCGACGACAACGCCTTCTACAACACGTTCGGCAACGACGACTTCGTCCTGCTGGAAGACGGCAGCCTGTACTTCACGGCGACGCTCCGCGACTCAGCGGGTACGGCTTTCGGACAGGGCGTCTTCGTCCGCGACGGCGGCAACCTGCAGAATACGCTGTGCTACGGAGACGGTTCCGGCACGGCTTGCCCCTGCGGGAACAACAGCGCCGTGGCCTCGAACTCCGGTTGCCTCAGCTCGCTGGGAGTCGGCGGCAAGCTGGACTCGACGGGGGTCGCCAGCATCGGCGCGGACAGCCTCTCGCTGACCGGCACGAACATGCCGAGCAGCTCGGCGCTCTACTTCCAAGGCACAGGCGCGCAGACCGGCGGTGCGGGAGCGGTCTTCGGTGACGGCCTGCGCTGCGTCTCCGGCACGGTGATCCGCCTGAAGACGATCACGAATGTCTCGGGCGCTTCGCAGTACCCTCAACCGGGCGATCCGAGCATCTCCGTGCGCGGCTCGGTCACGACGCCGGGCACGCGCTACTACCAGATCTGGTACCGCAACGCGGCGGCGTTCTGCAGCGTCAGCACGTTCAACTTGTCGAACGCAGTGCGCGCCACCTGGGGCTTCTGATCCCGCAGCGACTCGCCGGTTCGTCCGGCGTTTCGTGATTGGACACGACGAGCCGGCCGCGAGGAGCGATCCTCGCGGCCGGCTCCGTTCGTGCGGGGAGCGTCCGCGAGTGCATGCAAGCGCTGCATGGCGCGCGGGCGAAACGAACGCTCGGCGCGTGGTGTCCGCCGAATCCGATGCCTGCTCCATCCGTCTCGCTCTACCGGGCGACGTCGACGTGTTCACTGAACACCGCATCGAACAGTTCTGGTCCAGCGGACAACCCGTCGCCACCACCCGGGAGCTGAGCTTCCGCGATGGAGCGGTTGTCGTGGATTCGGGATGAACTCACCCGGAAGGAGTGGTCAAGGAGTGCGCCATGTTTCGCCAGCAACACTTGACGTCACTACCACCTCGAGTGCACAGTCGAGGAGTTGAATGCGTACTTTCAATGGTCTCTATTTTCATTTGATGAACGGCGCGCTCAGCTCGAGCAGCTTGTGTCGTTCAAGGCCCGTCGAACGTGTCTGGTTCGCGGACTGCACAGATGTATGTCGGAAGCGCCTACGTTGAGGGTGGGCTCTGGCGGAGGTGAACCAGCTATTCCGAGTGCGGCCACGGTGGGAACGTCGAGCTTCGAGCGCTCCTGGCCAGCTGAGGTCGCGAGAGCACGGCTCAATTCGAACTGAGCCTGACGGAGCAGCACGCGATTGGCCCGAGCACGTGTGCGGCGATTCGATCAACGCATGCGATACTCAGTCACCTGCGCAAAGTCGACCCATGTTTGGCTTGCACTCAGGACGAGCAGGGCACGCGATCCACTGACCTCCGTTACGCGAAAGCTGCCCATCTCGGGTGTTTGCCCTCGAACCGTGTATGAACGCAGGCTGACACCGACAGAAACGCCTGGAGCGGCTTCGGGGGGCGCCGTAGCCGGCACCAAAGACTGTACACCTGGCGGGCGTGGGCCAGCGACGTCCAACCATCATGTCGGCACTACATCACCTCGCTCAATGCCCACGCTGGACGGCACTTCAAGGGGATAGCATCTGCACAAGGGCGATTGCTCGCGGCAGGTCGCACGAGAGTGGCTGTTGGTGGTGAGTACGGCACCGCCATCCCGGCCAGGACCAAGCGCGAGAACAAACTTGTGCCGATTACTCCGATACACTCTAATTCAATTATGCCCACCGACATCCGCGCACTCGTCACCGACTTCACCACCCAGCTCGAGCAAATGATCCGCCGCACGGCGCTCGAGCAAGTCCAGCAAGCGCTAGGCGGCGCTCCACAGCGTCGCGGCCCCGGCCGTCCCGCAAATTCCGCCGGCACCGTCCGACGCGCCGCGAAGGGCGGCAAGCGCGACGCCGGTTCGCTCGACGAGATGGGCGCGACGCTGCTCGCGCACGTGAAGTCGAACCCGGGTCAGGGTGCCATCGAGATTGCCGATGCGGTCAAGACCGATGTGGGGACGATGCGCCTCCCGATGCAGAAGCTCCTCGCTCAGGGCAAGGTGCGCACGCAGGGGCAGCGTCGGGGGACGAAGTACTTCGCGGGAGGCGCTGGTGGCGGTGCGCCGAAGAAGGCCACGCCGGCCGCACGCGTCGGCAAGAAGGCGGACAACCGCGGTCCGAAGAAGGCCAAGGTTGCCGGTTCCAGGGCCCAAGTAGTCGAGGTCGCGGCGGCGGCGTAGCTCGCACTGGCGAGCCTTAGCGCATGACGCAGTTGCGAATGCTGCTGCACGCGATCAGCGGACTTGGCCAGACGGAACGAGGCGCCATGCTGGGACGCGGGAGTAGTACTGAAATGCGTCGACGTCGAACATCAGAGACGTAGACGGCACTTCAAGCGTCCACTCCGGCCCGGGTCCGCGTGAGTAAGAGAACGTCTGTACCGCCCGGTAGCGTGTGGCCGGGAGATGGTCGAGGTACCTCGGTACGAGTTCGTTCAGGGTTGCCGGCGGATAGCCCGTGTCGGTCTGGAAGGCGCGGATGGCTTCCACCAGTGGAGCCGCGCTCGTCCCCAGGCGTGAGAGGTGGCGCTCGCGGTTGATGTGGGGTTCGACAACGAACGCGATCACGCCAATCACGGCGAACCCTGCGATCCACCAACTCGCGCGGGCACGGCCGTTCACCGTCTGCAGCGGCACCACCGCTCGATTATCCGATGGTCTTGTGCACGCGGAACGGATCGTGCTGCTGGGGGATTCGATGCGTCTCGTTTCGTTGGAAAGTTTCGCGGTGTCATCTCGCTCGAAGCGCTCTCGTGGTGAGTCTCACCTCGCCAGCGGTGGAGGCACTGGGAAGCACACGGCCGATTCTCTCGGGCCGGTGAGGGTGACTGAGCCGGTCGCCTCTACGGACGCCTCATGGGTCGGAAGACTTGCTGGCCTCGATCGATCGCGATGTCCTGTCGAATCGCCGCTGCATTTATGTTTCGAAAGGCACCGTCGGGCAGTTGCTCGATGTGCGCCTCGAGTTGGTCGAGTTCAGCCGCGGTGAGGCTCCCGCAGTTGGGTGAATGAGTGTCACCCGGGCTTCGAGCTGAGCGCGAGCAGCAGGGGCGACGCCGGTCTTCGCGTCGAGCATCGCGTCCGTTGCCTCGAGGAGTGCCGCGCCGCGCACTCCTATGCGTCCCGTGTCGAGCTCCCGCCGCACGCCTCCGGTTCGCTACGCTCCCGGCCGGATTCCTAGCAGCACACGGCCACACTTCCATGCCCAGTGAGTTCCATGAACAGCCACCATCCTTATCACCCCATCGTGTACGTCCGCGGCTTCGCGGCCACCCAGGGGGAGATCGAAGAGACAGTCGCTGATCCTTATATGGGCTTCAACGTGGGCTCCACCAAGTCGCGAATGGCGTGGACAGGTGAGCTGCGACGGTCGTTCTTCGAGTCCCCGATCGTGCGGCTGATGAGCGACGAGAAGTATGACGACGTCTTCGTCGAGGGCGAAGATCTCGTAATGGGGGAGCACCCCAAGCACGCGATCCCATATCAGAGCATCGTCATCTATCGCTACTACGACGAAGCCAGCAAAGACTTTGGAACGGGAGAGACCCAGCCGATCGAGCACTTCGCCCAGGGACTGAGCAAGCTGATCCTGCGACTGCGCGAGCGAATCTGTGCGAACCCGAAGAACGCGGTGACGCCCGAGAACTTCCGGGTGTATCTGGTGGCGCACTCGATGGGGGGTCTGATCTGCCGCGCCTTCCTCCAGAATCCGCGCCTTGGGGACAAGGATGCACGCAATGCCGTCGACAAGGTGTTCACGTACGCCACACCCCACAACGGCATCGACATGCGCATCGTGCGCAACGTGCCGGGCTGGCTGACGTTCGGTGACATCAACAACTTCAATCGCAAGCGCATGGCCGAATACTTGAACGTGCCTGCGGGCGACGACGTGTCGGTCGTCGAGGGCTTCCCGCCCGAGCGCATCTTCAACCTCGTCGGCACGAACCCGCGCGATTACCTCGTTGCTGGAGGCCTGTCTTCGTGGGCCGCGGGCGATTCGAGCGACGGCTTGGTTCGTCTCGAGAACGCCACGACTCACGGGCCGGGAGCGGGCGGCGGCGACATCAGCTCCCCACGCGCATTCGTGCACCGCAGCCACTCCGGTCATTACGGCATCGTGAACTCAGAAGAGGGGTATCAAAATCTGACGCGCTTCCTCTTCGGCAAGCTGCGTGTCGACGGGATTCTCGACGTCGACGACATCAGCCTGCCCTTGGAGGTTCACAAGGCGATGGACGCAGGCAAGTCCATCAAGGCCTCCTACCAGTTCGAGATCGCAGTCTCGATCCGCGGTTGTCACTGGCAGATGACGCGGCGCGAGGTGCGTGAGTGCTCCGCGATCTTCCGGACCTACGACGACCTCTTCCCCGGTCGTTCCGGAACACACCGTGCCCCAGATCGGCGCAAGAGCCCTCACCTGTTCTCCGTATTCCTCGACCCCGAGAAGAGCGTCAAGGCTTCTGGATCCGTGAGCTTCGCCCTCGACCTCAAGGTCCTTGTCCCGGACTACGTGATCGACGGCCTGCTGTGGATGAACCGGCACTTCGAGGGCGGCTACGTCCTACGCGAGCAGATCATCGTCGAGGCCTTCCCGGATCCGCAAGCGGAAGGCGGTTGGCGCATCAAATACGGATTTCAGGAGGTCAATCCTGGCAGACCAGGGAAGCTCGCGGCGACCCATGGACTCGCAACGATCGCTGGCTCGCAGGACGAAGTTGGCGAGAGTGCGAGCTTTACGGGCGTAGGTTTCGAGATCCCTCTTGAGCAGAGCACTCGGCCCGGGTTCAAGGGGCGGCTGCGGATCGAAGCGCGCGATTGGAGCTGACGTAGCGCGAATCTTGCATCATGTGGAGAGCGGAGCGTCAGCGCTGAAGCACAAGAGAGCGCCGGCGATCCCGGCGGCCGTCACTTGCATGAACAACGAGGTGCTCTTCCATCTCACCATCAACGCTAGCGCTTCTACGAGCATCGGCTACCTGAGCTGTTGCGGCTGCTCGTGGAGCTGAATGCGGGCTTGGAGAGGGTGGCGAAGGCGGCGGAGAGTTCTTCCCGCGACGAGTGAGTGTGGCAGCTCGCGGGCCGCGCTACTCCCCGCCGATATGAACGACGATGGTGCGCGTGTGAGCTGCAAGCCGGTGCTCGACCAGGAAGATGCCCTGCCATGTCCCGAGCGCCAGCTCACCCCGGGTCACGGGGATCGTCTCGCTTGTCCGCGTGATCGCGCTCCGCTGATGCGCCGGGCTGTCGTCGGGCCCCTCGGCATCGTGCGCATTTCGAGGATCACCGTCAGGCGCGAGGCGAGCCAGCCACGCCAAGACATCGCGCCGAGCCGACGGGTCGGCGTTCTCGGTGATCAGCAGGCTCGCGGACGTGTGGCGGCAGAAGACGAGGCAGGTGCCTGTCGTGATGTCTGAGGCACGGACGATCGCTGTCACCCGGTCTGTCAGATCCGTAAGGCCACGGCCGGGAGTCCGTACTTCGAGCTCGCGTTGGTGCACATGCATCGCCGTCTCATCTTCATGGGTGAACTGACTGTTCGCCAGTGGCCGTATCCATGTGCACGCGAAGCGGCAAAGTCGAGCCGCTAAGTTGAAAGCTCAGCCGACAGAATCCACTCAAGGTCCAGCAGAGAACCAAGGTGTACCCGGCATCCGAGCGCGGCGGCCAGCCACTTCTGCTGTGCTGGTCGAATCCGGTCTCGTCTTGCACGCTTCGATCCGACGAACCGAGTCTGCTCACCGCGCCAATCGAATCATCCCAGGTTCCATCGAGCCCTCCGCCCGACTGCAGCCGTATCGAGTTCCTGTTGGGCGACCAGACAGGTCGTCAGGGCGCCCTACGCGAAGCTGTGGCCGTCGGCTTGGCGCCGACGCGCTATCAAGGCCGGCAAGCGTGGCGCGAAGAAGGCCGCGTCCGGGGGCGCAAAGGCCGAGGTGGCACCGATGGCGGTCGCGGCGTAGCGTTACTTCGCTGACGAGAGCCGGGCCAGAGCGCGGTGAAGGGACGGCTTTTCCGCGTTCTTCGGAAGAGATGCCACCCCGCGCTCGCACAGCCCCTTGACCGTCTCCACGCTTCCCGCGCGAGATGCTGCTTCCATCAGTGAGACGAACGTTGCCGCTGCCGGCGCGAAGCTGAAGAGTAGCTCCGCAACCTCTGCCGCCTTCTCCTTGCGCTCGATGCCAACGAGCGACTCGTACAGCGGCGAGCATCGCTGGACGACCCCGGCCTTGAGCATGTCGTCCAGCATCGGATCGCTCGGATTGTTGTCACCCGCTCGCAGGCCTTCGGGCATCCCTCCTTGCCAACGTGAGCGAGACACTTTCTTCCATCCGGTTTAGTGTCGAGGGCTGAAGGTTGCCTGCCGTTGTCCATCGATCCCACAGACGCCGCGCGCTTGCCCCTCTCGGGGCGCCGATTCCAATCCTGAAGTGGTCGCACGCCCCACACGCCGGCGGTTCACCGCTGAGTTCAAGGCCGGCATCGTCCGCGAGGCCGACGCGTGCACGAAGCCTGGAAAGATCGGAGCGCTGCTTCGTCGCGAAGGGCTGCACTCGTCGCATCTCGCCGTCTGGCGACGCGATCTACGCGAGCACGGCGTCCAGGCTCTCGCGGCCAGGCGTCGCGGTCCCGCTCCAGCTCCAGTGGTGGTACGCCCGAGTGGATTCGAACCACTGGCCTGCGGCTTCGGAGGCCGCAGGATGGCGGTCATAAGCATAGACGCGAGGCGGGGTTACGGCGGCGCGCACATCGCGTTGCACTAGATGTTGCATGTGTCGGTCGCAAGCCAAGTCGACTGGACCTGTGGATCGTGGCTCCGGAGGCCGGTGAATGGGGTCGTAAGTGGCGTAGTTACGCCGGGATGCGGAGGGCAGAGATGCGCATTGCACTAGTTGTTGACCCGATTGGACTGAGGAGAATCCGCCACTTCCGCACGCCCACCGTGACGCTCACCTCATTCGCCGTACTTAGGCCCGTCGATCGTTGACCGACGGGCGCGGTTCATTTCGCCGCTCGCTGTACGCGAGCAGGGCTAGAAACTGTGGCTCCAGCCCACCTGGAAGCTCTCGCCGTCATCCTCGTCGAACGGAAGCTGGCCGTTCGTATACGAAACGACAAAGCCGCTACGCGACTTCAGCGAAACGACCAGGAAATTGTACTTATCCAGTCCGGCATCCTTAACCGCCTGGTCCGCATCGAGCTCAGCGTAATATCGCCATGCAGCGGTCAGAGATACTTCATCGGACTCATCGCCGCCGCCAATGTCGAATACTGGACTGCTAAGCGCTAGTCGCAGGCTGGCGCGCGTGAAGTCAGAGCCGTCGCCAATATCGGCGCGCGGATCATCGCCCGACGGTGCAATGCGTTCGAGGTCAACTCCCACCGACGGCAATGCGTCGAGCCCCATTGGACCCGTCTGACCAGTGCTCCTCACATCGTACCCCGTGAGCCACCGCAGCGCGGTAGCTGGGTAATCGAAAATGTTCCACCAAATAACACGATCTTCAGGAATCTGATATTTCGCGAAGCCGCCCAATCCGAATGTTGTGTGCCGCTCGAGAAAGCTCTGGTCAGATTCGTGACCCGCGAAAACGCGACCGGACAAACGCACGCCTGGTTTCAAAGCCAACCTATCGAGCGTGTCGTCACCTCCGGGGGCGTAGCGCTCCGGGCGCTTTGGTACACCGGTATCGGTGAAGGTGTACCGAATAGCGAGTTTTGCTTCGATCAAGTCCTCGGGATTGAGCGCGCGCTCAACTGCGATCGTACCGCTGGAATCGAAAGCCAAGTCGAAGTCCTTCGATTCTGACCCCGTGAGGGAAAATCGCGCCAAGCTCTTCGTGTACGTGTACCTGAGACCCAACGTTTGGTCCGAATCATCCCCCTGCAGCACGACGGGCTGAATTTCCAAGCCCTTGAAGAGGGGAAAGGCAGGAATGTCGCGCGAGTCCGAGACATCGACGACCGGGGGTGCCGGCACAACAATGCTAGAAAGCGTGATGCTAAGTGTAATGAACACGATGGCTCCGTGAGTTAGGTGGTTTCGCTCGGGAATTTATAAAGTTCGTCCACCCTGACTCCTAACTGACTTATGGTCTTGGCCTTCGACGAAAGAGCGTCGGCCATTGCCTGGCGCGCGGTCTTGCGCGCCGCTGCCTCCTTCTTAGCCGGCACTTCCTCATACACGGCGCTGGCCCACTCAGTGAAGACGTCGTCCATCTGTGCGGCGTAGAATGCGGCCCTTTCCGCGCGATCCGCGGCGCTTTCACCCGGGATCCACATGCGCAGACCCTGCATTGTGGTCGGTCCGGCAACGTCAAAACTCACCTTCTTGCCTAACAACCCGAGCACCCGAAGTGTCTTCCAGGTGGCTTCATGAGCCCGATTATTCTGGGTCCAGTTCGACATGGCCTGTGCGCCGACGATGCGGTAAGAGATGATCCGCGAGCGAGTGCGAAAGCGAGCCGCGGAATGCCAGCCCGGGAATGGGCTGCATCGCAAGAATACTCGCGATCACTGTGTCGGATGTCAATGGCGGCACACGGAAGTGTCATAGCGCCTCCCCTGCGCCCGGGGCCTATTTCCCCCCTGTCCGAGCCTCAAAGGGGCTAAACGGCCAGCGATGGGCCGGCGAGCCGCGGAAATATTGGAAGTCGCAATCCTTGCCGCGGCACAGGCCGTCAGAGCGATACCGGCCACACAAGGTTCCTCGGCGAAAGGGGCACGGCGCTGCATCCTGCTACGCCCCTGCCCAACGCGGTGTCACGCGTTGGCTCGTGACGCGTCGCGAACGAGGTCAAGGTCCTGGGAGTTGTGCCGGACGCGAGGCACCGAACCTCGCGCGGCCAACGCCCCCACCCTGGCGAGCCGCCGACCAGCGGAAAGCTACCAGCGCAGCTACGTGGACGAGAAGCTGGAGTGCGTCTT
>CAZKIY010000107.1:0-12540 GCA_964552875.1 uncultured Planctomycetaceae bacterium
CGCTCGCGCGCTTGGCAGCGACACCGGCCGGCACGGCCATCCAATCGTGCGCGTGGATGACGTCGAACGACTCACGGCGCGCGAGCGATTCGACGGCGAGCGCATAGCGCGCGACTTCGCCGAAGAGATCGCCGCCGTAAGCGCCGGAGAAATCGAGGAGTCGCGTCGTGACGCGGTCTGGGACGGGCACATCGGCCTCCTCGATCCACATCCGGACGGTGGGAGGCGCGAGCGCGGTCGAACTCGCGGCATTCGATCCGTCGGCGATGGCGGCCGAACTCGATTCATGAGGAGAACGGCCGTTCGAGTGAGGCGCGCGAGCGTCGACGCTGAGGCCCGAGACTCGACCGTCCGCTGACGTCCCGTACTCGCTCGACTCCCGTCGCGTCGCCTCGTTCGGTTGCGCCGATGCGGCCGATGCTCGCGCCGCCGCCGCGCGCTCGTCCCGCGCCGCGGCGAGAAGGCGTTCGCGATAGCCGCGCGCGTCGAGATAGGGCGAGAGCAGACTGTCGATCGCGCGGACCTCGACGGAACGGCGCTCCTCCGTGCGAAGGTCCTCCGACGCGGTGATCCCGGACTCGGCGAGGCCGACGACGGCTTCCGTCTCCTCGCTCGCGCCATCGTCGGGCTGACTCGAGTCGATCGACACCGACGCGGCCGTGTCGACCAGCTCGGCCCGTAGACGCCGCACGCGACGCGGAGCGACCGGCGTGCGCTCCTCGACGGGGATCTGGTTCGCGCCGATGACGCGCGCGCGGCCCGAGTCCTCGTCGCCGCGGGCGCGCGGGACGACGAACAGGACGTCGACATCGGCCCGCGAGAGAGCCTGGACGATCCCGTGGCACGCGGTGCCGAGTCCGCCCGAGATGTGCGGCGGAAATTCCCATCCGAGCATCAGCACCCTCACCGCGGCTCCCGCGAGGGTCGGCCGAGCTCTAGGGGTCGCGGTAGATCGAGTGACTTCGGATCGGGCACGGCGGGCGAAGAGTGTACGGGCCCGACGCTGCGCGCGGAAACGCGGTCGCGGGCACGCCGGTTCGATCAGCGCGCGAGACGCCCGCGCAGCGGGAATCAGCCGCGTTCCTCGGGGCGCGCGGCCTCGCCGCTCTCACGCGGCTGCGACGGTCACCCCTCGCTCCGCGCGCGAACGAACTCCCTCGAGCGCGATACTCGAGCACGTAGAACTTCACGCCCTGCGGAGACTTGATTCCGGAGAAGCGCCCGATCCCGAGGATGTCCTGCGGAGGCACGAAGATCGTGGCGCCCAGCGCGCTCGCCGACTTCACCACGGCGTCAGCGTTCTTCACCGCGAAGTACACGGCCCAATGCGGCGGGATCGGCCCCATCGCGGCCGTGCGTTCCAGCGCGCCGGCGACGTACTCCTCGCCGATCAGTTACGCGGTGTATTTGATGTCCCCCATCGGCTTCTTCTCGGGCGTCAGGCCGAACAGCGCGACGTAGATCTTCGGCGCGTGCTCGAGATCGCTCGTCAACGTCTCGAACCACGCCGGCGCGCCGTGTTCGCGGCCGTCGATCTCCATGCCGCGCTGGGCTTTCGATTCCCACAGGTCGAAGTTCGCGCCGTTCGGATCGAAGCACACGGCCATGCGGCCGTTCGCGCCGATGTCGAACGGTGGGAGCGATTTCCCGCCGAGTTCCGCGACCTTGGCGGCCATCGCGTCGGCGCTCGCGACCTGGACCATCACGCCGATGCACGGCGGCGTCCGGGGCGGAGTGTTCGGTCCGGCGAGATCGAAGAGTCCGCCGATCGGACTTCCACCGACCTGGGTGAGGTGCCCCATTCCCGGGATCTCGCCGTACGTCCAACCGAGCAGCGACGCGAGAAATCGCGCGCTGGAGCGTGATCCGGCGTGAGCATGTTCCAGCAGAACTGGCCGTTCGGGCGGATGCCGTGCGTCATCGGAGGTGGCTTTCGATTCGGTGGGGTTCCGGTCGGGATCGATCAGGATGCCGCGGCGCGCTTGTCCCCTCCGTCGTACCAGCAAGTCAGTGCGCGGGATCGAGCAGCGCGTACGCCCGCAGAATCTCGCCCGTGCTCCACGCTTGCGCGAAGCACCCACCCGGCGCGTGCGGCGCGTCGCCGTCGAAAACCTCGGACATGTGGAGCAAACCGGCCTCCGCGAGGTGCGGCTCGAGCCCGTCGAGCACGCCGCGCAAGTACGTGCGATCCGTGGGTTCGTCGCCGACGCCGCGCAACCAGGCCTCGACGAAGTTGCCCAGCAGCCACGGCCACGCCGTCCCCTGGTGGTAGGCGCGATCGCGCTCGTGTTCGTTGCCTGCGTAGCGACCGAGGTACGCGCGATCGCGCGGATCGAGCGTCCGCAAGCCGCGTGGCCCGAGCAACACGTCGGCCGCGGATCGAGCTACTCCCGCGCGTTGCGCGCGCGACAGCGGGCTCCATTCGAGCGCCGCCGCGATGACCTGGTTCGGACGCAGCGCGCGATCGACTTCCTCGGGGCGCCACACGTCGGCGAGGCGTTCTTCCTTGGGCATCCAGAATCGCTCGAGGAACGCCCGACCCGCTCGTTCGCGATGTGCACGCCAGGCGCGCACGTCGTTCGGACGTCCGGCGGCGTCGGAGAGGTGCTCGACGTACGCGAGCAGGAAATACCACAGGGCCTCGATCTCGACGGGCGCGCCATGACGCGGCGTCACGGGGACGGACAGGATCCGCGCGTCCATCCACGTCGCGTTCAACGTCGCAGCGCCGGCGACGAGCAAACCGTCCTCGTCGCCGCGGACGCCGAGACCGGTTCCGTCGCGATAGCACGTGGCGATCTCGAGAAGCGCGGGCAGGAATCGTCGCACGATCTCGCGTGTCGGAGTGCCCGCGCGCTCGTGCAAGCGCACCGCGCGCGCGAACCACAGGCTCGCGTCGACGGAGTCGTAGTGGCTCATCCCCGGGGTCGCCGCGAAGACGTTCGGGAGCAGTCCGTTCTTCAGGAACGGGACTTGGCCCGCGAGCGCGTCGCCGAGTTCGGCGTTGCGATCGCGAGCGGTCAGCAGACCGGGCAGCGCGATGTTCGTGTCGCGCCCCCATTCGAGGAACCACGGCCAACCCGCGATGACTCCGGCACGGCCGGATTCCGAACGATAGAGGAACGCGTCCGCGGTCATCTCGAGCGCGCCGCGCACACCCGGGCGCTTGGATTGGAGCTGCGCACGCTGACGGCGAGCCTCGCGCTCGAAACGCCCGCGCGGATCCGGGAGAGGCGCGTCGAGGTTCGCTTGCACGACGACGTCGGCGCCGTCGGTGAGCTTCATCTCGAAGAAACCAGGACTGAACTGGTCCTCGTGACCGTCGTAGCCGCGCTGGAGATCGACGGCGTATTCGAGCCCGCGGTACCAGGCCGCATCGGTCGTCCACGGAGCCGGGTTCGATGCGACGATCGAGATGCGCGGCAACTCGGCATACGGCCGACAACTGATTCCGTCGCCACCACCCAGCGCTAGACGCTCGACGCGTCCGTCGAGCGCCATGTTCTCGACGCTCAACGCATCCGCCTCGCGGAAAGGGAGCAGCGGTCGCAGTCGCAGCTTCACCGGCGCTCCGGCGCCGCTCACGCACCAGCGCACGAGCACGCACGCTTCACCCGCAGGAACGAGCACTTCGCGCTCGATCCGCACGCCGCCCCAGAGCCAAGTCCAGCGCGGGAATGGCGTGAGCTCGAACGACTCGAGCGCTTGGTGCCCGTGCGGTGCCCAAACACCGCGATAGCGCGCCATCGAGAGCGGCAACTCGCGACCCTGCACGAGGAGGGTCTCGTCGTAGCGCGAGAGCCACGCATAGCGCCTCGCACTCCCCGGTCGCGGCGTGAGCAACAGCGCGTGGTAACGCCGCGTAGGACAGAGGAGCACGGTCGAACTCGCCGCGCCGCCGAGACCATCCGTCTGGAGCCACTCTTGCGTCAGCGAAGTCTCGAGTCGAAGCAGGGCATCACGATCGAGCGCGAGAATCGGTTGGGGCATCGCGCCTCGAATCCTACCGCCGAGCCCTCACGATTCCGCCCGACTCGGGCCGCCCGGGATCCGGCGGGGCGACTACAACTGCCAGAAGATCTCGACGCCGTTCGACAGGTTGAACAGGGCGCTCGTGCAGAACGCCGCCGAATTGCGGTACCACAACTGGTAGACACGCGTCCCGCCGAGTGTGGGCACTTGACCGAGCGTATGGATCGGCGTGGTCGTCCCGCCTCCCAGACCCGGCGTTCCGCCATATCCGATCGCGGCCGTGCCCGCTTCGACGGGATAGGTCGCGAGGCGCACGGTCGTGCCGCCCGCGCAACGCAAACCGTCGCCGAAGGTCGTGCCCGCGCCGCCGTTCTCGCGCAAGGTCCCCTGGAAGAAGAGCGCCGAAGTCGCGGGCGGCAATCCCGTCGCCACGAGTGTGACCCGATCCAGGGTCGAACTCGCACGTCCGAACGCGCGCAGCAGCGCACCGCCGCTCGTCGTGCTGTTCGCGCAGCCGGCCGAACCCAATCCGGGATTCCCGCACGGACAAGTCGTCGTGAGACCCGCGCAGAAGACCGGGTAGTTCTCCGAACCGAGGTCGCGGATGAACACGTCCACGCGCAAGTTCGTGTCGGCGGGCACGAGGTCGGTCGACTCGCTGTGGAACGCGATCTGGCCCCCCTCCGCACTGATCGACGACGAGAACGAGTCGTCGTTGGAGCCCGTCGACACACTGCGGCTCATGAGTGTCGTCGTCGCGAGCGTGCGATCGCGCAAGAAGATGTCGCTCTGCATGTCCGTGTCGAGCGGATCGAGGTTCGTGGCGAAGGTCTGGAACGCCACGTATCGGCCGTCATCGGAAATGGCCGGGTCGTACGAGTTCTGATTCGCCGCCGCGCCGGAGGAGGACACGGAGACGCGGAGAGTCTGAAAAGTCAGCAGGTCGTGCACGAAGATGTCGTACGAGGCACCGAACTCCCCCGGCGCCAGATTGGGCGCGCTCGAGGCATAGGCGACCCAACGTCCATCGCGCGAGATCGTGCTGTTGATGAACGCCGCGCCCGTGCCCTGCGCGCCGGACGAACTCACGGTGACGATACGAGTGGTCCCGAGAAGCATGTCACGCACGAAGGCGTCGGTGTTGCCGTTCGTGTCCACGAGCACGAGGTTCGCGACGTTGCTCACGAACGCGACGAAGCGACCGTCGCCGGAAATCCCGCCGTTCCAGGAGAATCCGACACCCGCACTTCCGCCCGAATTCACGCTGACGAGCGCCGTGCCGGCCGTCATGTCGCGGCGAAACACTTGGTAGTTCGTCGTGCCGCTCGGGATGAGGTTCGTGGCCGAGCCTTCGAACGTCACGTAGCGTCCGTCCGAGGACACGCGCGGCCTGTGGCAGTCGCCGTTGCCCGAACCGCCTGCTGCGGACCTCGTGACCGTGCGCGTGGTGCGCTGGACGCGATCGCGTACATAGATGTCCTTCGAGCTGCCCGACTGGATGTCGCTCGCGAGGTCATTGGCTTCGCTCGCGAAAACGACGAAGCGTCCGTCGGACGAGATGTGCGGCTCCATGCTCGGGGCCGTTGCTTCTACGCCGAGGGACGAGACGCTCGCGCGATCCACGAGTCCGGTCCAGCGATCGCGCACGAAGATGTCGCTCACGCCGTTCGTGTCCCCGGCGATGAGATTCGAGGCCGCGCTACGGAACGCGACGTAGCGACCGTCGCCCGAGATCGAGACCTGATCGGAGTCGCCCGAACCTTGGCCCGCCGACGCGGACAGGGAGACGCGTTCGGTCACGACCTGCGCGGGCGCAATCGACGCGGTGCCGCCGAAGAGGGCCAGCCCGAGCAGCCACGCGAGGCACCGAGGAGGCGCACTCCGGGGTGAGAACACGAGCGTGCGCGCGCACTGCGCATTCGAGTCGCGGACGTGGACGTGTCGCCTCAAGGTCAGCCTCCGGCCCAGTGAACTGCGGGAATCTCGACCGTAAGTCCGCCGGTCTGTTCGCGCAAGGTGGCGCGAAACGAAGACTTCTGCAGGCCGTACCCCGCCCCGCGATCGGGTTCGTCGTGGGACGTCCCGTTCCTGGGATTGGGGCGCACACGGCCTGGGGGCACGCACGTGGCTCGGTGAGCCTGCTATCCGAGCCGCGTCGCGGTGGCATCCGCGGAGGAAGTCGGGGCGGTTCGACCGAGGAAGAAGCCGTCCAGGCCCTGACCTTGGTAGCGCGGCATGAGGAGGATCCCGCTCCACGGCGCGCGGATCTCGCGAGCGAGACCGTGCCCCTGGTGCGCGAGGAGCTGGCCGACGTGGACCGTTTGGAAGTTCCGGAATCCGGGGAGCATCGCGAACGGCTCACCGGGTTCGAGACGGTGGACGTATCCGATCTCGATCGCGGGCGGCAGGCCGGCGGCGGCAGCCGACAAACGGCGCGTGTGTTGCTCGAGCCCCCCGGGGACGTCGTGCTCGTGAACGACACCGGCACCCGCGAGCGTACGCCAGACGGCCGACTCGTGGTGATCGACGGTCGAAGCGGCGTCGTTCTGGCCGCCCTCGAGCACGACCGCGGCGTGCCCGAGCGCGCCGACGTACTCGATCAAGGTCCCGGCGATCAGGGGCTCGAGGCCGAACAGAGTCGGCACGCAGAGTCGCAGGGCCGCCGTGCGACTCCCGGTCGGACCGGCGACGATCGTGAACGGGGGTCCGTCCCCGGAGGTCGAGTGCAGATCCAGATGCGTCACGCCGCTCTGCGCCGACTCGAGTTCGGCGTCGAGGAGTTCGAGGAGTTCGCGCTGTTCGGCGCGCTCGATCGTGTCGCGTTGCGAATCTCCGTGCCGCAACTCTTCGACGCGAGCGGGCGACCAGAGTCGGTTCATGTCCTCGTCCACGTAACGGACGTTGCGCGCGAGCCCGGCGCGGTTCCCGACGTACGCTGCGACGCGACCGGTGAGCGGGACGAGCCCGCGATCGAGCTCGGCGAAAACGCGACGCATCGCGTGCAGTCCCGCCGGCTCGTTGCCGTGGATGCCGACGGTGACGAGGACGAGCGGTCCACCGCGTTCACCGGCCGACGCCGTGCCGAGAACGCGTGCGAGGGCTCCGTGCGGCATCACGAGCCCTTGAGCCAATTCTCGAGCAGTTTTCCCGAGATCTCGAACACGTCGTGCTCCGTGATGATGCCGACGAGTCGGCCTTCCTTGACGACCGGCAACGAGCCGATCTTGCGCGTGCGCATCAGCTCGATCGCGGCCAATGTGCTGGTCTCGGGGCCAACGGTCACGGGATCCTTGTCCATGATCTCGCCGACGGTGACGTGCCCCGAGGCAGCACGACCACGCGTCATGACTCGCATCAGCGCGCGGTGCGTGACCAACCCGAGCAAACGGCCCTCGTGGTCTTCCACCGGGACGTGCCGCAAGTGCTCCCACTCCATGAGCGACGCGGCGAGGTCGACGATGTCGTCGTGATGGACCGTGAAGAGGTCGGTCGTCATCAATTGCGAGACGGTTCGATAGCTGTCGGAATCGCCCGACGCGGCTGGGACCTGCGCCAGTTCCCACTGGTGCACCGGGAGGTTCGATTCCTGGTACTTCGCCATCGAGGCGGTCAACGCGCGATAGCGATCGGCGATCCTAGTCCCCTCGCCCATCGCGGCCAGCGAGTCGAATGCCCACTGCGCGCCGGTGCGTCCGCTCTGCACGCGCGCTTCGAGCACACCGAGGTACGTGTCGACGTCCGTCTTGTCCACGCCGCGCGAGAGGAGTCCTTTGCGCGCCGCGGGGAGCAGCAGCTTCAGGATGAGCTCGTCGGCCCCGTACGACTTGCCGTCGAGCCAGCGGAAGCGCGCGTGCAGACCGTAGCGAGCGGCCGCGACGAAGTTCGCCTTCGCGTCGTCGAACGGCATGCGCAGCGACACGTCGCCGTACTCGGTGTCCAGCGCGATCATCAGTCCGTAGAAGAACGCGGCGTTCGCGACCTCGTCGCGCACCGTCGGTCCGGCGGGCAACACGCGGCACTCGATGCGCAGGTGCGGCTTGCCGTCCGTGATGCCGTAACAGGGCCGATTCCAGCGGTAAACGGTGCCGTTGTGGAGGCGCAGAGCTTTCAACGGCGGCACTTCGCCGCGATCGAGCATCTCGAGCGGGGATTCATCGCTCGCAGCGGTGATCAGCGAACGGAAGCGCGCGATGTCGTCACGGAAGATCTCGAGGATCGAGCCCTTCACCCAACGATCACCGAAGCTGACGCGTTGGCGCACGCCGCGCTCGACCTTGTGCTCGGCGCGCGTGTCGAGCGACTGTTGGAACAGCGCGACGCGCGTCTCGTGCCACAAGCGGTGCTTGAGCAACACCGGCGAGTTCGGACCGGCCGCGAGGAGCGGTGCGACGACGACCTGCGCCAAGTTGTAGAGGCGCGCGAACTCCTGCGCGTCCGCTTGGTAGTGCAGTTGGAAGCTCGTGTTGCACGCTTCCAACATCACGTTGTCGTGGACGGTCTGGAGCTCGTCGAGCCCCTTGATCAGCGCTTGGAACTTGCCCCCGCGCTGCTCGGTCATGATCCGGTTGAGCTGCTTGTACCGGGGGATCGGCGTCAGCGATTCGAGGCCGAGGTGGCTCTTGTCGAGCGTCGGCAGGATCCCGCACAAGACGATCTGCGTGCCCTTGCGCGCACCGACTTCGCGTGCGAGCGCGAGCAGACGGATCAGCTCGGTTTCCATCTCCGAGAACGACGTCCCCGATAGCGGCAGCGGCGTCAGGTTCGCTTCGAGGTTGAACTGCGCGAGCTCCGTGACGAAGTGGCTCGGCGGTAGATCCTCGAGCAGCTCGATCGCCTTGTTCGCCGGCTGCAGGGTGCGATCGACGAGGAACATCTCCTGTTCCGCGCCGATGCGGCGCACGCCCTTCTCGATCCAACCCTCGTCGATCATCCGCTCGAGCGCGCGGACGTCCTCGAGCATCGAGCGCACGAAGTTGCGGCGCTGAGCGTCGTCGGGGAGCGTGCTGATCTCTTCCTTGGCCATGAGTTACCGAGCTTCTTCAGGGGGGTCGAACCCGCGGAGTCTACCAGCGCCTCGATGCTGGATCTCGGTCCGGACTACCGCGGAAGCACGTCAGCAGGCATCCTCTCCCGTTCACCCCGAGCCGGACTGGACGAGAGACCCAGGATGACGAGCACGTATCTCACGCAGGAGCTCAAGGAGACGCTGACGTTCATCCTCGCGGGTGGTCAGGGCGAGCGACTGAAGCCGCTGACGATCCAGCGCGCGAAGCCGGCCGTCCCCTTCGGCGGTTCGTACCGGATCATCGATTTCACGCTCAGCAATTGCATCCATTCCGGACTGCGGCGCATCTACGTGCTGACGCAGTACCAAGCGCGCAGTCTCGAAGAGCACATCCGCTTCGGCTGGAACTTCCTGCCGCGCAGGCTCGAGCAGTTCATCAGCGTGAGCCCGCCTCATCACGCCACCGTCGAGAAGTGGTACCAGGGCACGGCCGACGCGATCTACCAGAACCTCGACCTCATCGACGACGGCGCGGCGAAGCACGTCCTCATCCTCTCCGGTGATCACATCTACAAGATGGATTACGGCGCGATGCTGCGTCAGCACATCGCGAGCAAGGCGAAGCTCACGATCGGCGCCGTGAAGATCCCGCAGAGCGAGGCGCGTCGCTTCGGCGTCTTCGAAGTCGACGCCGACGATCGTGTCGTCGGATTCCAGGAGAAGCCCGCCGTCGGGCGCGAGATCCCGGGACAAGCGGGTTGGTGTCTCGGGTCGATGGGCATCTACGTCTTCGACGCTCCCGAGATGGTCCGTCGTCTGCGTGCCGACGCCGCGAAGCCCGGCTCGAGCCACGATTTCGGCAAGGACGTCATCCCGTCGATGATCGATCAAGGCCAAGTGTTCGCGCACCGCTTCGTCGATCGCGACAACCCGAACGATCCGTACTGGCGCGACGTGGGCACGATCGACGCGCTGTACGACGCGAACATGGACCTCGTGTCGGTCGCGCCGCGCTTCAACCTCTACGACCAGGGCTGGCCGATCTACTCTCTGTGGCACGCGGATCCGCCGGCGAAGTCCGTCCTGGATGCGCCCGGCCGCCGCTCCGAAGTCGTGGATTCGCTGCTGTGCGCCGGCGTGGTCGTCAGCGGCGGTCGAGTGAAACGCTCGATCCTCTCGAACCGCGTGCACGTCGACGAAGGCGCGGTCGTCGAGGATTCGATCCTCTTCGGCGGCGTGCACATCGGCAAAGGCGCCAAGGTCCGCCGCGCGATTCTCGACAAGTGGACCCGCGTCCCCGACGGCTTCACGATCGGCCACGACCGCGCGAGCGACGAACGCCGCTTCACCGTGACCCCCTCCGGCGTCGTGGTCGTCCCCTCGCGCTACACCTTCGAAGGCGCCGAAAAACCGCTCGAGTTCAGCGCGCACTTCCCGCGACCGGGCGAGTGACGCAGCGGCGGTCGCCCACGTTGACATCGGTGTCAGTTGAATCCATCCAGGGCGGGTCCACTCCGGGCGGAATGCCGACCCCGCCGCGCTTGTGCGGATTTTTCGCAGTTCGTCCGCGACCCGAGCTCGATCCGCGCGTCTCCGTTCGGGAGGCTCGCATGCCGCGACAGCGCCGCTGGGATCTGCCGGGAACCTGGCACCACGTCATGAACCGTGGTGTGGGCCAGCGGTCGATTTTCGAGTCCGTGGAGGACGTCCGTCACTTCTGCTCCCGCATGGCGCGTGCCGTGCGGCGCGCCGACATCGAGGTCCACGCATGGTGTGCGATGACGACGCACTTCCACATCCTCGTGCGCAGTCAGAACGGGCGGTTGCATGCCGCGATGCAGGGAATCCAACGCGACTACTCGGCGTGGTTCAACAGGAAGCGCGGTCGGGACGGCCCGCTCTACCGATCGCGCTACATGTCGCGGTCGGTGGAAACGCTCGGATACCGGCGCACGGTCGTCCGCTACATTGACGCCAATTCGGCGAACGCGAAGGTAGCACCGGACCCGACGCGCTATCCGCACGGCAGCGCGGTATCGCACGCGACGGGAGTCGGACAGCCGTGGCTCGCCCGCGACTGGATCCGCTCGGAGACGCTGCGCGCTACCGGAGTCGCGGTGTTCGAACCCGCCCTCTACCCCGTCGCGTTCCCGCCCCTCGTCTCACCCGACGCCCGCGCGTGGATCGAGTCCCGGCTGCAGTCGAGTTCGGAGGTTCCCGACGAGCTGGACGACCTGCTCGGAGCAGCACCGCAGGGATTCCTGGACTGGTTGTGGCGCAGGACCGAGTGCGCGGACGGCACGAAGCCCGGGTTGCCCATGGTGAGCACCGCGGCAGTGCTCAGCGAGTTCCCGAACTCGCTCGGCAGCGAGCCCGACTCCGGCCCGGAAGCGGAGGACCGGTGCCGCATGCTGCAGATCGGACTTCTGCGCGACCTCGCGGCAGCCACCTACGCCGAGATCGGGGCGCGACTCGGCATCTCCGCTCAAGCGGCGTGTGCGGCCCGCGCACGCCACGTGAACGCGCTCCGCAGTCGCGAGGACTATGCGCGCACGGCCGCGGAATCGGCGCGACGGATCCTGACCGCGCTGCACGGGGCGCGCTGAGAGCCCGTGAAGAACTCGATCGTACGGGCTCTCAGCACCTAGTTGTGCCGCTCCGCGGCGCGAGAGCCGGTGATTTCCTCACAGGCTCTGAAGCGGCTGCTGTCGGGTTGCTAGGACGGATTCAACTGACACCGATGTCAACGCGTCGCGCTCGCTGACAACAGTTCGTTCAAGTACTTCGGCAGCATGTCGCGCCACGTCGGCCAGTCGTGGTGCCACTCGGCGCCCCACTCGTCGACGCGGTTCGGGATGTCCTTCGTGCCGAGGACGTGAGCGACACGCCAGGATTCCTCGGGGGATTCGTAGTTCCCCTTCCCGTGGGCGAGCACGATGAAGCGCTTGCGCAGGGCGTCGAGGTGCGCGCCGGAACCGAGGTTCGGGAGGAAGTGCAGCGGCGAGCTGTAGTAGTAGTCGAGGGTCATGTCCTCGCCCATGAACTTCTTCAGGTCATAGGTGCCGGACATGCACACGGCGGCGCGGAATACGTCGGGGTGACGGCACACGGCGGCGAGCGCGTTGAATGCGCCGATCGAGGCGCCCGCGGCGATGACCTCGACGTCGTTGTCACGACAGTCGACGCGGATCGCGGGGATGACTTCGTTGTAGACGAACGAGTCGAAGCGGTTCTGCATCCGCGCGGCTTCGTGGCGCGGCAGCTCGTTGTCGAGCATCGCTTGTCCGCCCACGCTGTCGACCGAGTAGACCTTGATCTTGCCTTCGCTCAAGAGGCTGCTGAGCACGTGGATCATCTTGAAGCGCTCGGTCTCCTCGCAGTCGCCCGCAGCGGTCGGGAAGATCAGGACCGGCACGCCGCTCTCGCCCCAGCGCACGACCTTGACTTCCTTGTTGCCCAGGCGCTCGGAGCGCCACGTCGAGGATTCCTTGCTCATGTCGGGGGCGTTTCGTTCGCGGGGATTCGGCGTGGTGGTTCGTCGTTGCAAAGTAGGAGTGCGCGGG
>CAZKIY010000108.1:0-2440 GCA_964552875.1 uncultured Planctomycetaceae bacterium
ACCGCGGCCGTCCCGCGCTTCTCCACCGCGGCCGTCCCGCGCTTCTCTACCGCGGCCGTCCCGCGCTTCTCCACCGCGGCCGTCCCGCGCTTCTCTACCGCGGCCGTCCCGCGCTTCTCCACCGCGGACGCGCCGCGCTTCTCAACCGCGGCCGTCCCGCCCTTCTCAACCGCGGCCGTCCCGCGCTCCTCCCCCGCAGCCGTCCCGCGGCCACGGCCGCCGCGACCCCGTCGCGAGCGACGGCGGGGCGTCTCCGCGGCACCTTGTGCGGATTCTGCGGCGCCATCTTCCGGAATCTCCGACTCGACGTCGGCCGCTTCCGGGGAGTCGAACGCATCGTCCTCACCGGGGAGGGGCGGCTCGACAGCCGCGGACGCGTCTTCCGCTTCGCCTGCCGTGGCGACCGATTCGGCGGGCTCGCCTTCACGGCGGCCGCGGCGACGGCGTCCGCCGCGCGAACCGCGGCGGCGGCGCTTCTGACCGGCGTCGTCCGCGGCGGGCTCGAGGGCCGAGTCGGCGCTCGGTGCCTCGACCGGCGCGGCATCGCTCAGCTCCGGATCGAACGGCTCGGGGACTTCGTCAGCACTCCGTCCGCCGCCGGAGTCGCGCCGTGGGCCGCGGGCCGCGTCATCGGCCTCAGCGGGCAGATCGGAGGATGGGGAAGAGTGAATGGAATCGAAAGAATCAAAGGTCTCCGACGCGCTGTGCGCGCCGAAGTGGATCTCGTCCGTCATGGAAAGAAGGAGGGTCGCGCCGCTGGAGACCAGCCGGTGCCGTGCGCGCCGCCCGACCGCGCTCGCGGCCGAGGCGTCGCGCAGAGCGCGGCGGACCTTGGTCAGCGGGCAGGGCTCGGGGCGCGGCAGGGATCCGCGACCTGTGAACAGGAGGCGAAACTTCGGGCCGGAGTCCGAGGCGCGGGGTTGGCCCGCGCACGAGGCGCGGAACGTTCGCGTCGAATGGGTTCGAAAAGAGGAGCCAAGCGGGCCGCGGTCCTCCAAGGTGGAACGATCCACGGTGGAAGGCAGCGATCGCAGGCTCGTCCCGCCGAGCTCGAATTGCGCTCGGAAGGTGGATCTCGTTCCGGCGGCCGAAAGGGCCGCGGGGTTCGTGCGGACGCCGCTCGAACCGGGGAGATGGTCGCGGATCGGACGCCCCGAGTCGAATCGGAAGACGGGAATCCGCGACGAATCGCTCTGGAAGCCGGTTTCGGCCTCGAATCAGGGCTTCTTGACTTGGACGGCGCCGACCAAGCGCGTGCGCCCGTCGGGTGCCGGCCGTATGTCGATCGCGTCGACGCGCATGCGCAGGCCGTCCTCGGTGATGAAGGTGACCCAGTCCCCTTCTCGCCCGAGCACGCGCCCGGTCATCGTGCCACCGGGGAGCAGGACTTCCACGCGCGGCAAGCCGGCGAAAGCCTGAGCGCCCAGCGCGAGAGGTTGACCTTGCTGTCCAACGATCTGGACGAGCTCGCGCACTTCTTCGGCGTCGAGCGAAAGGCGCCCGAGTTCGACGTCGAGCCAGATCCGCGACTCACCGACGGCGTACAGCCGACCCTCGATGAACTCGCGGTTCTTCAGCTCCGCGCGAACGAGCCCGACATGGAGCGTGCGCAAACGCGTCGTTCCGTGGATCGCATCGGTCGGGATCGTCGTTTCGAGCCACATCCCGGCCCAATCCGCGGCTGTCGCGTGTCGTCCGCCGCCGGGTCCGGGTTGGCCCGACGGGAGTTCGGCGACTTTGTTCGGTGTGGTGGTCCGAGCGAGAGGTGCCGAGGGGTCGATGGTCGGCGGAACCTCCTCGACGACGGGCGCGATCGGCTCGGTGCTCGCGAGAGGCACCTCGATCACGGGTTCGATGGAAACGAGCACGGGTTCCGTGATCACGTTCGTCGGTTCGGTCGTCACCGCCGGGACGACGGGCGCGGGCGCCGCGGCGACCGGCGCGACCGGAGTCGGCTTCGCGGGACGCGGGGCGGCGGGTTTCGGGTCGACCTGCGCGACTTCGGGCTCGGACCCGATCTTCGGACCGAAGCGTTCCCAGGCGACGTACCCACAGACACCGAGGGCGAGAAGCGCTGCCGCGAGGGCCAGACGTTGCTTCGTTCCGCCCCGAGGTGCACGAGGAAGCGGGGCGACCGGTTCGACGTCGGTCTCGACGTCGGTCTCGAGGTCGTCGAGAGGCGCGTCGAATTGCGTCGGCGAGTCCGCTGTTGGGACGGGCGCCGGCATGGACGACGCGCGCGCGGGCGTCGCGACACTAACGGGCGCGAAGTCGGCCTCGGATTGTGCCGCTCCGAAGAGCCAGGATTCAGTCGCACCGCCGGAGGACGAGTGGCCGCCGTGTTGCACCTCGGGCTCGAGGCCCAAGAAGTCCGTCGCACCGGGACCGGGTTGCCAGCGCGAATCCGCGCTCGGCACCGAGTCGGCTTCGCGGGCGCCCA
>CAZKIY010000108.1:2540-12474 GCA_964552875.1 uncultured Planctomycetaceae bacterium
CCGGGTTGCCAGCGCGAATCCGCGCTCGGCACCGAGTCGGCTTCGCGGGCGCCCACGGCGGGACGGTTCTTCACCGGTCCACCGAGTTCGCCGAAAGCCCCGGCCTGGGGGTTCGATCCGTTCGGGTTGCCGAACGGGTCACGGGGGTCTTCAGTTCGGGTCTCCGCCATCTGGCTCTCGCTTTTCGTCGAAACAGGGACCGATCCCGCGAGAGATCGTGCGCCCGACGTCTATCGGTCCGGAGGCGCGTGGAGCCGTAGCTGATCCGCAGAGGGCCCGTGCGGGTGCCCGGAACGAGGCGAGCCGGTCCCCCCGTGAAGGAAGGTCCGGCTCGGCATGTGCCAACCGCGCCGCACGGAAGCGGCGCGGTGCGGATCACTTCAGCTTCTCCCAGTACTCGGCGGGCATGTCGTGCGCGATCTTGAGCGCGCCGTTCGAGCCGCCGTAGACCGGCTCCTCGATGCGGTAGACCTTGCCGGCCCCGAGGCGCTCCTTCATCTCGTTCTCGATCGCGAGATCCAGGCCCTTGATCATGCTGCCGCCACCGGCGAGCAGGACGCGGTTCTTCAGACGCTGCTGGAATTCCGGGTCGAACGTCCCGATCAACCTCGCGAGACCGTCGACCATGTGCGGCACGATCGAACGGCACGAGTTGCGGATCTCGTCCGTGACGTCGAACGTCGTCGGCTTGCCGTTGACCGGCAGCTCGACGAACACCGGCGGCATGCTGTCGGAGATGTTGGAGTGCTTCTCCTTGATCTCCTTGATCATCTGCGTCGTGAACTGCGCCTGCGGGTAGCGCTTCTGGATCGCCTCCGCGAGGCGGTTGTCGACGTAGTCGCCGGCATACGTGTTCGTCAGCTGGTCGGATTCCTCGGGCATCGTGCCGTGCATCCGGCAGAGGTCCGTCGTGCCGGCGCCGATGTCGATGACGAGCACGTCGTCGAGCATGTCGAGACCGTACGCGACCGAGAACGGCTCCGAGCACAGCATCACGCTGTCCACGGACTCGCGCGCGGCCTTGATGATCGCGTCCTTGTGGTGGATCGCGGCTTCGGCCGGAACGCCGATGACGGCGTACACGAGTTCATCGCTGCGCGGCTTTGCGAGGCGGATGATCTCGCGGATGAGGTCCGCGGCGGCCTTCATGTTGCCTTCCACGTCGTTCGTCTGCGTGTTGCTCGTCGCCTTGAGCACGCCCGAAGCGAGCGGACGGTAGAAGCGGCAGGACAGACGGTGTTGCAGCGCTTCGTCGCCGAACAGGATGTCCTTGCCGAGCAACTTGCGCGCGACGACATCCTTCGGGTAACCGACGTGCGAGCTGATCGTGACGCGCTGGCCGTTGCTGGCCGCGATCGAGGTGCGCGACGTTCCGAGGTCGACGCCGAGGTACAGCACGCCGCCCTCTTTGTTCGTCGGGGCGCCGTGTTCTGTGGTTTTCGTAGCGGTGTTGCCGCTCGTCGTCTGGCTGACGCCAGTCGTCTGGTTCATGCTCATCGTTCTCTCCGGGGTGGTTAGTGGGATCCCTCTGCCTCGTCAACTTTGCTGGCGGCGCTACTCGCGCCGCGTGTGATCACGCCGCTGCAGCGGCCTGCGCGATCGGTTTCTTCTGGAAGGCGAGGTTCTGCTCGAAGATCGTCGACATCATCGCCTTCTTGGCCTGCTGCTGCGGGTCGTCGCCGCGCAGGCCTTGCACTGTCTTGAAGAGTGACGCCACGCCCGGGTCGACCATCTTCATCGCCATCACGCGCGCGAGCTCGTCCTCGGTCACACCGATGACACTCGTCAGCTTCGCGATGCGGCGCTCCAGCACGTCGACCTGACGCGCGTGTTCGCGCATCTGGGCCGCGACCGCCTTGCGGCGTTCTTCGTAGAGCTCGGCTACGGCCAGCTCGACGATCTTCGTCTCGAGCGTCTCGATCTCGGACGTCCGCACGACTGTGGCGAAGATCTTTTGGATCTTGTCGACGAGCTCGGCGCGTTGCAGTCCGCCGGCATCACCGGCCTCGTCCTGGAGCGTCTGCTGTTCCTCGCGGAAAGTGCGCGTCGCGGCCGCGATGTCGTTGCGCAGCGCCGCGATCTCGCTCTCGGCCTCGCGCCACATGACGTAGCGCCCGCCGCCCGATTGCGTGGCCAAGTGGAGCGCGCGACCGGCGCTCTCGACGAGCCCCTCGAACGACGAATTGGTTTCCGCGAGCAGGTTGTGCGAGGCACCCAGCGAGAGCAGGAGCGCGGAACCCGTCGCCGATGTCGCGCCGCGGGCACGCCCCGCCTCGACGAGGAGGTTCCCGAGCAGGCTCATGCGCTCCGCGGGCGTGTTCGGGAACACGGCCATGATCCGGTCACCGGATTGGATCGCCATCCCGATGAAACCGTGCTCGCGCGCGACGCGCTTCAAGATGTCGTACGCCGACTGCATCTCGGAGGTCTTCGCCTGCCACCCGTCGCGCGTCGCCAGCGCGTCGAGGCCGTCCACCGCGACCATCAACGCGCACAGCGGATAACGCTGCGTCCGCGCGCGGTGGAACTCCACGCGCATCACGGAAAGCATCTGCGTGATGGAGAGACGCTGGGCCGGACGTGCACTGCCGGCGTTTTGATCGGATGTCATCGGCGTACGGGGGTGGCTCGGAAGAGCACTCCGCCCCGCAACTGTCGGGCCCGCGAGCAACGGATCTTGAGAACGCGCGCGGATTCGGACTCCGGAACGACGAGCGGGCCGCACCGATCCGAAGACCGGTGCGGCCCACTCGCGCACTGTCGCGGTCACTCCCCGGCGGGAGCTTCCGGCGGCGTCTCGCCGGCCGGCAACATCAGCGCGTCCATTTGCTCCTTGAGGCCGATGCGGCGGCGTTTGAGCTCCTGCTGGAGCAGCGCTTCCTGATCCTCGCGCGTGTGCACGACGGTCGGCGTGACGAACACGATCAAGCTGCGGCGCTCGCGCGTGTTGGCGTCGTGGCTGAAGAGGAAGCCCAGCACCGGGATGTCGCCCAGGAACGGGATCTTGCTGTGCACCTTGACGTCTTGGTCGCTCGTCAGCCCGCCGATGACTGCCGTCTGACCCGCGTCGAGCATCATCGTCGTGACGATCGTCGACGAGCGCGTGCGCGGCAGGGCGATCGAGCCCTCGAGACCCGACGCACCGATCGTGAAGATGTCGAAGCCCTGCGGCGCGATCGCCGAGTCGGACGACGTGCCCGAGAGGCTCGTCTCCTTCGGGATGACTTCCATCATGATCCGGTCCGTGCCGGGGACGACGTTCGGGCGAATGAGGAGCTGGAAGCCGATCTCGACCGGCGAACCACCGGCCTCGCCGATCGTGAGTTGCAAGCCGCCGGCCTGACCTTGCTCCGACTTCGCTTCTGCGTAACGGATCGTCTCGCCGACGAAGATCGTCGCCTCTTGTCCGTCGAGCGCGATGATCTTCGGTGCCTGGATGACTTCCGTGGACGAGTCGCGTTGCAGGAGTCGCAGCGTGCCCTGGAACTTCTGGAACGAGAGCGATCCGAAGATCGTGTCCGGGATGAACGTCGCGCCGCCGTTGATGCCCGGGGTGAGCATGTCCGGGAACGGACCGTCGCCGCTCGGGGTCGCGATGATCAAGTCCTCCCAACCGCCGGAGCCCGAATTGAACGGCAGCGTGATCGGGATCTGGCCACCCACACCCGTGATCTGCGCGCCATCCTGGCCGTAGTCGACGCCGAGGTTGAGCAGGTCGCCGTTCAGCGTGGAGACGAACTTCACGTCGCAGAACACTTGCGCCGGCTCGACGTCGATCCGCGAGAGGATCGAACGGATCTCTTCCTGCGCCTGTTGCGTGTCGCGCACGATGATGATGTTGCCGGTCTCGATGTAATCCATGTCGCCCTTCGCCGTCAGCGCCTTCTTGAGCGCGGCGAACGTGGCGAACGTCTTCGACGGATCACTCGCGCCTCCTCCACCCGAGCCGCCGCCGGCGGCCTTGGCCTGCGTCTGCTGGATGAACTCGGACTTGATGACCGGGCGATAGAGGCTCTTCGGACGGAGATAGCGCAGCTGGTACGTGCGCGTCTCCATCTGCTCCTCGAGCCGTTGCGGAGCGACGACGCGCAGAACGCCGTGGCCTTCCTCGACGACGACGAACCCGAGGCACTTGGCCGTGACGTTCAGCGCCTCGCGCCAGGGTACGTCTTGGAACCGGACGTCGATCGAGCCGACGACCTCGGGTCCGACGACGACGTTCGCTCCGGCGGAGACGGCGATCGCCTTGATCACCTCGCGGATGTCTTGCGACTTCTCGAGCGTCTGGATCGTCACGCGGGGCGGGAGCACGACCGCGAGGATCTCCGCGGGACGACGCTCGATGACACCACCGACCTTCTCGGCGACGAGATCGAGAGCGTCGCGCCAGGGCACGTCGCTGAGCTCGATCGTCACGCGCTTGTCGGAGATGCGCTTCTTCTCGTCGGTCGGGTGATCGATGACGACGATGTTGGCGCCCGATCGGGCGCGCAACTCGGCGACGACGTCCTCCAGACTGCGATCGGCGATGTTGAGGTTGACCCGCGCGTCCAGGCTAGGAGCCTGAGCGACGGCGGTCGTTGCCAAGAGAGGCAACGCCAATGCCAGGGACAGGATCTTCATGAGCTTCTCCACTTGCCTTACTCCGTCGCGGACTCAGAGCCGCCGAGCGAAAACGATGCCTCGGAAGATGAACTCGATTTCCTCACGCCGAATGGCGAGGACGACGAGATCGTTTTGCAGCAGGTCGCCTTCCGCGACGGTCCTGCCGTTGATCATCACCACGGATGCGCCGCCTTCGATGAGGACGACGCCGCCGACTTCGAGCTGCACCTTCTCGAAGTCGAGAACGGTGCGTGCTTCGTAGGCCAAGTCGCGCAGGCGCTCGACGAGCGGCTTCCTGAGCGGATCGTTCTCGATCGTCGAGAGACGGTTGTCGAACGTCCCGAAGGCCTCGAGCATGAGCTTGTATTCGCCCTGATCGCGGTGCGCGACCATGGAACCCTCGAGCTCCTTGAGCTGCGCTTCGGTCGGGCCGCGTCCTTGCTCGGAGGCCGCCACCTGGTTGCGCATCTCATTGAGCGGGTCGACGACCTCGGCCGAGAGGCGCGTCTGCGACGGGACGTAGACGATCGATTTCTCCGAGAGAATTCGACGCACGTCCTCTTCGAGGTTCGCGAGCATCTCCTCCATCTCCGAGCGCGTCATCATCTCGATGATCACGTTCTCGGCCGTCTTCACGGCGTTCCACTTCTCCTTGGTCGCCTGCATGCGCTCGGCGAGCGACTGGACGAGGTCCATCTGCTCCTGGACGGACAACATGCTCGGTGCGTCCGGTTGAACCGGCACGCGCGGGTCGATCCAGGGATCGCGACGACCGCGTGCGCCGCGGTACGCGAAGGTCGAGACCTGCAGCGATCCCTTGCGACGATCGATCTCGCCCAGCAAGAGGTCACGCTTCCGGTCGTACCCGTCGATCTTGATCGACTTCTGGTCCTTCTGGGGTTCGTAGACGTACGTCTCGACGTCGATCGAAACCTTGTGCGAGGGCACGCCTTCCTTCTCGAGTTCGCTGCGTTGCGCCGCCGTGATGCGGAAGCTCGGCACGCGCATGAAGCGCGAGTGGCTCTCGAGCAGGTCGAGGAAATCGAGGAACTGGAACGCGTCGCCTTCGAGCGAGAGCGTGTACCCGACCTTGTCGAAGTCGCTCTTGTCCTTCTTCTTGCCCGCGTCGGTCTTCTTCTTCAAGCCCGCGATGCGCACACCGGACTCGTCCGAGAACCGCTGCAACGTGCGCACGAGGTTGTTGACGTCGTCGTTGTCGGGGAGGATCCCCTTCATGACTTCCGTCAGCTCGCGGAGCACGATGACCTCGCGCTCGAGCGCGCCCGTGCTCTCGATGAGCTTGCGCGACGTGTCGATGCTGCCGCGCAGCGTCGAGACCTGCGTGCGTGACTCGACGATCTGGCCGTTCTGCCAGTAGAGGAGCCCACCCAGTCCGAGGGCGCCCAACGTGCCGCCACCTACGACCGCGATCCAAATCTTGCGCAAGCTCTTCATTGCTTCGCTCCTTCACCCGCGGCGGGCTTGGCCGGTTTCTTCGGAGCGGGCTTCTTCGCGTCCTTCGCGGGCAGCCCCTGGCGTTCCTCCGTCGTCTTCAGCGTCAGCGAGAGCGGGAACGACCATGCGACCGACGGCATGAGCGTCTCGTCCACGTTCGTCTGCGATCCTTCGGGAGACGCCGGCGGTTGGAAGTCCGCGATGAAGGTCGAGGTCTCGAGGTCCTCGAGGAAGTTCGCGACCTGCGCGAACTTGTCCGAGCCCGAGTGACCCGCGGCGCGCACCGTGCCGGGCACCTTGGCCTTCGGGTCCGTGCTCTGCGCGACCTGCAGATCGTCGAGCCACACGAGGTGCCGCTGCCCGTTCTGGCCGCGGTTCACGACGTCGATCAGCTCGTCGATCTTCTTGGTCCAGGAGATCCGGCTAGCCGTGATCCCGGTGAGCGTCTCCTCGCGGATCTTGTATTGCTTGGACTCCGACTCGAGCGCTTGGTGGTAGCTGACTTGCGGAGTGAGCCCGTCCATCTCCGTCTGGAGTGACGCGGCCTCGCTCTCGATCTCGGCTTGGATGCCGATCTTCTGCCAGGCCCACCATGTGCCCATGCCGGCGTTGACGGTGACGACCGCGATCAGCGCGAGCACGAGCTTGACCGGCGTGCGCGCCTTCTTGCGGAACTCTTCAGGGAGCAGGTTGATGCGGATCATGAGCTGCGCACTCGCGAAGCGAGCCCCACGGCGACCACGAGGGTCGGGGCCCAGGTTTCGAGTTCCTCCACGTCGACGCGGCTCGCGTCGACACGCAGGCCCTCGAGGGGATTCCACGTGCGGGCCTTGCGACCCGTCGATTGTTCGATGTGTTGCGCCGCACCCGGCGCGAGAACTCCGCCGCCGGAGAGCAGGATCTCTTCGACCTGCACGCCCTCGTGGTGTTCGACGTAGTCGAGCGACAGCGAAAGCTCGCCGACCAGGTCTTCGAGCACGGGCTGGATCGCCGTGTTGACCTCGAGTTCGTGCGCTTCGCTGGCGCGCTTGATCGCTTCGGCCTCGAAGTTCTCGATCGACATCGCCCGCGCGACGGCCTGCGTCATGTCCGCACCGCCGATGTTGATCTCGCGGCTGAAACAGGTCTCGCCGCCGACGATCACGTTGATCGAGGTGCGCGTCGCACCGACGTCGACGAGCGCGATGGCCGTTCGCGGCGCACCGGGTTCGGCTTCCTCGGTCGGCAGCCCGCACAGCTCCCACGCGTTCGCCAGGGCGAAGACGTCCACGTCGATGGCGACGGGCGTCAAGCCTTGGCTCTGGACGAGCTGCACGCGCTCCTCGATCGCGCGCGACTTGCACGCGGCGAGCAGGACCGATTGCTGATCACCATCCTTGCCCTTGCCCGATTCGTTCGAGGCCGGAGCGTGTTTCAGCGGTTGCAGGTCGAGCTGCACTTCGTCGAGCTCGAAGGGCAAGTACTTGTCCGTTTCGAAGCGGATCGCCTGACGGAGTTCGTTCTCCGACATCTTGGGCATCGTCACGTAGCGCACGACGACCGACTGGCCGGCGACGGAGGTGACGACACGCTTCGACTTGAATCGTCCGCCCTGGAAGCAGGCGGCCACCGCATCGGCAACGCTGCCGCCGGGCGGGATTTCGTGACGGGCGAAGCCGGTCACGACGGGTTCGGGACCTTCGAGGGAGATCTCGATCGCCTTGACGACGGAGCTTCCCAGGTCCAGCCCGACGAGGCTCTTCTGTCTCTTGAACACGGAATCGCGTCTCCCTGGGTAACCCCGAGTCGATGCAGGATTCGCGCCCGGTCCACGCGGACACCGGATGGACGCTCTCCTGGCCGAGGACGGGAATCGGCGCAGGAGGCCCGGCGGGTTGAGGCCTACCGGAAGAAAGCGCGCGATCGGCCCCGCGGTTCCCACGCGCGGGCTGGCGTGGGAAGGAACTTCCGCTACGAAGGCCGACGCCTCGTGCCGGCCTTCGTGGGCGGACCGGCGCCTCGCGCCGAGGAGTCGATCAGGTCATCTCACCGAAGCCATCGGCGACCAGGGCCGCGATCCGCTGGACCAGCTCGGCGGCGTCCGGACCGTGCGCACGGATCGTCAAGGTGGCCTCGCACGGTGCGCACAGCGTCATCAGCTCCAGGATGCTGCGACCGTCGGCTTCCACGCCATCGCAGCCGATCCGGACCGACGCCTGGTGACGCTGCGCGATTTGGGCGATCGCCTGGCACGGCCGGGCGTGCAGACCGGCGGGATTCGGAACTCGCACGGCGAGGACGATGTCGGACACGTGGCGCGGCTGGTTCAGACGGCCGACTTTTCTTCGAGCAGGCCGACGAGCTCGGCCTTCGTCTTCACGCGCATCGCGAACGCGCGAAAATCGGGATCGCGGGAGAGACGCGCGATCCAGTGGAGGATCTCCAGGTGACGCTCGGGATCGTGCGCATCGCCGCTCTTCTCTGGCCGCAGGACCGTGAACACGACGTGGACGGGTTGCGAATCGACCGCTGCCCACGCGAGACCAGCAGGATGGATCGCGAGGCTGAAGATCGCGCGGTCGAGGCCGCGGACCTTGACATGCGGCACCGCGACGTTGGATCCGACGCCGGTCGAACCGATTTTCTCGCGCTCGAGGAGCGACTTGAGGGTTTCCCCGCGCAGGGCGGCACTGAGCGCGCCGGCCTCGATGAGGAGGTCGGTGATCTCCTCGAGGGCCGCCTCCTTGGTCGCGGCGACGAGCTTCGTCGTGCAGTGCTTCGTCTTGAAGAGCTTCCAGAATTCCATAGGGGTCCGCGTCGCGCCGATTCGATCCCGAAGGCGCGCAGAGGTTAGCAGAACCAAGCACTCCCCGGCGTGTCGGAACGAGCGGAGCCGGAGCACCTCGCGGTGGACCGGCTCCCTATTCGACTCGGAAGTCTTCGCGCGCGTTCCGGGTCAGGATCGACGCCGGTCGATGCGGCGGTCGTGGTCGCGTTTCAGGAGACGTTCCATGCGCGACGTGGCCTCTTCGAGAGCCGCGCCGAAGTCCTCGCGGCGCGCATCGGCCACGAGCACCGCGCCGTGGCCGACGTTGGCGACGATCTCTACGCGATGATCCAAGTGTTGTCGTTCGAGCAGGGCCCGCATGGTGACGATGCGATCGTTGAATCGTTCGAGGTGCTGCAACTTCTCGTCGACGGTGTCGCGTACGAGAGCGGGGTAGTCGTGATGGAGGATCGAAACCGAAGTCTGCATGAGAATCCCCTCGGCGGATGCGCCGCCTCGTCGCGCGCAGGTCAACTGGGTCGGATCCAACACCGTCCACTCGCGAGTCCCCGCGCAGGACTCGGGACGTCGTGTCGCACGGTGCGCACAGGGCGCCGTGCGAAGCAGGAGATGGATCCCGACGCCGCGTTCACGGGTTCCAGCCTGGACCCGCGAGCGCGAACGGTCAAGCCCGCCTCCACGGTCTTGCGTCTCGGCCGCGTCCGCCTTCCGACCAAAGGGAATCCGGGAGTGCGGCCGAGAACGGCGCTCGCCTGTGCGCCGACGCTCGACCAATGCAGAATTCGCGGCCTCGGCACGCCCCGTGCAATTCTGACTCGCTGTCACCCGGGCTCCGCGATGACATCGCGGCGGCTCGGACTCGTGAAGAATTCACGGGCAGGCAGGAGCGGCGCCGAGGGTGCGTGAGAGCGTGCTCTCACAGGCGCGGTCGACGCCGCACGAAAACCCTGTGGCGGTACTGCACCGAGACCAAGTGCAGCCCACACGCTGGAGCGGTCGGTCCCGCGTCCTCACGATCGCGACTCGCGAGGGCTCGAGCGCAAGCGTCCTCCCCGATCTTGCCCCGCCCCACGTCGATCAACGTGCCCGCGATCGTGCGCACCATAT
>CAZKIY010000109.1:0-3866 GCA_964552875.1 uncultured Planctomycetaceae bacterium
TCGTTCTTCGGCCTCGTCCAGGAGATGACTTCGCCGAGCCGCGCCGTCGGATACCTCGGGATCGACACGATGCGCGGACTCGCGCTGCAAATCGGCGTGTTCTCGCAGGTCGTCGGCTCGCGCCGCGTCCTGGACGCCATCGGCTCCTTCAACGATCGCTCCACCGCGGCGGCCGCGCTCGCGCGACGCATCGGAGTCCTTCTGCGTGCTCCGCCCAGCGTCGTCGATCAGGCTTTCACGGGCGCGCTGTTGTCGGGCGTCGGTCAGGTCGTGCTCGCGCACGGCGATTCGGAGCGCTACGAATTGCTCTTGAACGAACTCGACGCGAGCCTCGCGCCGACGGATGCCGAGCGCAAGGTCTACGGCGCGACCGCTCCCGCCTTGGGCGCGTACTTGCTCGGCCTGTGGGGACTTCCGGGCGCCGTCATCGAGGTCGTGGCCGACCATCGCGATCCGCCGAGCGGGCTCGAGGTAGCGATCGGCCCCGTGGGAATCGCGCACGTCGCGTGTCTGCTCGCCGAGCATGGCGACACGGATTCGTGGCGCGCGGCGCTCGACGGCGAACTCGTCGCTCGGCTCGACCTCGGCTCGCGCATCGACGCGATCGGCGAACTCGTCTCGGAGCACGCGTGATGGACAACGAGACGATTCTCTTCGTCGACGACGAACAAGCCGTGCTGTCCGCCTTCCAGCGCCAGTTTCGCGGCACATTTCGTGTGGAAGTCGCGAGTTCGGGTGCCGCCGCTCTCGAGCGCATGGGCCAGGGCGAACCGATCGCGGTGCTCGTCATCGACATGCAGATGCCGCAGATGAACGGCGCGGAACTGCTGGCCGAAGCGCAACGACGAAGTCCATCCACCGTGCGCATCATGCTGACCGGCAACTCGGATCAGGGCACGGCGATCCGCGCGGTCAACGAAGGGCAGATCTTCCGATTCTTGTCGAAACCGTGCTCACCCGGCGACTTGGCCGCGGCCTTGCAAACGGGTCTCGAGCAGCACCGCGCGCACAAGCTCGAGCGTGATCTCCTCCAGCGCACGCTGAACGGCGCGATCCACGTCTTGACGGACATCATCGCGGCCATCGATCCGGTCGCGTTCCAGCGCGCGTCCACCCTGCGCTCGGTCGTCGGTCGCGCGGGAGCAGTGCTGAAGCTCGATGCGACCTGGCGCGTGGAACTCGCCGCGATGGTGCTCGACCTCGGGGTCGTGACGCTTCCCGCGGACGTCGCGAAGCGCCACCTGCGCGCGGGCGCGCTGACCCCCGAGGAACGCGCGATCACGGCCTCGATCCCGCAGATCAGCGCGCGACTGATCGGGCACATCCCGCGACTCGAAGAGGTCGCGCGGATCCTCGAGAGCCTTTCCGCGCCCGCCGCCGCGAACGAGCCGCTCGACACAGCCTTGTTGCGCGTCGGCAGCGCCTACGTGCGCTCGTTGGGTCGCGAACTCGGTCCTTCGGCGGCGCTCGCGAGCATGCGCGCGTCGCGACTGCCGTACGACCCGCGCGTGCTCGACGCGATCGCCGAGGCCGTCGTCGGGCCCGACGATGCCGCGGGGGCCGCGGCGAAGCTCGACGTGACCTTGGCCGACCTCCGACCCTCGATGGTCCTCGCGGCACCGATCCACTTGACCGACGGCCGACCGCTCTTGTCGGCCGGAACGATGATCAACTCGGTCACGCTCGAGCGCGTGCGCAATCACGCGAAGCTGCACGGCGTGCGCGAGCCGATCCGCATCTACGATCCGCGGCCCGACGCCACCCGGCTCGCGGCCGAGAGACGCCGGCGATCGGCCTGACTGCGCGGGATTTCGACTCCTCGCGAGCGCGAGCGCCGTGGGGAGGAAGCAGTGGGGACTCCCAGGCGTTCCCCTCGGTTCGGTGATCGGGCGCATCCGCCGCGCTCGCGCTCCCGAGGTCTGCGCGCGAGCTTCACGGCCTGCGATCGACGCAGCGAACTCTCGTCGATCCGACCGCCGCCCGTCATGGCATGATCGCGCGCCATGACCGCGCTTCGCACGCTTTCGGAACTCCTCGCCCGCCAGCCCGTCTTCGACGCACACGTCGACTCGCTCCAGCGGCAGCTCGATCTCGGGCACGACCTGGGCACGCGGACGCGCGGTCACCTCGACCTCGTGCGCGGCAAGGCCGGCGGGCTCGGCGCCGTCGTCCTCGTGAACTGGGTCGATCCGAAGCACATCGCGGAAGGTCCCGGCGGAGCGCGCCGCCGCACGCGCGACTTGCTCGCGCAGTTCCACGCGCTGCTCGCCGCGCATCCCGACCGGATCGCGTGGGCCGGCAACGGCGCGCGGCTCGACGCGGCGCGCGCCTCCGGTCGAATCGCGGGCATTCCGGGGATCGAAGGCGGTCACTCGATCGAAGGAACGCTCGAGGACCTCGAGTGGTATTTCGAGCATGGCGTACGCGTGCTCACGCTGGTTTGGAACAACCACCTCGACTGGATTCGGTCGTGCCAAGCCGGCGCAGGTCCCGAAGTGCCCGCGGGGTTGAGCGCGTTCGGGAAGAGCGTCGTCCGCCGCATGAACGAGCTCGGCATGGTCGTCGATCTCTCGCACGCGGGACCCCAAAGCTTCGACGACGCGCTCGCGACGACGACGAAGCCGGTGATCGCGAGCCACTCCGGTTGCAAGGCGCTGCATGGTCACCAACGCAACTTGACGGACGATCAACTGCGCGCGCTCGCCGCGAACGGCGGCGTCGTCGGCGTCGTGTTCTGCACCGCGTTCTTGAAGGACGAGGCGCAGCAAGAGGACACACGGTTGCGCGAAACGCCCGAGTACAAGTCGATTTCCGGCCCGAACGACACCGACGTCTTCCTGCGGCAAGGCGAGTGGTTGCAAGAGCACGCGACGCCGCTCCCGATGGACGTCGTCGTCGATCACATCGTGCACGCGTGTGAAGTCGCGGGCGTCGATCACGTCGGGCTCGGCTCCGATTACGACGGCATCGGTCGGACGCCGACGGGCCTCGAGGACGCGGGTTGCTACGGTCGGATCGCCGAGAAACTCGTCGAGCGCGGGCTCGGTATCGACGACATCGCGAAGGTCCTCGGTGGGAACATGGAGCGCGTGTTCCGCAGCGTGACGGGCCCGGGAACCGTGGCTGCCGCGGCCGGGCTTCTGCCGCTGGCTCGTTCGACCGCGCGCTGAAACGGTGCACCTTCCGGGCGCGGACGTCAGGCCGGCGGGCCCGCGCGAGAAAAAATCGAGAATGAGCCGCGACCGGCGGGCGACCCGCGCGTCGTCCTTGTGGTCGGGCATGCCGCCCGCCCGCCGAGGAACATCCATGCGTTTCGATTTCAGCAATGTGGACGACGCCGACTCGTTCGTGTCCGTTCCCGAGGGCCTCTACGCCGTGCGCATCGCCGAGGTCCGCGAGGGCCGCTCGCGCGACGGCAGCACGCGCTGGACCTTCCGTCTCGAGGTGCTCGACGGCGACCACGCGGGCCGTACGGCGGCGTGGGACTCGCTGACGTGGAGCGATCGCGGCATCTATCGCGTGAAGAAGGTGCTCGCGGCGCTCGGCATCGACGTCACGGGCGAGGTCGAGGTCGAGTCCAAGGACCTCGTCGGGTTGCGCGCGCGCGTGCTGGTGCAACCGGAAGAGCGCGAGGACCCGATCTCCGGCAAACGACAAGTGCGGATGCGCGTCCCTTACCTCGGGTACGAGCCCCTCGTGGGTGGCGCGCGGCCCGAAGTAACGGGCGGCGACGACCCCGGCGTTGACGGATGGGACGAGGAGAACGACGCTGGCGCGCATGGAGCGCAGCGACCCAACGGGCACGGAGCGGAGCGACCCGACGAACATGGAGCGACGCGACGAAACGGCGGGTCGGGAAGGACCGG
>CAZKIY010000109.1:3966-12325 GCA_964552875.1 uncultured Planctomycetaceae bacterium
AGCGACCCGACGAACATGGAGCGACGCGACGAAACGGCGGGTCGGGAAGGACCGGCAGCGCTCCGTTCTGACGGACGCGACGACGCGCTGGTCGCGGCGGCGGTCGGCGCACTCGCGAACGCGTACAGCCCGTACTCGAAGATCCAGGTCGGAGCGGCGCTGCAAGCGCGCGACGGGCGCGTCTTCACCGGCTGCAACGTCGAGAACGCGAGCTTCGGCATGACGTGGTGCGCGGAGCGAACGGCGATCGTGAAGGCCGTGTCCGAGGGCACGCGCGAGTTCACGACGCTCGCCATCGCGACGAGCTTGCCGCGCGCGATCATGCCGTGCGGAGCATGTCGGCAAGTGCTGCACGAGTTCGCGCCGAAGCTGCGCATCGTCGTCGTCGGCATGGATGGGCATCGATATGCGACGGTGCTCGAGGACATCTTGCCCGAGGCCTTTGGGCCGTCGGATTTGTCGCGGAGCTAGAGGAGGAGCAGGTGTCGAAGTCCGAAGCCGCGCTCGCGCGACGCGCGCGCGAGCTGCGCGAGACGATCGCGCGGCACGATCGGCTGTACTACGTCGATGGGACGCCCGAGGTCTCCGACGCGGACTATGACGCGCTCTTTCGTGAGCTGAAAGAGCTCGAAGCGGCGCACCCGAGTCTCGCTGTCGCGGACAGCCCGACGCGCCGCGTGGGAGCACCTTTGCCGGAAGGCACGAGCTTGGCGGTCGTCGCGCACGCCGTGCCGATGCTCTCGATCGACAGCTTGTTCACGGCCGAGGAAGTCCGCGACTTCGAGTCGTCGATCCTGCGCTTCCTCAAGTTGGACGATCGCGACCTCGCGTGGGTCGTCGAGCCCAAGTTCGACGGCGTCAGCGCGTCGCTCGTCTACGAGAAGGGATTGCTCGTCCGCGCGTTGACGCGCGGCGACGGCGAGAAGGGCGAGGACGTGACGGCGAACTTGCGCACGGTGCGCGACATCCCGCTCGTGCTCGACGGATCGAAGCGCCCGGTTCCGACGCGCCTCGAAGTCCGCGGGGAAGTGCTGATGCGACGCGACGCGTTCGCGCGGTTGAACGCGCGGCGCGTTGCGCAGGGCCTCGAGCCGTTCGCGAACCCGCGCAACACCGTGGCGGGCGCCGTGCGCCGCAACGATCCGGCCGAAGTCGCGCGCTATCCCCTCGAGTTCCATCCTTGGGGCCTGCCCGCGGTCGAAGGCGCGAAGTTCGAGACGCAGATCGAGCTCGGCGCGGCACTCGCCGCGTGGGGCTTCCAGGACATCGGGCTCGCGCGTCGCGTCGTCGGGATCGAGGCCGCGATCGTCGCGCACGACGAACTCGAAGTGCGTCGCGCCGACGTTCCATTCGACATGGACGGCGTGGTCGCGAAACTCGACCGCTTGGACTTCCGAGATCGACTCGGCGCGACATCGCGCGCGACGCGCTGGCAGTACGCGCACAAGTTCGCCGCGCTCGAAGCGACGACGCGTCTCCGCGCGATCGAGACGATGGTGGGCAACGGCGGTCGGTTGACGCCGCGCGCGCACGTCGACGCGGTCGAAGTCGGCGGCGTCACCGTGCGACACGCGACGCTGCACAACGCGGACTACGTCGCGGCGCTCGGCGTGAAGGTCGGCGACGACGTCTTCGTGCGCCGCGCGGGCGACGTGATCCCGCAGATCTTGTCGGTCGCGAAGGCGGCGAAGGGGCGCGCGCCGGCCGGCTGGGACGACGCGGTGCCCGCCGAGCTTCTCCTCCCGTTCGCTCTGGATGCCGAGAACGAGAAGAAGAGCGAGCGCGCGCACGCCGGCGTGCGTCCCGGCGTCGCGTGGCGTTGGGGCGAGCAATACGCGATGCCCGCGACGTGCCCCGCGTGCGGCACCGCGAGCGTGCAAGAGGGCAAGTACTGGCGCTGCCCGAACCCCGAATGTCCGCCGCAGCGCATCGGTCGCACGCTGATCCTCGTGTCGGGCGACGCGTTCGACATCGACGGACTGGGCGAGAAGCAGATCGCTCAGCTCTACGACGCGGGATTTCTGCGCTCGTCCGCGGACGTGTTCCACCTCGATCGGTTCGATGACGCTAAGACGAAGCTCGCCGAGCTCGAGCGTTGGGGCGAGAAGACCGTCGCGAACCTGTTCGCCGAACTCGAGAAGGCGCGCAACGTTCCCCTCGCGCGTTTCCTCGTGTCGCTCGCGATTCCCGATGTCGGCCCGGCGACGGCGAAGTTGCTCGCGGCGCACTTCCACTCGCTCGAGGGGATCCGTGTGGCAACGTCGGACGAGTTGCAGCACGTCGACGGCGTCGGACCCGAGGTCGCGACGCGCTTGCGCAACTGGCTCGAGATCGACGCGAACACGGCGTTCGTCGAGCGACTGCTCGAGGGCGGCGTGACGATCATCGCGCCCAGCGCACGCACGGAAGGCGGCGTGTTCGCGGGGCAGAGCGTCGTTTTCACCGGCACGCTCGAGGGTCTCGGCCGCGCCGAAGCGAAGAAGGTCGTCGAGGACCTCGGCGGCCGCGTCGGATCGGACGTCAGCGCGAAGACGAACATCCTGGTCGTCGGCGGAAAGCCCGGATCCAAGGCGAAACGTGCGGCGGAACTCGGGGTACGGGTGATGCTGGAGCCCGAGTTCCTGGAGCTCGTGGGCCGCAAGCCCGTGTGAGATTCCGCGCCGGATCCTGACCTCATCTGTTCCGACCTCAACGGTCGACGTATCCTCCGCACACTGATGTCAGGTCCCGAAGAGAACGACGCGCAACCGGTGCCCGCACCGATTCCGGCGCCATTCCAGCTCCCCGACGGCTTCGTCGACGACGAGACGGCCAAGCTCGTCGCGCGCGCGAAGCGCGGGGACGCGACGGCGCTCAACGACCTCTTCAAGCGCTACCACCACATGATGGTCGAGGTCGCGCGGCGCAAGTTGGGTCCGAAGCTGCGTCTCAAGGAAGAACCCGACGACCTCGCGCAGACCTCGTTACGTGAAGCGATCCGCGACTTCTCGAACTACGAGTATCGCGGCGAACCGTCGCTCATCCGCTGGCTGCTGCAGATCCTGCAGAACAAGATCCGCGACAAGGCGGAGTACTATTCGGCGGGGAAACGCGATCTCGGGCGCGAGCGGTCGATGGATGCGCCGATCCCGGGAGGCAGCGAGGGCACGCGCACGTCAGAGCCCGAGAGCACCGATCTCTCCGTCACGATGCAGGTCACGCGCGAAGAGAGCTTCGGCGTGCTGCGCACCGCGCTCGAGGAGCTCACGCCCGAGCACCGTCAGGCGATCACGCTCGTCTTCTTCGAGGGGAAGCAGCTGCGCGAAGCCGGTGAGATCATGGGCGGGCGCACCGAGGATGCCGTGCGGATGATGCTGGGGCGCGCGGAGGAACGGCTCCGGGAGATCATGAAGCGCACGCTGGGCAAGGACCTGAGACCCTGACAAGGCTGCGGGGAATCGAGCCTGGCGGCTCTTCGAAACGAGCGGCGCTGATCCGCAGCGCGCGAGTCCTGCGCGGACTCCGAGGAGTTCGTCGTGCCGCGTGCTTGCGAGCCGCGGCGCTGCGCTCTATCCTCTCCGCCCCTGTCGGGCTAGTAACTCAATCGGCAGAGTGCCATGTTCACAGCGTGGAAGTTACAGGTTCGATTCCTGTCTAGCCCACCACTCTCCACTCCGCTCGTGACGAGCGGACGAAACGCGCCAGCGACGCGCACTGCTCTCGCGAGCCACGCATGACGACGAGCGTGCAGGAACGATTCGCTCCGACGAGCATCTGCTTCGGATGCGGCCCCGCGAACGCGAAGGGCTTGCGCATCCAGAGCTTCGAGGACGGCGAGCGCCTCGTCGCGACGTGGACGCCCGAGAAGCATCACGAAGCGTTTCCCGGGATGCTGAACGGCGGGATCTGCGGCGCGTTGCTCGACTGTCACAGCAATTGGACGGCTGCGTGGCACTTGATGAAGAAGTCCGGCGCGTCGGCGCCGCCGTGCACCGTGACCGCCGACTTCCACGTGAAGTTGAAGCGTCCGACGCCGACGAACGGCCCCGTGCAACTGCGCGCGTGGGTCGTGGAATCGACGGACGACCGCGCGATCATCGAAGCCGAGCTCGAAGCGGGCGGCAAGATCACCGCCACGTGCCGCGGAACGTTCGTCGCGGTGCGTGAAGGGCATCCGGCGTACCACCGCTGGAGCTGAACGAACTCCTCCGAACTCCTCCACCCGGTGCCCGGCACACTCCACGCGAGTTCGCGCACGGACCGCGGCGAACTCGCGTGATGTGTGCCAGGCACCGGGTGGAGTAGTTGGTGCCGCTCTGTTCGGGGTGCCGCCGTGGTCAGAACAACTCGCCCAGCAATCCGCGGAGGAGTGGGGCCCGAGAGGCCGTGAAGAATTCGAGCCAACGGCTCTCGGATTCATGTGGCGCGGCTTCGCGTCGCGAGAGGCCGTGATTTCTTCCCGGCCTCCGAGAGCGGTCAGAACAACTCACCCTGCGTCGCCGACTGCGCGTCGGGCGGTCGGCCGATCCGGCGCTCGGTGTCGTCGAGGCCTAGCCTTCGTCGGTGGATCTCGAAGAGGCGCATCACGGCGTCCCAGCGTGGGCCCTGACCGCGCATGCGGTGGCCGAAACGCGGGTCGTGCATGGAGCCGCCGCGCATCTCGCGCATGGCGTTCTCGACCTTCTTCCACGAGTCGGGGAAAGCAGCGCGGAAGCGCTCCTCGAAGACGGGCGCGACTTCGGCGGGGAGGCGGAGGAGGACCGTGAACGCGCTCACGGCGCCGCATTCCTTCGCGCGTTGGAGCAGCGCCGGTAGATCGCTCTCTTTGAAGCCAGGGATCAGCGGTGCGAGCGAGATGCCGACTTCCACGCCGGCTTCGTGGAGGATGCGCATCGTCTCGAAGCGTCGCTCGGGCGTCGGCGCGCCCGGCTCGAGCGCGCGTGCGACCGCGGGCTCGAGGAACGGGATCGAGAACGTCACGTGCGCTCCGGCTTCGCGCGCCATCCGCGCGAGCAGGTCGACGTCGCGACGGATCAGCGTGCCTTTCGTGATGATGCCGACGGGAGTGCGGCGAGCGCGACAGATCTCGAGGCAGCGCCGCGTGAGCTCGTACGTCGCTTCGAGCGGTTGATAGCAGTCGGTGGATCCCGAGAAGACGACGACCTCGCGACGCCACGACACACGCGCGAGTTCGATGGAGAGCACTTCCGCGGCGTTCTTCTTGACCACGATCCGTCGATCGAAATCGCTGCCCGCTCCGAAGCCGAGGTACTGATGCCCCGGTCGCGCGTAGCAGTACGCGCACGCGTGCCAACAGCCGCGATAGGGGTTCACGCTCCAACGAAAGCCGACGTCGGGACTGTCGTTCTCCGTGAGGACCGAGTGCGCTTCTTCCTCGAAGACTTCGAGATCCGCGACGGGCGGTTCCTCGAGCCACTCGACGTGACTCGAGAGCCATGGATTCTTCGGGTTCGAGACGCGGCGCGGCGGCATGTCCGCGAATCTACTTCCACGCGGCGCGATGAGCTCCGGGTTCCTGCTCTTGCGTGATCCACTCGCTGCGGGTCGAATCCCGAGTCTCCGCACGTCTCCCAGCTCGTTCGTCCTCGAGTTTCCCATGCCCTTGACTCTCTCGCGCCTTCCCGTCGGCGGGCTCGATCGCCTGCTCGAGCGCATCTCGTACGGCCACCAACCCGCGCTCCGCGACCGTGCCTTCGCGCTCGGTTGGGAGGCGTTTCTCGAGGAACAGCTCCACCCGGAGAACCTCGCGGACCCCGAGGGTGACGCGATGGCCGCGCGTTTCCCCACGCTCTCGATGTCGCCGCGGCAATTGTTCGATGCGTATGGGGTGACGGGCGCGCTGCAGATTCCCATGGTCGAGCTGCAGACCGCGAGCTTGCTGCGGGCCGCGCGATCACGGCGTCAACTCCACGAGCGCATGGTCGAGTTCTGGTCCGATCACTTCAGCATCGACCAGAGCGATTCGCTGGCTTCGATCCTCAAGACGCAGGACGATCGCGACGTGTGCCGTGCCCATGCACTCGGCACGTTCCCACAGCTCTTGCGCGCCTCGGCTCGCAGTGCGGCGATGCTCTTCAGCCTCGGCAATTACCGCAGCACGGCGAGCGCTCCGAACGAGAACTATGGTCGCGAGATCCTCGAGCTGCATTCGATCGGGCTCGGACAGTTCACCGAGCTCGACGTGCGCGAAGCCGCGCGGTGCCTCACGGGTTGGACGTTCCTGCAGTTCGAAGATGCGAATGCAGGCGCGTTCCGCTTCGAACCTGCGATGCACGACAACGGGCCGAAACTGTTCCTGGGCGACACGATCCCTGCCGGCGGCGGAGTCCTCGACGGACAGAAGTTGATCCGCACCACGTCGCTCCATCCAGCCACGGCGCAGCGCATCAGCGGCAAACTCTGCCGCTGGTTCCACGGCGTCGAGGTCGCCCCGATCGTCGCCGCCGCCGCCGCCGAATGGACCGCGACGCAAGGCGACATTCGCGCGGTCATGCGGGTGATGCTCTCGCAATCGGCGTTCGCGGGCGCACCGCCCGATGTGCGCAAGACGAAGCGACCGTTCCACTTCGCCGCCGGGATCTTGCGTTCGCTGCCGTTCCTGTTCACGGGCACCACCGCGCTCGCCGAGGAGCTGGCGGCGATGGGGCATCGTCCCTTCCACTGGCCCGCGCCCGATGGATACCCGGATACGACCGACGCATGGGTCGGTGGCTTGCAACGGCGGTGGTCGTTCGCGTCGCGTCTCTTCGGGAACCAGGTGTCAGGCGTTTCGATCGACGTCGGCGCGGCGTTCGGAACGGCTCCGAAAACGAGCTGGGCGCGGCGTGCGGCTTGGCTCCTGCGCGGACCAGGACCGCTGACGCACGACGTCGCGGCGATCCAGGACTACGTCGACCTCTTCCCGGCGGCGAGCGACACGTTGCGCGCCGAAACGTTGGCGCTCACGGCGTCGGCGCCCTCGTTCCAGAGCTACTGAAGAGTGCGCCCCATGAACCGATCCACTCCTCAGTCGAATGGTCTCGATCGCCGCTCGTTCCTCGTCGGCGCCGGTGCGGTCGCCGCCGCATCGAGTCTGCCGCGCGTTGCGTTCGGCTCGCCGCCACCGCTGGGCACCGACGCGCTCGTGCTGGTGTTCCTGCGCGGAGGCATGGACGGCATCTCGCTGTGCTCGCCGTTCGCGGATCCGCACCTCGCTAGCGCGCGCCCCGGCCTCGCGATGCCGAACCCAGGGCAGCCGAATGGTGTTCACTACTTGACGAGTTTCTTCGGTCTCCACCCCGCGGCTGCGCCGCTGTTACCGGCATTTCAGTCGGGAAAACTGCTGTTCGTGCACGCGACCGGTTCGCCCGAGTCGTCGCGGTCTCACTTCGAAGCGCAGAACCGCATGGAGTCCGCATGGACGGGGCCGGGCATCGGGCTCACATCGGGCTGGGTCGCGCGGCACCTCGCGGCGCAGACCGGAGCGGGCGTCCTGCGCGGGATGGGGACCGGCGACACCTTGACGCGCGGCTTGATCGGTTCGCGTGGTGTGTTGCCGATCCGAGATCCGTCCGAGTTCCGCATGCCGGGTTCACTCGCCACATCGTCAGCGCGGCGCCAAGCCCTCGAGCGCATGTACCGCGATGCCGCTCCGGCCTACGCAGACGCGTCCGAGGACACGTTCGGCACGATCGACGTGCTGTCGAGCATCGATTTCCAAAGCTACGTGCCGGCGGGTGGTGCGGTGTATCCCGCGACGCCGTTCGGTCGGCAATTCCAGAGCACAGCCGCACTCTTGAAAGCATCCGTCGGCGTGCGCTGCATCGAGATCGACATGCATGGTTGGGACCATCACACGAACCTCGGGGCGGTCGGGGGCTCGTTCGCGGCGCTCACGCAGCAGCTCGCTCTGACCTTGGCGGCTTTCCGACTCGACATGGGCGTCAACCTGTCGGGCGTCGACGTGATCGTGATGAGCGAGTTCGGTCGGCGCCTTCGTCCCAACGCGAATCAGGGACTCGACCACGGCCGCGGTGGATGCATGCTGCTGCTCGGCGGCGGCATCGCGGGCGGGCGAGTGCTGACGCAGTGGCCCGGGTTGGCACCTGCGAACCTGCATGACGGCGACCTCGCGATCACGATCGACTATCGCGACGTGCTCGCCGAGATGCTCGTGCGCCGCTTCGGCTGTACGAACATCGCCGAGGTTTTCCCAGGCTTCACTCCGCTGTTTCGGGGCGTGACGATCTGACGCGGCCGGGTTCCTCGGCGGAACGCGTCCGCGCTCACTCGGACGAACTCGCAGCGTTCTTGCGTGGCTTCACCGCGAGGTAGGGGTTCGGCCAATGCACGTCGACGCCGGCTTCGGCGGCAGCGTGCA
>CAZKIY010000110.1:0-3380 GCA_964552875.1 uncultured Planctomycetaceae bacterium
GCGCAAGCCGGCGGTTGTATCGACTCCGAGCGTATCGACTCCGAGCGTATCGACTGCGAGCGTGACGACTGCGAGCGTATCGACGCCAAGCGTATCGACTGCGAGCGTGACGACTCCGAGCGTGACGCCGTCGCGCGTGAAGACCTCCCACGTGCCGATATCGAACACGCCGACGGCGAACACGCCGGCCACGAGCGCGCCGGCGGTCGGCGCAAAGCCGACGGTCGCGGTGCCCCAAGCGCCGGCACCTCCGGCGACGACTCGCGTCCTACCATCCGCCGCGACGCGGCCTGCGGTCGCGCCGTCCGCGATGAAGACGCCCGTTGCGCCGCTCACGAAGACGGCGGCGTCAATGACCTCGAACGCCGCGAGTTCGCCTGGAGAACCTCAGTCGAAGAACTCCGCCTCCGTCCCTTCGACTCCCGCGACGACGAGCGGCAAGTCGCCGGCGACGACGGAGCCGCCCGCAACCCCGCGCGCGATCGAGAAGCCGCGCGCTCCATCGCCGAAGGGCGATGACACCGCGAACACCGAGACGCGCAAGTTCTCGACGAACGCTGCGAGTGCGAGAATCGCGGCCGAATCGCGCATCCTTCGCGCCGAGGACGTGCCGCCGCTGCCGCCCGACGCCTTCGAGATCTTGTCGATCCTGCCCACGGATTCATGACCACGCCGCTGCGCATCGGGATCCTGTGCCACCCGACGTACGGCGGCTCGGGCGTGGTCGCGAGCGAACTTGCGCTCTCGCTCGCCGCGCGTGGTCACACGGTGCACCTCTTCAGTCACGCCGTGCCGCCGCGACTCGCGCGGTCGCCCGGTCCGGTGCAGATGCACGTCGCGCAAGGAGTGCCGTACCCGCTCTTCCACTCGACGCCGCACGATCTCGCGATCACGTCGTCGATCCTCACGCTGCATCGCACGGAGGGACTCGACATCCTGCACGCGCACTACGCGCTGCCGCACGCGGTGTCGGCCTATCTCGCGCGGTCCGCCGCGATCGCGGACCGCGACAAGCGTGCGCCGCGCATGGTCACGACTCTGCACGGCACGGACATCACGCTCGTCGGGAACGATCCGTCGTATGCGCCGCTGACGCAATTCGTGATCGAGCAATCGGACGCGGTGACCGCGGTCTCAGCGGATCTCGCGCAGCGCACGCGTGAGAATTTCTGTCGCGAGTTCACGTTGCGCCCGTGCGCGATCGAGGTCGTGCCGAACTTCGTGGACGTCGAGCTGTTCCGACCCGACGTCAACTCGCAGCGCGCGCACGATGGTCCGCCGCGCGCCGTCCACGTTTCGAACTTCCGCGCGGTGAAGCGCGTGCCGTGGCTCTTGCGCGCGTTCGCTCAGGCGACCGCGGGAACGAAGGCCGAGCTGCTCCTCGTCGGCGACGGGCCGGAGCAGCAACCGTCCCGACTGCTCGCGCGTGAACTGGGCATCCAGGATCGCGTGCGGTTCCTCGGCGAACGCGATGCACTTCCCGAGTTGCTCGCGCCCGCGGATGTCTTCGTGCTGTCGTCTTCCGAGGAATCGTTCGGCCTGTCAGCGCTCGAGGCCATGGCTTGCGGTACGCCCGTCGTCGGCACCGACGTCGGCGGAGTGCGCGAGGTCGTCGACGACGGCGTGACCGGCCTTCTCGCGCCCTCGAACGACGTCGACACGTTCGCCGCGAACTTGCGTTCGTTGCTCTTCGACCGCGACCGCGCGCGCTCGATGGGTGAAGCTGCCCGTCGATCCGCAGTCGAACGCTTCGCTCACGAGCGCGTCATCCCGCTCTACGAAGCCGTGTACCAGCGCGTGCTCGCGGCGACGCACTGGCCGTTTCCCTGAGCGGCCGAGGCGAGTCGGATTCCGCGCACACTTTCCGCGGTGGGGCGGGGCGCTTGAGCTCGCAAATTCTTCAAACGATCGCGGGGTGAACTCGCGCGACGTTTCGTCCACGCGCCAGGCCGTTCGTTCGGCCCTCGTCGCCGACGGTCCGCAATTCGCGAGGGATCCTGAGAGCTGCGCGCTTTCGTCCTCCGAGTCCGTGAACGGAACGACTGGAACTCGATCGCGCGACGGCGACTTGCCCCAGCATGAAGAAACAGCGCGGAGTCCTTCTCGACGTCGACGGCACTTTGGCCGACAGCAACGACGCGCACGCGCGTGCTTGGCACACGGCGCTCGCGGAGCATCACTACCGTCACGATCTCGCGCTCGTGCGCAGCTGGATCGGCATGGGCGGCGACCATTTGCTGCCGAAAGCCACGGGCCTCGACGCCGAGCATCCGGTCGCGCGTGCCATCTCGAAGCGGCGCGGCGAGATCCTGAAGCAGGAACATCTGCCGCGCATCGCGCCGTTCCCGCGCTGTCGCGAGCTGCTCGTGCGCATGAAGCAGGACGGCCTGATGCTCGTGGTCGCGAGTTCCGCGTCGGAGGACGAGCTCGACCTGATCCTCTCGCGTTGCGACGTGCACGACTTGCTCCACGCGACGACGTCCTCGGACGACGCGGAGCACTCGAAGCCAGATCCCGACATCCTGCAGGCGGCCTTGAAACGTGCCCAGCTCGCACCGGCCGATGCGTGCATGTTGGGTGACACGCCCTACGACGTCGAAGCGGCCCAGCGCGCCGGAGTTCCGATCGTCGCGCTGCGCTGCGGCGGTTGGGGCGATGCGGATCTCGCCGGCGCGATCGCGGTGTACGAGAACCCCGCCGCACTCCTGATCGAGTACGACGACTCGCCGTTCGGCGCGCTCGGACGTCGCACGTCCTGAACTCGCTGGCCCGCATCTCTCGCCACGATCGTCGCGAGGGCGAGGTCGCTCGAGTGCGCGCCGCACGGCCCGAGATAGCTCGGCTGCAGCAGGTCGTCGTGAGCGGGCTGGACGTGCAGCGAGCAGGCCGACCCCGCGCGGGGCCGGCCTGCTCGTCCTCCTCGAAACCGCTGCGATCCGCGGTCAGGGTTGGAACGTCACGCTCGTCGCGTTGCTCGTGTTGAAGCCTCCACCGCAGGGGTTCTGCACGTCGCGGAACCAGGCTTGGAAGCGCCACGTGCTGCCCGGTTGGATCACGCCGAGTGCGCCGAAGAACTGCTGGCTGTGGGCGGCGATACCCGGGCCGAAGCGGAACGCGCCGTAGCTGCTCGTCGCGAGCAACGCCGGTTGCGCCGGGAAGCGGAACTGGCCGTAGCCGCCCGAGCCGGCGCACAAGAGTCCGTTGCCGAACGGAACCTGCGCCGGTGCTCCGCCCATGTAGAAGCGGCCGAGCGTCGTGGGCGGGAGATCGAGCACGGCGAGTTCGAGGTCGTCACCCGACACGCTCGCGCTTCCGTACGTGAGGAGACGCGCGCCGATGCCGAGGAAGCTCGGGCAGCCGCCGAACTCACCTTGCCAGTC
>CAZKIY010000110.1:3480-5800 GCA_964552875.1 uncultured Planctomycetaceae bacterium
GACGCGCGCCGATGCCGAGGAAGCTCGGGCAGCCGCCGAACTCACCTTGCCAGTCGGACGCGCCGCACGGACACACGGTTGCGCTGCTGAAGCAGTAGGCCGTGCCCGCGGACGGTGCTCCCATCACGACCGCACTGACCGGGTGGCCCCATGCGCGTGTCGCGTGGATCCTGGGGTGCCTGTCCAAGAGTAGGCAGCGTCGCCCGACGCGTTCCGTGGCGGTCCGATTCCATCCGGGGCACGCGCTCGCGATGATGTCGGGCCGTGCGTGTCCACCTCGACCACAATGCGACGACCCCGATCCGGCCGGAGGTCTTGGAGGTGTTCCACGACCGGCTCGCACGGCTGCGCGGCAATCCCTCGAGCGTCCACGCCGGCGGCCGGGAAGCGCGCGCTTGGCTGGACGAGGCCCGGGAGCGCACGGCGGCCGCGCTCGGTTGCCGCGAGGAAGAGGTCCTGTTCACCGCCGGCGGGACGGAATCGATCCAGCTCGCCCTCGCCGGCGCCGTCCGCGCGGCGGGACCGGGGAAGGGCCTCGTGACGTCCGTCGTCGAGCACTCGGCCGTCCTCGCCGCGGCGGAACGTCTCGAGCGCGAAGGACGGCGGATCGTGCGGCTCGGGGTCGACGCCCGCGGTCAGGTCGATGCCCGCGCGGTCGTCGCCGCGCTCGCCCCGGACCTGGCCCTGGTTTCGATCCAAGCCGCGAACAACGAGCTCGGGACGCTCCAGCCCGTCGCCGAGATCGGGGAAGTCCTCCGTCGCGCCGGTCGCGGGCGCGCGTGGCTCCACACGGACGCGGTCCAAGCGCTCGGGCGCGTTCCGCTCGCGCACTTGTGGGAGCGCGTCGACCTGATGACCCTCTCCGCGCACAAGGTCGGCGGCCCACCGGGAGTCGGCCTGCTGCTGCGTCGCACCGACGTCCCCCTCGAACCGCTGCTCGGCGTCGGCAGTCAGGAAGGCGGCCTGCGTCCCGGCACGGAGTCGGTGCCCGCCATCGTGGCCACGGCCTTGGCGATCGAGCTCGCGGTGCACGAACAAGCCTTGTACGCCGAGCGCACGGCCCGTTTGTGCCGCTCTCTATGGCAACAACTGTCCACGAAGATCCCATTGGCTGAGATCAACGGGCCCTCGATCGACGAACCGCGCCTGCCGAATACCCTCAACGTCACGCTACCGGGTGTCGAGAGCCGCACGTTCGTCGTGCGCCTCGATCTCGAAGGTCTCGAGGTCAGCGCGGGCTCCGCGTGCGCCAGTGGTTCGCTCGAACCGTCGCATGTTCTGCTCGCGCTCGGACACACGAACGAACGCGCACGCGGAGCGCTCCGGCTCTCCTTCGGCCGCGAGAGCGGTGAAGAAGATGTCCACAACGCGGTGGAGACTTTGGGGAGAACGATTTCTTCGGCGCGCTAACCGCGCATCGTTGCCCGTGCTTGCGAACGGCGCGTGAAGAGCGCGCTCGTCGCGCGTTGACAGCGCGCGTTCCGGCGCTGGAATGTCGCTCCCTCGCAGCACGGGATCGTCTCCGTGAAAGCTCGGTTCGCCGAGCCTCGCAGATGACGCGCCCCGCGAGTTCCAAACCGATCCGCGCACGTCCTCCGCATCCCCCGCGGAATCCGCGCGCCGGCTTGGAACCCGTCCGAGGGGACTCTTCCACCGCCTGCGCACGGTTCACGCTGGGGATTCGTCCCCTGACACGCCCTTCGGGCCGTGCCTGGCGTGCGCCGTCGCGGCGGCCCCCCCCCAAGCGTCGTTCCACTTGTTTTGAGCCGCCATGGACGAACGTGAGCCTGCCCGAGTCGATCGCGCCAAGGAGCTCCGAGGCCCAGAAGTCCTGGCTCGGAGCGAGAACGAGCTGGCCGGACTGGCTCGAGGTCAGCAGGAGCTTGCTCGTGGCGAGGACGAACTCGCACGCGGTGAGCACGCGCTAGCGCGCGGTGAGAACGCCCTGGCGCGCGGCGAAAACGCGCTCGCTCGGCGCGAAAATGCTTTGGCGTTGCGCGAGGCCGCACTGGCCCACCGCGAGAACGCGGCCCTCACGACTGAGGTTGTGACTCTTCCGGCTGTGACTCTTCCGATCCTGACGCTCGGTCCAGTTCCGCTCCAAGCAGTTCCGCTCCAAGCAGTTCCGCTCCAAACCCTGTCTCTCGAAAGCCGGCAGCACGCGCAGCGCACCGAGAGCGGAGCGTCGACGGTCGTCGCCGCGCTCCTCCTGGAGGCTTCCGAGCAACTCGCGCTTCCCTCGCCATCCGGCTTCGAGCCCTTCCCCGGCTCCGAGCCCGTCGCAGCGCCGCGTCCGGACTCGCTCGCAGCGCCCGAGGCG
>CAZKIY010000110.1:5900-12289 GCA_964552875.1 uncultured Planctomycetaceae bacterium
CGGCTCCGAGCCCGTCGCAGCGCCGCGTCCGGACTCGCTCGCAGCGCCCGAGGCGCAGACGCTCCGATCGGGTACAGGCGAGGCCGGCGCGCGGCCTGACGCCGCAGGAACCGACGGCCTGAATCCGCTGCCGCAGGAGGCGCTCGCGGCGCTGTGGCGCGAACTGCAGCACGCTATTCGCGCGCGCGTCGAACCGGCGCAGTTCGCGACGTGGTTCCAGCGCGCGATCCTCGTCCGTGCCGACGACACCTCCTTGTGCGTCGGAGTGCAGAACGACTTCTCGCGCGACTGGCTCGAGCGTTACTACGGCGAAGCCCTGGCTCTCGGTACGCGCGAAGTCCTGGGCTCGGCGCGTCGGATCGAGGTCGTCGTCGTGCCCGAGCTCGCGCTCCCGCACGCGCGACGTTCGAGCGACGACGAGTCGGTATCGACGAGTGCGAACGAGCGCGGGCCGAGCTCGTCGAACGACGATCGGGATTCCAGCGGTGCGCGGCGATCCGATGCACAGCGCGGCGCGGACGCGATCCGCGGATTGGGTCTCGCCGCCGAACTCGGGCTGAACCCGAAGTACACGTTCGACAACTTCGTCGTCGGTCCCTGCAACCGCTTCGCGCACGCCGCCGCGATGGGCGCCGCGGAACAACCGGGCAAGGCCTACAACCCGTTCTTCCTGCACGGATCCGTGGGTCTCGGCAAGACGCACCTCCTGCAGTCGATGTGCTTCGCGATCCTCGCGCGGAACCCGAAGTCGCGCATCTTGTACTTGTCGTGCGAGACGTTCGTGAACCACTTCATCAGCGCGCTCGAGAACGGCGACATCACGGAATTCCGCAACAAGTACCGCAGCGTCGACGTGCTCGTCGTCGACGACATCCAGGTCCTCGCGAACAAGGAACGGACTCAGGAAGAGTTCTTCCACACGTTCAACACGCTGCACCAGCAAGGGAAGCAGATCGTCCTGTCGTCGGACGGACCGCCGCGCGACATTCCGACGCTGCAAGAACGGCTCGTCTCGCGCTTCAAGTGGGGCCTCGTCACCGAGATGGAGCCGCCCTGTTACGAGACGCGCATGGCGATCCTGAAGCGCAAGAGCCGCGAGCGCGGTCGTGAATTGCCCGACGACGTCGCCGCGTTGCTCGGCGAACGCATCGAGAGCAACATCCGCGAGCTCGAAGGTGCCGTGACGCGACTCCTGGGCTTCGCGAACGTGTCCGGATCACCGCTCACGTGCGACTTCGCGCGGGAAGTCTTGCGCGACCTGTTCACGGCTCGACGTGCGCAGCCGGCGATGGGGGACATCCTGGCACTCGTCACCGCGCACTTCGACGTCAAGCTCAGCGAACTCCAGTCCAAGCGCCGGACGGCGGCGGTCGTGCTGCCGCGCCAAGTGGCCATGTACCTCGCGCGCCGGATCACTCGGCATTCGCTCGAAGAGATCGGCACGTACTTCGGCGGGCGCGACCATTCGACCGTCCTGTACGGCATCGAGAAGATCGAAACTCTGCGCGCGAGCGACGTGACCCTGCGCGAAATCGTCGACGGGTTCTTGGCGCGATTGCAGGTCCGGCCCGTCTGAACGTCGGGGCGCGTGCGCAGGTGCGAGCACCCCGAGTCCATGGCCCGTCCAGACGCGTTCTGGACCTCTCTCGAACGCGACGGCGTACGCGTGGGCGAGTCCGCGGAACCCCTGGAGCGGCGCCCGAAGCCTGCGCTCTCCGTCGCCGTACGCGCCACCTACAGACCTCCGTGGCGCGGGGGCGGGAGCCCAGTTCGATGGCGTTTCAGCAGCCCCCGAGCCTCGACGCAGGCTCCTCGGTTCGATACCCTACGCGGACTCGAACGACTGCGCGGAATGCCCAGAGTTTCAAGGCTTTTCTGGCGTTGGGACGACCTTCGATTTCACCACGAGACCTCTGCGGAAACCCTGTGCGCAACGCCTGCATATCGTCCGGACGCGAGCGGGAAACTCCGTGGATGAATGCACACTTCTCCAACGTCGACGTCGAGTCCGCGCAACACCTGCGGAGCAGCGTGGAAGACTCTGCGGTACTCGACGCTCCCTCCACGCTCACTCCGCGTGTGCATGCACCGCTCGTCGCGTACGCAACGTCACGCCACACCAGCACGTTGCGTCGATCGCTCACCTGCTTCTCCACAGCGCATCACGTCCATGAAGATGATGATGACGAAGAGAAGAGGGTTCTAGATGGGATCCCAAACCTTGCTCGAGCTGCGCTCGACACCAACCTCGGAGCCAGAACACCATGAAGGTCGTGTGCGATCGCGAGAAGCTGCGCGATGGATTAGCCATCGTGAACAACGTCGTCCCTTCGAAGAGTCCGAAGCCCGTGCTCGAGAACGTGTGCCTCGTGGCCACGATCGACGGGCTGGAGATCCTGGGCACGGACTTGGATTGTTCCGTGCGCTACCGGATCCCGATCGGCGCAGCGAGTGAGGGCGACTCGAAGGACGAGAAGGTGCTCCGCGGTGGTGTGCTGCGCGTCGACGAGCCGGGTGTGGCCGTGGTGCCGGCGCGCGTGGCGCTCGACTTCGTGCGCGACCTGTCCTCGGACGAAGTCGTGCTGTCGACGCACGAGACGACGCTGACGATCCAGGGAGGCGAGGACCGCTGCGCGCTGGTCACGGTCGATCGGGATGAGTTCCCCGTGATCGCGAGCTTCGGGGACCTTGCGACGGTCACGGTGCAAGGCGGCGCGTTCGCGCGCGTCGTGCAGCGGACGTCCTTCGCGGCGGCACGTGAGGCGGGGCGCTATGCGATGCACGGCGTGCTGACGGAGTACGAGGACGGACAATTGCGCCTCGTGGCGACCGACGGGCGGCGTTTGGCGATGAGCAGCATCGCGGCGGAGCGCCGGGGCCCGACGGAACGTGCTCGACCCGCAATCGTTCCGACGAAGGGCATGCAGCTCTTCTGTCGCGTGATCTCGGATCCGCTCGAGACGGTGCAGCTCTTCCTCGGTGAGAACCAGATCGGCCTGAAGTCGAAGAACGCCGAGATCTTCGCGCGTTTGATCGACGGCGAGTTCCCGAAGTACTCGGCGGTCATTCCGAAAGAGACGGGGAACTTCCTCGAGGCGGACGCCGACATGCTCGCGCGCAAATTGCGACTCGTCGCGAACGTGACGGGCGTCGAAGCCCGCGCGGTGAAGTTCAAGGTCGAGAAGTCGGAGCTCTTGTTGACGGGCCAGTCCGTGGGTCGCGGTGATGCGCGTGCGCGGATGGACTGCGATTTCAAGGGCGCGGCGTCGGCGGAGATCGCGTTCAATCCCGATTACTTGCTCGAGGGACTGAAGAACTGCGAGGGCGAACTCGTGAAGCTCGAGTTCAACGAGAAGACGAGCCCGGGCAAGTTCACGTTGGGCGAGAACTACGTGTACATCGTCATGCCGATCACGGTCGACGCATGAAGCGACCGGTGGGCATCGACCAGGCCCGCCACGACGGCGAGTTGCGTGCCGCGTTCGACCGTGTGGAACGCGGTGGGAGGAACGGGTTCTCCTCGTTCCAGGATTCGCTGTCTTCGTTCCTGCGCGAGACGGGGCTCACTCGCCGACGCGTCGTGCCGCCGGTCTACACGGCGTTCGACACGGCGGCGGGACCCGACCTCGCACGTCGCGCGCGACCGATGCGCATGTCGAAGGGCGTGCTCACGGTCGAAGTCGACTCCGCCAGTCACCTCCATGAACTCCAGACGTTTCGCGGCGAAGAGCTGCGACAGCGCGTGAACGAAATCCTCGGCAAGCCCGACGTTCGCCGTATCGCCTTCAAGCCCAAGAACTGAACGAATGGCACAAGAAACGATCAGCGAAAGTTACGACGCGCAGTCCATCACGGTCCTCGAAGGACTGGAAGCGGTGCGCGTCCGGCCGGCGATGTACATCGGCGACACGGATGTGCGCGGGTTGCACCACCTGATTTGGGAAGTGGTCGACAACTCGATGGACGAGGCGTTGGCCGGGCACGCGCGGCATTGTTGGGTGACGATTCGCGCGGACGGATCGATGTCCGTGCGCGACGACGGACGCGGCATTCCGGTGGACATCCACCCGACGGAAGGAATTCCGGCGGTCGAGGTCGCGCTGACGAAGCTGCACGCGGGCGGCAAGTTCAACAAGAGCTCGTACAAGGTGTCAGGCGGTCTGCACGGCGTCGGCGTGTCGTGTGTGAACGCGCTGTCGGACTGGCTCGAAGTGACGGTCGCGCGCGGTGGGAAGCTGCATCAGATGCGCTTCCGTCGTGGTGCGCGTGAGAAGGCGCTCGAGGTCGTGGGCAAGGCGCAAGGAACGGGGACCGAAGTGTCGTGGAAGGCGGACACGTCGATCTTCACGACGACGGAGATCCAGTACGAGATCGTCGAGAAGCGTCTGCGCGAGATGGCCTATCTGATGGGCACGCGCAACGTGTCGATCGATCTGCTCGACGAGCGCACGGGTGCGAAGGAACACTTCGAGTTCCCGCAAGGCCTCGTGTCGTTCGTTCAGAACATCAACAAGAACAAGACGCCTCTGCACGCGGAGATCGTGCACTTCACGAAGGCGGTGGCGAGTCCCGACAACCCGGATCGCGAGTACGAGGTCGAACTCGCTCTGCAGTACACGGACGCGTACCAGGAGACGGTCTACACGTTCGTCAACAACATCAACACGCACGGTGGCGGCACGCACCTCGCGGGCTTGAGGTCCGCGTTGACGCGCACGCTGACGACGTACGCGAAGCGCGCGAAGCTCGTGAAGGACTCCGAGGAGATCCCGACCGGCGACGACTTCCGCGAGGGTCTGACCGCGATCCTGTCGTTGAAGGTTCCCGAACCGCAGTTCGAAGGACAGACGAAGGACAAGCTCGGCAACCGCGAAGCACAGGGCATCGTCGAGTCGGTCGTCAGCGATCTCCTGTCGACGTATCTCGAAGAGCATCCCGCGGTCGCGAAGAGCCTCGTGATGAAGGCGATGCGCGCGCAAGCCGCGCGGGAAGCGGCGCGCAAGGCTCGCGACCTCGTGCGACGGAAGAGCGCGCTCGCGTCGGGGAACTTGCCCGGCAAGTTGGCCGACTGCCAATCGTCGAACCTGGACGAGAGCGAGCTCTACCTCGTCGAAGGTGACAGCGCCGGTGGCTCGGCCAAGATGGGCCGCGATCGGCGCTATCAGGCGATCCTGCCGCTGAAGGGCAAGATCCTGAACGTCGAGCGCGCGCGGCTCGACAAGATGCTCTCGCACTCGGAAATCCAGATCATCATCGCCGCGATGGGTACGGGCATCGCGGACGAGTTCGATCTCACGAAGCTGCGGTATGGCAAGACGATCATCATGACGGACGCCGATGTGGACGGTTCCCACATCCGCACGTTGCTCTTGACGTTCTTCTTCCGGCACATGCGCGAGTTGGTGGAGGCAGGTCGGCTCTACATCGCGCAACCGCCGCTCTACAAGCTCACGTCGAAGAAGGAAGCGCGTTACGTCACGACGGACGCGGAGCTGCGGCAGATCCTGATCGACCGCGGCGTCGAAGCGTTGACCGTGCGCGACGCGAAAACCGGGAAGACGTGGGAAGGCGGATCGCTGCGCGCGCTGTGCGAGGACCTGCGCCGTCTCGAAGAACTGTGCAACGGGCTGGCGCCGGCGTGGGCGCGCGTCGAGCCGTCCGAGGTGCTGCGCACGTGGGACGGGACGCGCGTTCGTGCGCATCTCGTTCGCGTGGGCGGACGCGACCATTGGTTCGACAAGCTGTCGGAACTGCAGGACTTCCTCGAGCTCCAGAAGGTCGGGCGCCGCAGCGAGCTCGCGATCTACGAAGGGCCCGATAGCCCGGTCGTGCGCGAAGAAGCGGATGTGATCGTTTGCCACCTCGCGCACGTCGAGGATCTGGCGAAGACGCTGGCCGGAATCGAGCAGAAAGGCGTGGCGTTGCGTTCGGGAACGGAGTGGGTCGTGGAAGGCGGTAAGGACGAGGCGCGTTGCACGACCCCGTTGCAGTTGGCACTGGCGGTGCGCAAGAGCGCGCAGTCGGACGTGGACATCCAGCGCTACAAGGGGCTGGGTGAGATGGACGCCGATCAGTTGTGGGAGTCGACGATGGATCCGTCGCGCCGCACGCTCTATCTGGTGACGCTCGAAGACGCGATGGGGGCCGACGAGATCTTCACGCTGCTGATGAGCGACGCGGTCGAGCCGCGCCGGAACTACATCGAGCGCCACGCGCTGGAGATCACGAACCTCGACGTCTGAGAGCGTGCGAAGAACTCGAGCCTGCACGCTCCAAGGCGCTGCTGGCCGCTTCCGCGGCGCGTCGCCCGTGAATTCTTCACGGGCTCCGAGAGGCCGCTCCGGACCTGGTCGCGCCGCGCTGCGGGAGCGCATGAGCCATGCGAGCCG
>CAZKIY010000111.1:0-12241 GCA_964552875.1 uncultured Planctomycetaceae bacterium
GCCATCTCGACGGCGCGATCCTCGCGATGCTGGACGAGCGCGCGCGTTTGCTCTCACAGACGAGCGCCACCGATCCGCTGCGCAGCGCGGCCGTCGACGACATCCTGCGCCGTCACAGCGGTCCGTTCTCGGCCGAGGGCGTGGCCGAAGTCTTCGCCGTGATCGACCGACACAGCGCGCAGTTCGCTCTGGAGGAACAGTCGTGATCGTCCGCCTCGTCGCGGGAACGACGGAGGAGGTCGTGCGCGCGCTCCAGGAATCCCTGGAGAAGGACGGCTTGCGCGTGTTGCGCTCGCGGGAACGCTCGCGACCGATCCTCGCGCTCGCGGGCAAAACACCGAAGGGTCTGGCGGAGTCGCTCGCGAAACTATCCGAAGTCGAGTCGACGTCGAAGCCGATGGGCGAGCTCTTGCTCGTCGCGCGCGCGATGCGCGAGCTGCCCAGCGTCGTCGACGTCGGTAACGTGCGCGTCGGCGGCGGCACGGTCGTCGTGATCGCCGGACCCTGCAGCGTCGAAGGACGCGAGCACGTGCTGTCCGTCGCGCGCCAAGTGAAGGCGGCCGGCGCGCACCTCCTGCGCGGCGGGGCCTTCAAGCCGCGCACGAGCCCGTACCAGTTCCAGGGCTTCGGCGTCGAGGGCTTGAGGCAACTCAAGGACGCCGGTCTTGCGACGAATCTGCCCGTCGTGAGCGAGATCATGGACGCGTCGGATCTGCCGGCGTTCGTCGAGCACGACATCGACTGTCTGCAAGTCGGCGCGCGAAACATGCAGAATTTCAGCCTCTTGAAGGCCATCGCGCGCGCTGGACGGCCTGTGCTGTTGAAGCGCGGTCTCGCCGCGACCGTGGAGGAATGGCTGCATGCCGCCGAGTACCTCGCCGAGGGCGGATGCGAGCGGATCCTCCTGTGCGAGCGCGGCATCCGCACGTACGAGAAAGCCACGCGCAACACGCTCGACCTCACCGTTCTGCCCTTGATGCGCGAGTGGACGCACTTGCCGTTGCTCGTGGATCCCGCGCACGCGGCCGGCATCGCGCGGATCATTCCTCCGCTGTCACGCGCCGCGATCGCGGCTGGTGCGGACGGCGTCGCCGTCGAAGTGCACGAGAACCCCGCCGAAGCGCGCAGCGATGGACCGCAAGCGTTGTTGCCGGCCGAGCTCGTGAACCTCGTGGCCGAATCACGCGTGATGGCTGCGGCGACGGGGCGGTCCTTGCACGCGGCATCGCGCGGCTGAACGAGCACCCGCACGCCCACGGTTTCGCTCGATCCGATCGCGGCCATCCTCCGCACGCGATCGGCGGAACGCCCACGCGGATGAGTCTCGACGAGTTCACACGGCGAGTCCGGCCGGACCCGTCACGGCGCGAACGCGTGAGGTCGGCGCGCCGCGGTGCGTGGCCTTCGACCCACGCGTCACCTCGGCGTCGATGCGAGCACTCGACACGCCTGAGCCTTGATCACGAGGCGCACCTCGCGATCGCGTGCGAGCCCGAGGTCGGCGACAGCGCCCGGAGTGAGTAACACGGTCAACACGACGTCGCGACCGATGCGCGCTTCGATCCAGGCATCTTCGCCGTCGATGCGCACGTCCTCGACGCGCGCGACGAGAGCGTTGCGCGCCGAAATTCCCGGTAGCTCACCCGTAGCCACGAGCACGTCCTCGGCGCGCAGGGCGACAAGAACTTCCGTGGATGCTCTGAGTCCGCGCTCGGCAACGTCCAGCCCCACACCGGGTTCCAGCTCGACGTGCGACTCACGGCCCGGCACCACGCGACCGCGCAGAACGTTCTCGAACGTCCCGGCCGAACGCGCCGCGCCGAGCAACACACGGCGCGCGGGTCCGTGCTCGACGACGCGACCGTTCTCGAGACGGACGCACTCTTCGCACAGGGCCAGGATCTCCGTCGGATCGTGCGACACGACGACGAGCGGCACGTCGAATGCTTCACGCACGCGAGCGAGATGCGCCAGGCTCGCGCGCCGCAGCTCGAGGTCGAGCGACGCGAGCGGTTCGTCCAGCAGCAGGATCGCCGGATCGCTGGCCAATGCACGTGCGAGTGCAACGCGTTGACGCTCGCCTCCCGACAACGTCGATGGACGACTGTCGAGCAGTGCCCCGATGCCGAGCACTTCGATCGAGAGCGCTAGTCGTTGTTCGTTCGAGGTCGCGTCACCGCGCTTTACACCGGCGCGCACATTGCCGCGCACATCCCAGTGCGGGAAGAGCAGGAGATCCTGCGGAACGTAGCCGACACGTCGAATCACGGCGGGCTCGTCGATCCCTCGAGCGGCATCGAACCACGTCGCTCCGCCGACCGTGACCCGGCCGTGATCCGGTCGTCGCCACCCGGCGAGGATTTCGACGAGACTCGTCTTCCCCGAGCCCGACGGACCGAACACGCCGAGCGTGCGTGCGCTGCTCGTGAATCGTGTGGCCAGCTGGAACTTCCCCTGCCGAAGCTCGACATCCACGGCGAGATTCATGCGACGACCCGCGTTCGACCGAGTCGTTCGACCGCGAAGAGGACGACGAAGGCGAGAGCCGTCGCCACGCCGACGAGGACGAGCGCGCCGCGTTCGTTCCCGAGCTGGATCTCGTCGAAGATCGCGAGCGGGATCGTCTGCGTGCGACCGGGAATGTTGCCCGCGACGATCACGGTCGCGCCGAACTCGCCTAGCGCGCGCCCGAACGCGAGTGCCAGCGCCGCGAGCAGTCCGCGGCGCGCGAGCGGGATCGTCACGCAGAGGAACACCGTCACGCGCGACATCCCGAGCGAACGAGCCATCGTCTCGAGCCGCGGGTCGACGACCTCGAAGGCTGAGCGGGCCGTTCGCGCTGCGAGCGGGAAGGACACGATCGCACTCGCGAGTACGGCTCCCCGCCACGTGAAGAGGATCCCTGGATCGAAGCCCAGCGTTTGCTCGCCGAACGGTCCGCTGCGACCGAACGCGACGAGCAGGAGGTAGCCGATCGCGGTGGGCGGCAGGACGAGCGGGAGTGCGAGCAAGGTCTCGACCAGGCTCTTCCCCACGAACGTTCGTCGCGCGAGGAGGTAGCCGGCAGCGAGCGCGAACGGTGCCGCGAGCATCGTCGCGACGATCGCGACGCGCAGCGTCACGACCAGAGCTTCGACGATCTTCGCGTCGACCACGGATCAGTTGGCCGAACGCAACACGACGAACCCGTGACGCTCGAAGACGGCGGCGACGTCGTTCGTCGCGAGGTGGCGCAAGAACGCCGCGCCGAGATCACCGGCTTCACCTTTCACGACGACTGCGCCCGGATAACGAATCGCCGGACTTTCCGCCTCGGGGACACGGTGCACGACGCGAACGCGCTTCGAACGTGTCGCATCCGTCGCGTAGACGATTCCCGCCGCGCATGCGCCCGATTCGACCGCCGCCAGCGCGGCGCGCACATCGACCGCGGGCACGACGCGATCGCGCAACGGCTCGTACATGCCGATCGATTCGAGCCACGCTTTCGCGTAGCGACCGGCGGGAACGGTTTCGACGCTCGCGAGCGACCAGCGCGTGATGCGGGCGTCGCCAAGTTGCGGCCTCGCGAAGTCACCCGTGAAAGCACCCGAGGCACCCTCGGTCGGCTCGATCACCACGAGGCGATTCGCGAAGAGGTCGCGCCGCGTCGACTCGTCGATGCGGGACGCGTTCGCGACACGATCCATCTCGCGCCCGTCCGCGGAGAGAAACACGTCCGCGCGATCAGCGGCGACGATCTGCTTCGCGAGGTCGCCCGAGGATCCGAACGCGGAGACGACTCGAGCATTCTGGGCCGATTCGAAGGCGGGTGCGATCTCCTGCAAGGCATCACGCAAGCTCGTGGCCGCGAAAACAGTCACCTCACGCCGAGCTGCGCTCGCCGGCGCGGACTTCGTGCATCCGACGGACAACACGACGCTGGTGAGCAACGCCAGGATGCGAAGCATGCTTCAAGCCCCTCCGCTGGCGAGCAGGACGTCGGTCGCCTTCACGATCGCCGTCGCGCGCACACCGATCGCGAGGCCCAACCGATCCACGGAGTCCGTCGTGATCACGGACCCCATGCGCACCCCGGGCGCGACCTCGACGACGACTTTCGTCACGACGTCGCCGCGCACGAGTTCGACGACGCGTCCCGCGAAGCGATTCGTCGCACTGAGCGTTCCGAGGTCGATGTCCGGCTTCGACTCCGCATGCGCCAGGAGATCGGCCAGGAAACGCACGGGATCTGGACGCTTGCCGCGCGTCGGCGCGCGGATCCCGCGCTCGGCAGCCGCCGCGAAGCTTGCGAGGAGGCGCTTCTCGTGGGGGCCGGGTCGGAGCTTCTTGCGCTCCCACTTGCTGACCGTCATCGCGTGGACGCCGAGCAGGCCCGCGAGTTCCTGTTGCGAAAGGCCGAGCCGCGCACGCAGATCTTTGAGATCCAACGCCATGAGAGCCAGAGCTTACCTCACTAAGCCTGCTCCGCAACGCAAGAACTCTTGCGGTCCCCGTGCGCGGTCCGACGCTCAGAGCGTGTGGAGAGATCACACGCTCTCGCGACGTGAAGTGTCGCCACATGAATCCGAGAGCCCGTAGAATCGATTTCTTCACGGGCTCTCGGTTCGCGAGCCGGCCGCTCCGGCGAATCACATCACACGGGCGGCTCCGGGCGCCGACCCGTCGCCGCGTCGACCTCGCCCTGCGCCGTACGCAGGAGCGCTTGCGCCTCCGCGTGGTCGGCTCGCAGCTTGTCTCGTTCACCCGCCGTGACGTGCGGGGCCGCGAGCGCGACGGCGAGCGCCAGCCGAGCGGATTCGAGACGTTGGATCGCTTCGGCGAGGGTGGTCCGGGGAGTGTTCGCCATGACTCCATCCTCGTGCGGCTCGGCAGCGGCGTCCAGCGTTCCACGCCGAAGAGCTCGCAGCGGCGCTCCGTTCCACGACGTCGAAGGCCCGCTGTTGGCGCGGGTTACGCTGCCCTCGTGACCGACACATCCCGCCCCCGCCGCTGGCCAAGACTGCACGCTTGGCTCGCGACGCGTCTCGCTCGTGCGACGCGGATCGACGACGCGGCGGGCAGTGTCGTGGAAACCCACTGGCGCGGTCGCTTGCTCACACGAGCACGTCACGAGAACGGCCGACCTCACGGCCCGTCCGAGTCGTGGTGGCCGAGCGGCGCGAAGCGTACGCACGGCTCCCACAAAGACGGGCAGCGCGACGGCGACTGGTTCGAGTTCGGTCCCGACGGCTCGCTCGATCGCGCGCGGACCGGTCTCTATCGCGACGGACTGCGCATCGCCGGAATCCGCGGCTTCAACGAGTGGCTCGGCAGTCCTTGAACTCGCTCACGGTTCATCGAGCCAAGCCGGCACGTCGAGCACGATGCTGTGGACGTCGACCCGCCTGAGATCGACCCACGCGGCGCCGCTGCCTCGTCCCTCGCGGATGTCGTCGGCGGTCAGGAGGCCGACGGAACCCGGAACGGCGGCGACGACGTAGATCCCGGCCTCGAGTGGATCGAAGCCGAAGTCCTCGGCCGTCGGACGGTTCGCGTGAGCCGTGGGGTCACCCAGCCGCTTCGCCGGATCGCTCACGCGCCACACCGCGGGATTGAATCGACTCGCGTCGCCGCTACCCGCGAACACGATGCGTCCGCCGAGGCGACGCGCCGGAGCGAGCTCGACGCGCAGTGCTGTCTTCGTCGGCACTTCGACGTCGATCGCGCGCGAGATGAAGCCGCGTGCTTCCACCCGGATGCGCACGGTCCCGAATGGGACGCCGAAGAGGCTGGCCAGGCCGTAGCGGTCCAACTCGCGCTCCAACGATCCGCTCGGGCCTTGAAAGCGCACGATTCCCGCAGGAATCGGGCTGCCGTCGCTCTTGTCGACGACGTGCACGCTGCACGGCCCGAGGAGGCGCGCGACCTCGGCTGGATCGACGAACAGTTCGACGCTTTGTTCTTCGCGCAAGAGCGGACGGCTCGCCAACACGCGATCGCCGAACAACGCGTGCAAACACTCCGCACCCGCGCTCTGGATCACGACGTCGAAAGTGTGACGTTCGCCCTTCGGACTCTTGTCCGCGACGCGCGAGAGGGGCGTGTCCTTCGGTGACAACGCGTGCCCGGGTTCGACGCACACATTGCCGACGCCGACCGCGACGACGGGTAAGAACGCGCGATCGAGCCCGAGAGACTCCGACGTGATCGGATCTCCGCGCTTGTCGACGAGTCGGACCTCCACGTGTCGTTCGTACGGGAAGTGGATCTCGACTTCGGCGCGCGGCAGTTCGATCTCGTCGAGCACCACGAACGCGGTTCCACCGACTTCGAGCGCGGTCGCTCGCGCGTCGATCTCCCAGCGAGCAGCCACGAGGTCCACGAACTCGAATTGACCGTCCCGATCCGTGCGTGTGCGCTGAGCCTTCACCGGGAACGAACTGCGCGGCGCGTGCGCACGAACCTCGCGGCCGACCACGGGTTCGGATGCGCCGGGCCCGCCGAGGACGTGACCCGTGATCCGACCTCCGGACCAGCGTTCGGAGGTCGGCGTCACGATGGATTCCTCGTTGCGCGCTGCGGCCGACGAGGTCGGCGCTTCGACGATCGTGGACTGGTGCGTGCTCGCGCTCGCTCTGCCCGCGGCGTCGTCTCGGACGACATCGAAGGCCTGAACCTCGCCGTCCCCGATCGGTGCGTGGCTGAGGGATGTGCTGCCGTCGATGCGCCACAACGCCAGTCCACCGAGTCCGAGCGCGACGACGAGAGCGGCGAGAATCCCGCGTGTCGCGCCGCGCTGCGTTTCGTGGATGTGGGTTCGAGCGGACATCGTGTCTTCAGCGATCGCCGGCCGCAGCTCGTGCGCGGGAGTATGTCTTGGGGTCCAGGGGCACCCAGCGGATGACGACGTCGTGCGCGCCGCCTCGGCACGCGACGAGGTGACACGCCGCGGGAAGGTTCTCGCGCGCGGGCAGGAACACGGCATCTTGCGCGGCGCCTGCGAGCGAGGCGACGACCACGACCTCGTCCGCGGGCAGCGCGTGGAATGCGAAGCGACCCGCGACGTCACTCGTCACGGACTGGAGCGCTCGCGCCGTCCGGCCCAACTCGGCCGCGTCGTACGCGACGAGGACCACGCCCGACTTCGCCGCTCCGGCGGGATCGAGCACGACACCGTCGACGTCGTGACCGACCTTCAACAGGACTTCGATTCTGCCGGCGATCGGGCGACGCACGCGCACCGATTCGGAGGCGAAACCTCGGGCCGTGACCGTGAATTGGAACTCTCCCGCGAGCAAGTCCTCGAACCGCACGAGCCCAGCGTCGTCGCAAGTCCGCCTCGAGTCTCGGAACGGATGCGGCGTGATCAGGACCTCGGCACCGGGAACCGACGCGCGCGTGCTCTCTTCCAGGACTCGCACGACGATCGGATCGAGCCAGCGGTGCATGTCCTCGCGCTCGACGCGGATCGCGAGTTCCGTCGCGCGCGGATCGAGCGGCATCGCGGCGAGAACCACGTCGCCGAGCAGGAGGTGAACGCACGTCGCATCGTTCCCGCGGATCTGGATGCGCCAGGCCAAAGCGTGCTCCGACGTCGCGTCCGTGTGCGTGCGATGCGTCGGCGCGCCGCGCGTGTCGAAACGCTGACCGACGCCCGAGCACTCGGCGGCGAGCCCGAGTGTGAGGTTCGTCGACCAAAAGGGATCGAATCCGAGCGTCGCCGGCGTGGCATCCATGCCGCTTGCATCCACGAGGCGCACGCGCAGATCGCGCTGGGCCGGCAAGCGCACGACGAACGGACTCGCCGTGAGCACGGGGTCGAAAGCGAGACGCACGCTCGCCGTCGTGCAACCGGGCGCAGTGGCCTCGATCGCGAGCGCGCGCTCCGCGAGGTCGTTCCAGCGCGCGCGACCGTCGGCGCCGGTGATACGCGCGCCGAGATCCTCGCTCGTCGTCCCCCGCTCGCCCCACACCTTCGCGCCGACGATCGGCGTCTCGTCTTCCTCGCGCACGACGAGCACTTCGAACGGGCCGCGATGCGGATCGCGCCACGCCGTCGCGCGTGCGGACGTCGAGTCGTCGGATCGAGGGTCGGGTTGCGCGCGCTTGCTCTCCGCTGCGATCGAGGCACCGGGATCGCGCGCATTCGCCGCGCTATCCGTCGCCGCGGCGCGACCGGCCTCGCCCTCGCTCATCGGACGGTTCCGGAGCGAGAGGGACACCGCCACCGCGACGCTGAGTGCGCACACGACGAGCGCGAGGACGAGCGGACGCGGCATCGCATCATCCTCGGCGGCTTCGGTGCGCGCCGCAACCGGAACGGGTTCGAACGTCGAGCGGCCTTCGTTTGCTGTGTGAGGTCGAGTGCCTCGATCAACGCGGGCTTTCGGATGCCGCGGGCTTCGGGACTGAGAGCTTCACGTCGAGGCCGAGCACGTCGCGGTCGCGACAATCCGCGGCGATTTCGACGCGAGTCGAGCCGTACCTCGCCTGGACTCGGTACTCGCCGGCAGGAACGCTCTCGAACTCGAATCCGCCGCGGCTGCCGCTGCCGCTGCGCATGACCGGCGGGGCCGTGTCGTCGACCTTCACCGCGTACAGGTCGAGACTCGCTGTCGCCAGTGGCGCGCCGTTCAGATCGAAGACGCGACCCGCGATGCGGCGGCCGACCGGCAAGCGCTCGACGGACTCCGGAGGATAGGGGCGCGAGAGCGTGAGCTTGGCCGTGGCGTATCCACGCGCCGTCACGACGAGCTCCCGTGACGGCGCGGAGGCGGTCGAGACGCGGGCTCGACCGTCGAGGCCCGCACGAAGGCCGGAGTGGCCGGCGCCGCCCTGGAACTCGATCTGCGCGCCAGCGATCGGCGCCTCACTCCCCACCTCGAGCACGCGGATGAGCACGGGCGCCAACACGGCCTCGACGGCGGATGGATCGAGGCGCACCTCGAGCTCGGTTGCCGCGGGATCGAGCAGTCCCACTCCGATGATCACATCGTCCAGCAAGGCGTGAACGCAGACGTCGGAGGTCCGTTGGATGCGCACGCGCCACGTGAAGGGGCCGAGGCCCTGCTCCCCGGAGCGCGCGCCGTACCGAAGCACGTCGACCGCGTCGAACGCGGTGCCCATGCCGCCGCAACGGCTGTCGAGTCGAATCCCGATCCGCCTCGCCGCGGGTCGGTCGACTTGCCACGCCGCGGGATCGAACGCCAGCCCACGAGGATCCCGGAGATGGACGACGAGCCGCAGCTCGACGCTCGCATGCGGAGATCCGCGTGAGATCGAAGCCTCCCCCGCGGCTCGTGCGTGACCCACGAGGATCGCAGAGAGACTCGCGCGACCCTCGACGACGTTGGTGAACACCACGGTGCCGCCTGAACCCGTCGTCTGCACCTCGGGAGTTTCATCGCGCGCGAGCGCGACTTCTACGCCCGCCAGAGGTCGACCGTCGTGATCGCTCACGACGTGGACTTCGATCACGCCGGACTCGAAGCGCGGTTCTCGCTCGATGCTCACGTCGGTCCAACCGTGTATCGCGCGAGTCGACTCAGTACGGCCCGGTGCTGCGACCTTCGCGGTATCGATCGGCTCGGTCGCATCGATCGGTGCGCGATCCGTCTGGTCGACGTCGTGCGCGGCGACGAGATGCGCACTCGGACTCGAATATTCCGAGCGAGCGGCCGCGATCCCCGAGTCCACGTTGCCATCTGGCTCGACCGCACGAACGAGATCGAGCACCAGCAAGGCGAGCGCGCACACGATCAGTCCGAGCCACAGGAAGCGAGGCACGCAACGCATCGTGAGCGCAGTTCGCGGCGAGCGCACATTGCGCTCGCGCCGCGCATTTTCCAGGGGCTTCGGGAAGTCGTGTGGGCCGTCAGCAGCGGTGCGGGGAACTCGCTGCCGAAGTCCGACCCGCGCGGGTACACGGCCGCGCTGGGTCGAGATCACGTCGCCTGCAGCGTCTGCGATCTCTGGAGTCCGGCCGGTCTCGTGGGCTGCACTGCGAATCGACGCTCGAAGCGAGGCCCGGGATGGACGGAGGAGGGACCTGCAGGAGGCCGCCCGTCGCTGGGAGTGCTCGAAGCGCCGGCGAAGTCGGGGTGATCAGCTCGATGATCCCGTGAGCAGGGTCTCGATGTTCCGAACACCCGTACGGCCCGCGTTCGGCCGCGAGACGACACATGCAGCGGATGTGCGCGGAATCGTCGGCACGCCTGAACTGTGCTGCGAGCACCGGACCTCGAGAGCTCGGTTGCAGCGTCCTCGGTCGATGGCTCGAGACGAACTGGGGTCGAGATGTCCCGTCGGTTCGATGGTCTCTCCGTCCGACGGTCGAGGTTGAGGGCCGAGCGCCAAGTGCCTAGCCCGAATCTCTCACCACCTTTGAGTCAACTCGCCGCGGTCCCGTTCGTAAGTGGGGATGTGAAAAGACCCTTCAACTCACGAGCGGAGACCGACGGCGATGACAGAGTGTAGCCACACCGAGTTCCGGGATCGTGGCCCGTTTCGACGGCGGAATGATCAGCTCTGACGGCGGTGCTCTCCTGCTTGCAGAGGTCGAGCGACGCACCCGGATCCTCGAGCGCTTCGCCTCCTGCTTCCAAGACCACCGCGACTCCGCGCGCATCGAGCACAGCGCGGCCGAGTTGGTGAAGCAGCGCGTCCTCGGCCTGTGTCTCGGCTACGAAGACATTTCGGATCACGACACGCTTCGCGACGACTCTGTTCTGCACGATCGCCCGCAAGTCGCGATCGAACGCACGCTTGGCCGGCAAGCTCACGCTGAATCGCCTCGAACTCTCGACGACCACCGATGCAGCGAGTGATCGCTACAAGCGCATCTCGATCGATGCTCCGGCCGTCGATCGACTGCTGACCGACGTCTTCCTCGAGAGCCACGTCGACGCTCCCGAGCAGATCGTGATCGATCTCGACGCGACGGACTTTCCGATTCACGGTCGGCAGGAAGGCCGCTTCTTCCACGCGTACTACGACAGCTATTGCTACTTGCCGCTCTACATCTTCGCCGGCGAGCATCTGCTGTGCGCGCGCCTGCGTCCGGCGAACACCCACGCCAGCAAAGGATCGGTCGAAGAGCTGATGCCGATCGTCGACCGCATCCGTGCGCGCTGGCCGCGCGTGAAGATCGTGATCCGCGCGGACTCGGGCTTCTGCCGCGACGCGACGCTCTCGTGGTGTGAGGCGAACGACATCGACTACGTGATCGGTTTGGCCGAGAATTCCCGTCTCCTTTCGATGTCCGAGTACCACCTCGGGATGGCGCAATGGGCCTACGCCGCCACGCTGAAGAGCGAGCGCCGCTATGGCGAACTCGAGTACGAGACGGTCGACTCGTGGTCGCGTGCGCGACGCGTTGTGCTGCGTGCCGAGCATTCGGCGCGCGGTGACAACCCGCGTTACGTCGTGACGTCGATCCCCGAGGAGCAAGTCGGGGCACAGGAGCTGTACGAGAAGCTCTACTGCGCCCGCGGCGGCATGGAGAACCGGATCAAGGAACAGCAGCTCGGCCTCTTCGCTGATCGCGTGAGTGCGCACACGATGGCCGCGAACCTAGTGCGCCTGTACTGCGCTTCGATCGGGTACGCGCTGATGCAAGCGCTGCGACGCATCGGTCTCGAGGGAACAGAACTCGCGCGTGCTCAGTGCGACACGATTCGTGTGCGCTTGCTGAAAGTCGGCGCGCAGATCCGAACCAGCGTGCGCCGAGTATGGGTGTCGCTCAGTCAAGCCTTCCCGCTGCAGCAGCTCTTCGCCGAGGCCCTGGCAAGGCTCCGTGGACCATCGGTCGCAACGACCTGAACGGTCGTCAGGTGCGAAGAGTGGTCGGGATCGAAGGATCCTGGGCGGCTTCGTGACCGTCGCCGACAACCAAGCGCGGTAGACCCCTCAACGACCCGGCCCGAGTTTGATTCCGCACACATTTCAGCTGCTTCCGGGAGGCGTAGCTGCGATCCGGCCACGTCCACTCCACCCGACGTGACCGACGTGCTCGATTCAATCCGAGTCAACGACGTGATGAGAGATTCGGGCTACTGCCGAGTGCCGAGTGCCGAGTGCCGAGTGCCGCCGGCCGAGGTTGAGGGCCGCACGCCGAGGTTGAGGGCCGCACGCCGAGGGACGAGAGCCAAGGGTCGCCGGCCGAGGTTGAGGGCCGCGCGCCGGGGGACGAGAGCCAAGGGTCGACGGCCGAGGTTGAGGGCCGCGCGCCGAGGGCCGCGCGCCGCGCGCCGAGGGCCGA
>CAZKIY010000112.1:0-2661 GCA_964552875.1 uncultured Planctomycetaceae bacterium
CGTGCCCGGGAAGAGGAGCTTTCGCAGTCCGTCCGCGGCCGTGCGCACTTCGAAGTCGCGCAACAGTCGTTGCTCTTCGCGCGTCGCGACGTCCGCCTGCGCCTGGAGGACGTCGATCTCCGTGCCGAGTCCGGCGTCGAGTCGCCGCTGGTCTTGATCGACCTGGGCCTGAGTCAGCGCGAGGCTCTTCTCGGCCACGTCGAGTTGCTCGCGCGCCGCGACGAGATCCCAGTACGCGTTCGCGACGTCGAGCAGCACCTTCTGTCGCGAGCGGCGCACCCCCTGATCCGAGCGCAAGGCCTCGAGCTCCGCGAGCTCCTGCGTCGACGTGGCGTAGTCGGTCCAGCCGTTGCGCAAGAGCGGCTGCATGTAGCTCAGCGACACGACGTCCCGCGACGATTGAGGGAGAGCGGTGAACCCGGCATCCGTCTCGCTCCGCGTCGTCTGGTAGCCGAACTGGAACGTGCCGCCGACCGAGGTCGGCTTCGTCAAATCGACTCCGTAGTCGAGATTCGTCTCGCTGCCGCCGCCGAAGATGTTCTGCGGTTGGAACTCGGAGTCGCTGTAGCCGAGTTGTGCGCCGAGCACCCAGTCGAAGGCACCCCAGGATCCGCGCGCGCGGTAGACGGCGATCTGCGCGTCCGTCGCCGCGACCTGCAAGTCGAGGTTGCGCTCGAGCGCCAACTCGTAGGCACCCTCGAGCGTGATCGCGAGTGCGCGGTCGGGTCCCAAGAGCCGAGCGGGGTCCTGAGTGCTCAGGCTGACACCCGGAACGGGGGTCGGGGTCACTCCGACGCCTTGCGGTAGAGGGGCGAGAGCGACGAAGAGACCGACTGCGCGCAGCATGAGGGCGGGGAGGATAGGGAATGCGCCGATCCCCGGCCACGCGCTGCGCGTACGGAACGCGCTAGGAATCGACGTCGAGACCGGGGATCGGTGGGAGTTCGCGCACGATACGCTCGATCTGCCGCGCTCTTTCGCCGCCGCCGAGAACGAAGGCACGGATGCGCCGCACGTCGGGCCCGACGTGTTCGAGTCGGAGCTCCAGCCGCTCGGCCGGTAGCACGGAGGCCACGCGCGCGGCCCACTCGACCGCCGCGACTCCCCCGCCGTCGAGCCACTCGAAGCCTCCGTCGGCGAGGAACGCGCGCTCGCGCCCCTCCATCCAGGCATCGAAGTGGTGCAGCGGGATGCGGCCCGAGTGCGTCGCCATCAGTGCGTAGGTCGGGCTCGAGACGGGCTCCGTGACGTCGAGCCCGCGCGCCAGCCCACGTACGAAGCACGTCTTGCCCGCGCCGAGGTCGCCGTCGAGCGCGACGACGAGCCCGGGGAATGCGGCGCGGCCGAGCGCCTCTCCCAAGGCTTCGGTGGCTTCCGGATCCCGCGAAGTCCACGCGCGCTCAGCCACCGTGTTTCCAACCTCCGGCGTCGGGCGTCCACGCCGCGAGTTCGCCGTCCTTTCGGCGCAACACCAGTCCGTTACCACGCAGGACACGTCCGATCGCCGTGGCGTCGGCCCGCGGGACAGCCGACTTGGGCAGCGTCGCGATCAGCTCGTGATCCTCGCCGTCGTGGAGCGCGTGATCCCAAGGTTCGCGCTGGGTGCGACGCGCGAGACGCCGCGCGTCGCGATGGATCGGCACCACGTCGAGGTCGAGCTCGATGCGCACCCCGGCCGCGCGCGCGAGTCGGTGGAGATCCCACGCGAGGCCGTCGGAGACGTCCATCAGCGCGCGAGCGCCGAGAGCGTGCAGACGTAGGCCCTGCTCGATGCGCGGTGCGATCCTCAGGTGTCGACCGAGAATGCTGCCGCCGAGAGGTCCCGTGACGACGACGACGTCGCCGACGCGCGCTCGATCGCGGCCGGGCGGCGTTCCTCGTCCTGTGTACGCACCGATCGCCGTCACCACGAGACTCGTCGGCCCTTCGCTCGACGCGAGGTCTCCGCCGACGAGATCCGCGCCGTTTTCACGCGCCACAGCGCGCACGCCAGCGACGCACTCGAGGATCCACGCTTCGGATCGCGAGTGTCCTGCGGAGAGCGCGAGCAGCACGGCGCGCGGACGCGCTGCGGTCGCCGCCAGATCCGACAGCGCACGCGCGCAAGCCTTGCGACCGACGTCGCGCGCGGGCGCGGATTTCTCGAAGTGCACGCCTTCGATGCACGAGTCGACGCACACCACGGGTCGTCCCGCAATGCCAAGAAGCACCGCCGCGTCGTGCCCGCGGCTGCCGGCGAGCCCACGCGGCTTCGGCCCGGTGAGGAGTGCACGGTGAATCGAATCTTCGGACCAAGTCATCGCGGTGCAGAGCCTACGCGAGTTCGACGGTGGCCCCTCGCTCCGCGTTGCGGGGATCACCGCTCGGGCCGACTCAGCGTGACGAGCGAACGAGATCGAGCCAGCGCGCTCGCGTCCCTTGGGACTCCATCCATGCGCTCCTCACGGCGATCCCGCGGCATCCAGTGGCCGCGAGAGTGCTTGCGTTCTCCGCGCCGATTCCGCCTAAAGCAAAGATCGGGATCGAGGTCGAGCGGACGGCTCGGAGCAGGCCGTCCACGCCGACGGGCTCGACGAGCCCGAACTTGCTGGGCGTCGCGAACACCGGTCCGAACGTCAGGTAGTCGGCGCCGTCCCAGGCCTCCGGAACGTCGTGCGCGTG
>CAZKIY010000112.1:2761-8278 GCA_964552875.1 uncultured Planctomycetaceae bacterium
TCGTCGAGGTTCTCGCGCACCAGCGGCCGCACGCCCGGATCGCCGCGGAAGCGCGTCACGAGATCCGCGTCGTCGGCCGAAACCACGTAGTCTGGTCCGAGGTGCATGCACCCCGCCTGTGCAGCCCAGTCGCGCACGGAGAAGAGCACGTTCTGCGGCACGGGCGTGCGCGAGTGCCGCTCCAGAGTCGCGAGCACACGCTTCAAGTACATCCCCTCGTGCAGCGCACGTTGCACCGAACGTTCGCTGATCCGGAAGCTCATGACGCCGCCTTGCTTGTCGCGCGTGCAGAAGCGATCGAGGTCGTGGATCAGCTCGCCATCGTCGCCCGTCGGGAACAAGACGACCTCGAAGTCCGGCGTGACGATCAAGCTGCCGACAGCGGCAGCGGTTTCGGGCGCTCCGTCGACGACGCCGAGGAGTCGCGCGCCGATCCGCGTGAGGCGCATCGCGACGGGGCGACCGGACTTGTCGTATCCGAGATCCACGAGACCCAGCAGGTAGAGACGCTGCTTCACCCACGTGACGAGATGCCACGCGAGCCGCTGGATGTCGTCCATCGGCGTGTAGCCGCCGGCTTGGAAGCGCGTGGCGAAGTACTCGTCGACGGCCAGGTCGTCGAGGCTGCACAAGTACGTGTTCCGTGACAGGAACGGCACGTACATGAGGTCGTACCAGACGCCGGGTTCGACGCGCTTCAAGAGCCGCATCAGGATCCGCCGCATCCGCACCTGATGGTGATGTTCGCCGGGCAGATCGCGCTCTTCGATCGCGTACTCGAGCAGCATGCGCAACTTCTGCTCGAGGTCGTGTGCTTCCCAATCGCGACCGGCGTTCGTGAGCGCGAATGTGCGCTCGCCCGTCGACTCGATGAGGCGCGCGCCCTTCGTGAATCCGTAGACGAAGGCCAAGACGTCGGCGCGCGACATCTCGCGTCCGGGGTTCGGCAGAAGCTCCTCTTGGATGCGCCGTTCCGTCGTCTTGAAGATCTCACCGCGCACGGTGAAGCGGACGTCGTGCTCGACCACGTAGGCGATGAAGCGCGAGAGGTTCGAGGCCAGGTCCACGCCCAGCGACGACTCGTCGAACGGACGGTCCGGGTCACCGGGCACGGCGACGCGACGCAACCACGCCAGCGCGACTTCGTTGAAGACGACCAAGGTCTCGTCGTTGTGCTGGATGCCGTAACGGCCGAGCTCCATGCGCTCGACGGTGCCGACGAGGGACTCCTCCAGCGCGTGACCCCAACGTCGCCCGTCCCAGGCGAGAGTCCAATCCATCCGGTCGAACAAGTTCTTGGGCAAGATCCCGCCGAACTCGACGATCGTCTTCTCGATGAGTTGTCGCAGTCCGTCCGGGAGCCGCTCCACGCGCCCGACGGCTGCCGATTCGTTGGCGTACAGCTTGTAGAGTTCGCGCACGCGCGACGGTGGCGTCTTCTGCGCTCTCGAGGGATCGTCGTAGAGCCGATCGATGTGTCCGCGCAGCGTGAACGCGTCGAAGATCCCACGACGTCGAGCGCGACGCTGACGCAAGATCGCGTCGCCGATATCCTGCGGGATCGTCCACGAGCGCGCGCCGAAACCCTCGACCGAGGTGAGCTTCGTCTCCACGACCAACGCGTGCCGGCCGAGGACCGCGAGGCTCGCCTGCAAGTCGTAGCTCGACATGTAGGCCAGATGACGTGCGTTCAGGAGCTCGGCGGCCGTGCACTGGTAGCGCGGCGACTCGAGGTGCAGATCGAGGATCGACAGCAATCGGCGCGGCAACAAGGCCAAGCGCGCTTCGACGACCGACGGTTGGTTCATCCAATCGATGACTTGTCGGCGAACCTCCGCCGCGTCCTCGGGAACGCGCACGGCGCGTTGTCCCGACCAGAAGCGATAGAGCTCGGCCAGATCGTGCTCGCGCACGCTCGTGACGGCATCCGTCGAGCGCGCACGGGAGCCGCGCGCGGCACCGTTCTTCTCGACGTGGCCATTGCCCAGAGGCGCGGGTAGCTGCGGATCTTCCTGTCGAGTCATCGCGCCAAGGTCTCGCGCGGCGCATCGAGGGCGCTCGCGTCCAGGATCTCGTAGGTGTAGCCCTGTTCCGTCAAGAACAGTTGTCGTCGCTGCGCGAATTCCTGGTCGCGCGAGCCGAGCGTCACGATCGAATAGAAGACCGCGCCCGAACCGTCGGACTTCGGACGCAGCACACGGCCGAGCCGCTGAGCTTCTTCCTGCCTGGACCCGAACGTCCCCGAGATCTGGATCGCGACGTTCGCGTCGGGCAGGTCGATCGCGAAGTTCCCGACCTTGGACACGACCAGCACGGGTACCGCGCCCGACTTGAACGCGGCGTAGAGCTTCTCGCGTTCGGCCGTCGGCGTCTTGCCCGTGATGAGCGGCGCTTGCACGTGTCGGGCGAGCGCTTCGAGCTGTTCGATGTACTGTCCGATGATCAACGCGTGCGATCCGGGGTGGAGCGCGAGGATGCGCTTCACCACGGCAGTTTTCGCCGGGTTTTCCGAGGCCACGCGGAACTTGCCGCGCGCGTCGGCGAAGGCGTACTGCGATTTCCAGTTCGCGTCGAGCGGCACACGGACTTCGACGCAACGCGCCTCGGCGATGAAACCCTTCTCCTCGAGCACCTTCCAGGGCACGTCGTAACGCTTCGGGCCGATGAGACAGAAGACTTCGTCCTCCTTGCCGTCCTCGCGCACCAGCGTCGCGGTGAGCCCGAGCCGACGACGTGCTTGCAGCTCGGCTGTGACGCGGAAGATGGGCGCGGGCAGCAAGTGGACTTCGTCGTAGACGACCAGGCCCCAATTCTCCTTCGAGAACAGCGCGAAGTGCTCGAACTCGCCGGCCTTCGTGCGGCGCCACGTGAGCATTTGGTACGTCGAGATCGTGATCGGCGCGATGTTCTTGCCGTCACCCGTGTACTCGGCGACGTCCGCCGGACCGAGTTCCGTTTTGTCGAGCAGCTCTTCGCGCCACTGTCGAACGGCGACCGTGTTCGTCGTGAGGATCAGCGTCTTCGTGCCGACCAAGTTCATGACGGCAAGCCCGACGACGGTCTTCCCCGCACCGCACGGCAGGACGATCACGCCGTTCCCGCCCAACACGGTTCCCCCGGCGTGGAAGGCCTTGGCGGCTTCGCGCTGGTATGGCCTCAGTCCGAAAGGTCTTCCGGAGCGCGTGACGTCGCGCAACGGCACGGCGAACGGGTCGCCTTCGAGATACCCGCCGCGATCGTCGACCGGGAAACCGATCTTGATCAGCGCCTGCTTGATCGCACCGCGTGAGAGCTCGCTCAAGAACGCCGAAGCCCCTTCGATCTGGAGCATGTCGCGGATCGAACGATGCCCGAGCACGTCCTTCAAGGCGTTCGCGTCGTCGGAAACGAGCTCGAATCGACCTTCACGCCGCTCGATGCGCAGCAATCCGTAGCGCGCGATCCAACCCTTGATCTCCTCGGTGACGTTGCGCGGAATCGGCACGCACGCGAGATCTTCGAGCGTTGCTTGGATCTCCGCCGCTGTGAGACCGAGTGCCGCAGCGTTCCAGATCGAGACCGGCGTGATGCGGTACGTGTGCAGGTAATCCGGGCTCTTCTCGAGTTCGGCGAACGCAGCCAAACGGTCCCGCGCCTCGGCGAAACGCGGGTGTTCCTGCGTCAGCGGACGCCCGAGCTCGTCTTTCGCCGCGCGGCCCGTCGCGTCGAGGACGGCGACGACGGTGTGCAACATGAGCGAGCGATCGCCCTGCACGATGAGCGGATTGTCGGCGCGGATCATCCGGCCACCTTCCGCGCACGAGGCGCGCGTTTGGTAGTTGCGCCCGGCCCCGGGCCTCCGGGCGGTCGGGCGAACTCGAGCCATTTCCCCGTGACCGACTGCGGATCCGCGGCAATTTCCTGCGGCGTTCCACGCGCCAACACGCGGCCGCCGCCTTCGCCACCGACCGGTCCCAGCTCGACGAGAGCGTCGCAGACCGACAACAACCCGGTGTGGTGTTCGACGACCACCAACGCGTTGCCGCGCGCCGCGAGTCGATCGAGGACGCGCACGAGATGGGCCACGTCGGAAGCCGCGAGTCCGGTCGTCGGCTCGTCGAGCACGACGACGCTGCGCACGCCGGTCTCGGCGCGGAAGAGCTCCGACGCGAGCTTCACGCGCTGGGCCTCGCCACCGGAAAGCGTCGTCGAGCTCTGCCCGAGCTGCATGTAGCCGAGTCCGACGTCGGCGAGCGTCCGCAGGATCTCGATGAGCCGCGGTTGGTGCTCGAAGAACTCGATGGCCTCGTCGGTCGTCATCGAGAGCACGTCGGCCATGTTGCGGCCGCGATATCGCACTTCGAGGACCTCGGGCGAGTAGCGCTTCCCGTCACAGGCCTCGCACGTGAGCCAGAGGTCGGCGAGGAACTGCATCTCGACCTTCGTCGATCCGCGACCTTCGCACGCCGGACAACGACCTTTCGGCGAATTGAACGAAAAACGCGCCGCTTCGAAGCCGCGTACGGCCGCTTCCGGCGTGCGCGCGAAGAGTTCGCGGAGCGGGTCCATGAGGCCGACGTACGTCGCCGGAACGCTGGCGGGCGTGCGGCCGATGGGGCTCGCGTCGACGACGACGACGCGCGTGCCCGGCGGAGTCGCGAGGCGTTTCCAACGACCGCGCGGCGCTTCGCCCTGCAGTGCGGGGACGAGCACGTCGAGGATCGCGGTGCTCTTCCCCGAACCCGACGGACCGCACACGCCCGTGAGCTCGCCGAACGCGAACTCGAGGTCCACGCTCTTCAAGTTGTGCAGTTTCGCGCCCGTCAACTTGACGGTTTCACGCGGCCGATCGGTGTCGGCCTTCGTTCGCGCGAGCACGATCTCGCCGCGCAAAGCAGCCGCGGTCAACGAAGTCGGATGGCGCAGGACGTCGTCCAACGTACCGTTCACGACGATCGTCCCGCCGTTGCGGCCGGATCCGGGTCCGACGTCGACGATCCAGTCGGCGCGGCGCATCAACGACGCATCGTGCTCGACGGCGATGACCGTGTTGCCGCGCTCGCGCAGTTCGATCAAAGCGTCGGTGAGCTGCGCGACGTCCGATGGATGGAGCCCGATCGTCGGCTCGTCGAGGACGTAACACACGCCCACCAGTTGTGATCCGAGACTCGCCGAGAGGCGCACGCGACGAGCTTCGCCGCCGGACAACGTCGACGTGTGTCGATCGAGCGTGAGGTAGCCGAGTCCGACCCTCTCGAGGAGATCGAGACGCGAGGTGATCTCGTGGACCACGGGCGAGAGTTCGTCGGCGAGTGTGCGTTTCGAGCTCAATTCCGCCGCGAAACGCGCCGCCTCGGCCACGCTGTCCCTGAGCAACTCCGGCAAGCGCTTCGTGCCGATCGTGGCCGCGCGCGACTCGGGACGCAGTCGCTCACCCTCGCACAGCACGCACGTGCGCTTCTCCATCACGCCCTCGAGGATCGCCGCCCACTCCGGGTCCTCGGTCTTCTGGTGCCACGCGTCGACGTGTCCGCACAA
>CAZKIY010000112.1:8378-12208 GCA_964552875.1 uncultured Planctomycetaceae bacterium
CCTTCCTCGAGGGTCGCGTCGGTATCGACGACGAGCAGGTCGCCGACGGCGCGCACGTTCTCGCCCAGGCCATCGCAGGCCGGACACGCACCGGCGTGCGTGTTGAACGAGAAATGCCGCGGCTCCATGGGGCTCTCGAGTCGGAACCCGCACTCCGTGCAGGCTCCGTTCGTCGAGTACGTACGACGTAGGCCGACGACGCCACCCTCGGCGCGGAACACGACGGCCACACGCCCGTCGCCGGCCGATTCCGATTGCTCGACGGCCTCGGCGATGCGGGCGCGAACCTCATTCGTGAACTTCAGTCGGTCGATGACGAGGTCGAGACGCGTGCCTTGCGCGAGCTCCGGAGCCTTCGCGTCGATCCGCACTTCGAGCCCGTCGGCGAGAACACGCAGATAACCAGCAGCTTTCCAGGCCGGAGTGCGAGCCGCCAGCAGCTTCCCCACGTCGTCGTGGTTCCCGCTGGCGAGGATCGGCGCGACGAGCCAGCCCGTCCGTCCGTCGGCGTCGGCCACGATCCTCCGCGCGACTTTCGAAGCGTCCGCACGCTCGAGCTTCTCGCCGTGCGTCGGACAACGCGGAGTGCCGGCGCGCGCCCACAGGACGCGCAAGTGGTCGTGGATCTCCGTCGTCGTCGCGACCGTCGAACGCGGTTGTCCGTGACTGGAGCGCGCTTCCACGGCGACCGCGGGGCCCAGACCTTCGATGCGCTCGACGGGCGGGCGATCCTTCGTACCCAAGAACTGCCGCGCGTACGTCGACAACGATTCGACGAAGCGTCGGCGACCCTCGGCATAGATCGTGTCCAGCGCGAGCGAGCTCTTGCCCGAACCGCTCGGTCCCGTGACGACGACGAACTTGTCGCGCGGGATGTCGAGCGTGACGTCCTTCAAGTTGTGCGTCCGCGCACCGACGACGCGCAAGATGTCCGTGCGCTCTGTCGATACGCGTGCGAGTTCGCGCTTTTGGGTCACGTGTTTGCCCGTGCGAAACGCGCGCAATGCAACGCCGGTGTGCGAGCCCGTGACCTTCTCGATCGCCTCGGGTGTGCCTTCGGCCAGCATGTGACCGCCGCCGGCACCACCTTCGGGGCCGAGGTCGAGCACGTGATCCGCCGCGAGCACGAGGTCGAGGTTGTGCTCGATGACGACGACGGTGTTGCCGCGATCGACCAAGGCCTGGAGGGCCTTCACGAGCCGTGCGACGTCGGACAGGTGCAAGCCGGTCGTGGGCTCGTCGAGGACGTAGAGCACGTGCCCGGCCGGCTTGCGCTGCAGTTCCGTCGCAAGCTTGAGACGCTGCGCTTCACCGCCCGAGAGCGTCGTCGACGGCTGACCGAGCGTGAGGTAACCGAGGCCCACGTCCACGAGGATCGCGAGCGGTCGCGCGATCTTCGGATGGTCGGCGAACAGCGCGTGCGCGTCTTCGACCGTCATCGCGAGGACGTCGGCGATCGAGGATTCGCGATAGTGGACGTCGAGCGTCGTCGGCTGGAATCGATGCCCGCCGCACTCCTCGCACGGCACGGTGACGGGAGCCAGGAATTGGAGTTCGACGTACTTCGCGCCGGCTCCTCCGCAGGCCTCGCAGCGACCGCCGGCCACGTTGAACGAGAAACGCGACTTCGTGTAGCCGCGCAGTTTCGCTTCGGGCATCCCGGCGAAAAGGTCGCGGATCCAATCGAAAACACCGGTGTACGTCGCCGGATTCGAACGCGGCGTCCGGCCGATCGGCGCAGCGTCGATCGTGACGAGGGCTTCGATGTGCTCGAGTCCCGTGACCTTGTCGTGCGCTTCCGGTGCCGGGCTCTCGAGGCCGAGCTTGCGGCGCGCGGCGCGCTCCAAGATCCGGTTCACGAGCGTCGACTTGCCCGAACCGCTGACACCGGTGACGACGGTCAACGTCCCGAGAGGGAAGCGCGCGTCGACGTCCTTCAAGTTGAAGGCGCGCGCGCCCTTCACCACGATCGCTTTGCCATTGCCCTTGCGACGCGTGGCCGGCGCTTCGAGCGCGATCTCCCCGCGCAGCAGTCGCGCGGTCGGCGTGTCGAGCTTCGCCACCTCGGCCGGCGTCCCCTGCGCGATGATGCGACCGCCGTGACGCCCGGCGCCCGGGCCGACGTCGACGAGCCAATCGGCGGCTCTCAAAGTGGCGTCGTCGTGCTCGACGACGATGACCGTGTTGCCCGCGTCGCGCAGCGATCGCAACGCGCCGAGCAGACGATTCTGGTCGCGTGCGTGCAGGCCGATGGAAGGCTCGTCGAGGACGTAGAGCACTCCCTGCAATCCAGCGCCGAGTTGCGCCGCGAGACGGATGCGTTGTGCCTCTCCGCCCGACAACGTCTCGGCCGATCGATCGAGCGTCAGGTAGCCCAGACCCACTTGCAGCAAGAAGTCGACGCGCCGCCGGATCTCCTTCAGGAGATCGACGGCGATGCGTGCTTCACGGCTCGTGAGTTCGAGCGCACCGAGCTTCGTGGGCAAGTCCTCGATCGGCAGTCGGGTGACGACGCCGAACCCCACATCGCCGAGGAGCACCGCGTTCGCAGCCGGATTCAAGCGACTGCCCGAGCACGTGGGGCACGATTCGCGCGCGAGGAACCTCTCGGCCGTCTTCTTGTGCGCGCCCGACTTCGCGGCTTTCTCGATGGCCGGCAGGACGCCGCCGAACGGCCTCATCCAGCGCACTTTCCCTGCGAATTTCTTGCCCGACCAAGTGGACTCGGACTCGAATCGCTCCTCACCACTGCCGGTGAGGATCACGCGCTGAGCCGCGCGCGGCAGATCCTTCCACGGTGTGTCGAGGTCGAAACCCGACGCAGCCGCCACCTGCTCCAAGAAGTCGAAGTCCACGTGTGGGAAGAGCAACGCGCCGCCCGATGCGCGCGTCACCGCCAACGCTCCGGCGCGGATGGAGAGGGACGAGTCTGCGATGATCGCGCGCTCGGAAGGATTCAAGCGCTCGCCGAGACCTTCGCAATCGATGCAGGCACCGTGCGGCGAGTTGAACGAGAAGAGCCGCGGCTCGAGCGGCGGCACATCGCCGCCACAACCGGGGCACGTGCGACTCGTCGAATACGCGTGGTCCGGACCGTCGCCGGCCACGATCACGTCGCCGCCCGAGAGATCGAGGGCCTGCTCGAGAGTCTCACGCAGGCGTTGGAGTTTGTCCGCGCTCGGCTGCAGTCGATCGACGACGGCCTCGATCGTGTGACGCTTGTAGCGTTCGAGCTCGGGCACGTCTTCGATGCGCGCGACGAGGCCATCGACGCGAGCACGCACGAAGCCCTTCTTGCGCAACCCGTCGAGCAGCTCCTTGTGCTGACCCTTGCGATCGCGCACGAGCGGCGCGAGCAGCATCACGTTCTTGCCCGCGCTGTCGCGCAGCACCTGTTGGACGATGTCCTCGGGGGTCTGCGAACGAATGGGCAGCTTGCAGTTCGGGCAGTGCGGTCGACCGGCGCGCGCGTAGAGGACGCGCAGGTGATCGACGATCTCCGTCAGGGTCCCGACCGTCGAGCGCGGCCCGCGTTGAATCGACTTCTGATCGACGGCGATCGCCGGCGAGAGACCCGTGATCGACTCGACGTCGGGCTTCTCCATGTCGCCCAAGAACTGGCGCGCGTACGACGAGAGCGTCTCGAGGAAACGCCGCTGTCCCTCGCGGAACAACGTGTCGAAGGCCAGCGACGACTTGCCCGAGCCGGAGACTCCGGTGATCGCGATGAGGCGATTCCGCGGTAGATCCACGTCGACGCCGACCAGATTGTTCTGGCGCGCTTTGCGGATCCGGATCAGGCCATCGGTCATGCGGCGGGAAGGCTCGAA
>CAZKIY010000113.1:0-12198 GCA_964552875.1 uncultured Planctomycetaceae bacterium
CGCGGTCCGCTCGCGGTGGAGAGCACTGCTCGCACGAGCACACGCGCAGGGAAGACGCCCTGATCCCTCGGCCGGCTCCACGTCCCTCGGAGGTATCCTCGCGAACCGCCGAACGCGCGCTGTCAGCGCGGGCCCGAAGCCGGTTCGCTCGCCGAACTCTGGCGAACCTCCAGCGCGCGGAGCACGAAGTTCGCGTCCTTGCCGCCCGGTCGGAGGCGCAGTTTTCCGCCGAAATCATGGGGCAAGTCCAGCGCCACGTCGTTCGCGCCGGCCTCGAGCGGCACCTGGACGATCTGCATCCGCGTGAACGTCGGGTTCTTGAGCGTCGAATAGAACACGTTGCAGATCGTCGCTGCGTCGCAGTCGATCGCGAGCCGGAGTCGCACGTTCGAACTCGCGTCCACGATCACGCTCGGGAGTTCGAACGCGAGCGCCTCCCCCTTCGACTTCAGTTGGAATCCTCCCCCGCGTGGATCGTCGAAACGCTGCGGTTCTTCGGCATCGAACGTGCGCAGCGATGCGCTGTCTTGCGTCAAGGTCCACAGAACGGTTCCGCTCGCGAGGAACTCCTCCACGGCGACGCCGCGCGCCATCGTCTGGATCCCCATGTCGGGCTTTTCGAGAGAGCGCTCGACCGTGAGGATCACGACCACGTCGCAACCTTCTCGCGCGATCAACGCTTCGGACAGGGAGTAGGACCAGATGCAGCGCAGTCTCTCGCAGTGTTGCGCCAAGAAGGGTTGCAGCGCGGGCCCGAACGAATCGTGCAAGAGGACGACGCGGGGCAATGCGGGATCGTCGCGTTCGGTCACGCGCTCCTCGACGAAGCGGTACGGCAGCGGTGAGGGCGCGATCTCGAAACCACCCGTCGGCACGAAGTCCAAGTGAGTTCCGAACGGCCAATCGATGAGCAGCGGGTACCCGAGCGAGTCTTGATTCTGCGGCGGATAGGGCGGTCGTGCGTACGCTCCGCGCGGCAGCCGACGGATCGCAGGAAAGTGTGTCGCGAGGCGCTGGAGAATCGCTTCCGAGCCGGCCCAAGCGCCGCGCGGCGTCCAGTGACTGCCCTCGGGGAAATAGGTCCTGTCGAGGTCCTCGTCGTGGGTCTTTTCAGCGAGCAGAGCGGGTCGCAGATCCAAGAAGTCGACGCCTTCGGTCCGCGCCATCCGCTCTGCGAGCTGGTCGAGCCGAGTCGGTCCGACCGGGCTCGCAGCGGGCGGCAGATGCTCGGGATACAGCGACTCCTTGTTCGGGACGATCACGCGCAGCAGCCGGATCCCGCGAGCCGCGAGTTGGCTCGTTTCTGCGACGAGGCTCGCCGCTCGGCGATCGAGTTCCGCCACCGTGAACGGTCGCGAGCCGCGATGGTCCTCGAGCACGCCCTCGCCCACGTAGAAGAGCCAACCCGGCGAGCCGGGCGCGATGCCCTTCGTCGCGGGCACGCGGAGTCCGAGCACGAGTGCGTGGTTGCGCCACGTCAGGAGTTCGGTGCGCAGGCCGAGATGGTCGCGATGCCAGGCCTCGAGGCTGCGTGCGAACAGACCGACATCGCGCGCCGCGCGCGGAAGGGTCGGGAATCGCGCCGGCGTGCGACCTTCGCGTCGAACGGACGCGCCGTCGGCGGGACGCAGCACGGAATCGAGAGCTGGTGCCGTGAGTCCGACGACGAACAAGATCGCGCACACGACCGCGAGGCGACGCGCCCGCGGAGCCATCGTGGTGGAGCCGGATCCGGGAACTTCGCGCTGCGTCGCGGCTCGATCCAGCGCGCGGTCCGGGCTCTTCATGGGCGTCCGATCGCATCCTAGCGCGGTGATGCGGCCTCACAAGCCACGGCGCGTCGCCGCGCGGAGCTCCGCGACCCGGCGACGCGACGGCGATCGGCGCGAATGCCGCGGGTTCGGCATCCGACGCGATCGAGGACCCTTCTCAACCGCGACGGACTTTCTTGCGCGCCCCAATCTTCTTGACGGCCTTGGTGCCGGCCTTCTTCACGGTCTTCCGCGCGGCCTTTTTCACTGCCCCCTTTTTCACTGCCCCCTTTTTCACTGCCGCCTTCTTCACTGCCGCCTTCTTCACTGCGGCCTTCTTCACTGCGGTCCGCTTCTTCGCGGCTTTCGCGCGCACGGGCTTCTCGGCCTTCGAGGTCAGGCGCAGGTCCGCTGCGTGAGCGCTCGCGTAGGTCTGGATGTCCGCGAACGAACCGTCCGCTTTGCGGACGGCGTAGAGCTTCTTGCCCTTCGAACTGCGCAGTGTCGTGCGGCGTGCCATCAGACGATCTCCTAAGGTGTGTACGCTCGTGGGTCGACGCGCACGGAGCGTAACGGTCCGTGGTGCTCGGTTCGAGCAGGAGTCCATCCTGCAGTAGACTTCGGGCGGCACAAGCATGCTCCCCGCCTACCGCATCGAGACCGATCGCCTCGCGCTGCGCTGTTTCGAACTCGCCGATGCGCCCTCGCTCCACGCGTTGCTCGCCGACGACGCGGGACATCTCGCGCGTTTCCTCGTCTGGGTTCGCGACGAGCCGCGCACGTTGCCCGCTCGCGTCGAGCTCGTCCGCGGGTTCCGCGCGAGCTTCGACGGAGACATCGAATACGTCTACGGAGTCTTCGATCGCGGCGACGGCCGACTGCACGGCAGCGTCGCGCTGCGGATGCTCGGTCTGGAACCCTACGTGGCGACGATCGGTTACTGGCTCGCGCGCGAGTCGTGCGGACGCGGCCTCGCCTTCGAAGCCTGCGCCGCGCTCGTGCGTGTCGCTTTCGAAGTCCACGCGCTGACTCGGCTCGAAATCCACTGCGATGCCTCGAACGAGCGCAGCCGTGCGCTCGCCGCGCGCCTCGGATTTCACCTCGACGCAGAGCTGCGCGAGCGCGGTCACGCGCCTGGCGAGGCGCGCGCCGTGCATTCCCTGCTCGCGAGCGAATTCACGGCGTCACCGGCGGGTCGATGCACGTGCTCGGCGTTCGATGCACTGGGCGATCCGATGCTCTTGTCGAGCACGCGCTCACTGCGAGCGTGAGCGCGCGGATTTCCGCAGCGCGCTGACCTCGGTCGCCAGCAAGACGCGCCACGCACCCGATTCCAGTTCGCCGAGTTCGACCGGCCCGATCCTTCGACGTTGGAGGCGCACGACCTTCGAACCGACCGCGCGCACCATGCGGCGCACCTCCCGATTGCGCCCTTCCGTGATCGTGATCTCGAAGCGCGTCGTGCTGTCGCGGTCCCCGAGTTTCACGACGACGGCCGGCCGTGTCGGACCGTCCTCCAACTCGACGCCGCGCGCGAGCTGTTCCAGCGCCTCGACGGACAAGCGCGGCCGCGCCGTGACCACGTAGGTTTTCTCGACGTAGCTCGCCGGACTCGTGACGAGGTCGGCGAAGACCGTGTCGTTGGTGAGCAGGAGCAGCCCCGTCGTGTCCGCGTCGAGCCGACCGACGGGCACGACGAACGCGTCGAGCTGCGCGAGATGGTCGTAGACCGTGCTGCGTCCCTCCGGGTCGCTGCGCGTCGTGATGCAACCGCGCGGCTTGTGCAGCGCGACGTAGACCCGCTTCTCGCTCGCAAGCTTCCAATCATCCACCCGCACGTCGTCGCGTGCTGGATCGCACGGCCGTTCCGGATCGATCACGACTCGTCCGTTCACGCGCACGCGGCCCGCGCGGATCCACGCTCGTGCTTCGGTGCGCGAGCACACACCGGCCTTCGAGAGCACGCGTTCGAGCGCGTGGCGCACACCGGTCACGACGGAGGCCGCCGTTCCTGACCCGTCCGCGAGAAGATCCAACCCTTGCGCCAGAACCAGCCGGTCAAGGCGAGGCCGATCGCCGTCATCACGAGCAAGCACGCGACGTATCCCAGCGGCCAACGCAGCTCCGGCATCGACAGCGGGCCCGCATCGGGGTTGAAGTTCATGCCGTAGACGCCGGCTACGAACGTCAACGGGATGAAGATCGTCGAGATCACGGTGAGGACCTTCATGACCTCGTTCATCCGGTGACTCATGGAGGAGTGGTAGACGTCGATGAGGCCGGACGCGATCTCGCGGTAGCTCTCGACGAGGTCCATGACCTGCACCGTGTGGTCGTAGCAGTCGTTCAGGTACATCCGCATCTCGGGCGGAAAAGCGGGGTCGTGGTCGCGCAAGAGGTGGTGCAACGCTTCGCGCAACGGCCAGGCGGCGCGCCGCAGGTTCAAGAGTTCGCGACGGATCGTATGGACCTCGTGGAGGGCGGAGGTCTCAGGAGACTCGAGCAGTTCGTCCTCGAGCGTGTCCAAACGCTCGCCCAGCCGCTCGAGCACCGGGAAGTAGTGATCGACGACCGCGTCGAGCAACCCGTAGGTCAGATAACCCGGCCCGTGAGTACGCAAGTTGCCGTTGCCCGACCGGATGCGCTGACGCAGCTCGCCGAAGCCGTCGCCGTAGCGCTCCTGGAACGTCACGACGAAACGTGGACCGAGGAACACGCTGATCTGGTCCGTCTCCGGGTTCTGTTCCCCTTCGAGCGCGCGCACGACCAGATAGCGGATGTCGCCGTGGCTCTCGATCTTCGGCCGCTGCCTCGTGCTGAGGACGTCCTCGAGCCACAAACGATGGAGCCCGAAGATCTCGCCGATCTTCTCGATCGTCGAGGCGTCGCCGAGGCCTTGCACGTCCACCCATGTCACGGGGTGACGCGGATGGAACTGCCGCAAATCATGCGGGTCGTGGATCTCGCGCTCCTCGACGCCCTCCGGGCCGTAGCCGATGACCACGATCTTCGGCTTCGGCGAGGCGGGATCCGCGATCAGGGTGCCCGGGCTCGACCCGGGCGGCGCTGCGCGCAGCTTTTTCCGCCGACGCTTTTCGGGGCGGCGCTTCATCGCGGTCCCCACGACCGAGCGAGCACGGCGCGGATCGCGGGCTCGCTCATCAGGAAGTTCTCGCGCTTCGTCGGACCGACGAACCACTTCCAGAGGATCGCGCCGCGCAACCACTCGGACTCTTGGGCGATGACGGAGAGCGCCGAGTCGAGGCAGCGGACCTGGAGCGCTTCGGCTCGCGCCAAGGCCTCACCGCGCTCGGTCGCGTAGGCCCACGGCTCGCGCGCGGCCGCGAGCGAGCAGTTGTAGCCGAGCTCGGTGAAGACAACCGGTTTCCCCGTGCGTTCGTGCAACTGACGCAAGTCCGCGAGGATCGGCGTCCACGCCGCGCGCAACTCGTCCGCCGTGGGATCTTCCGCCGACGAGAGCGGGAAATAGGCCTGGATCCCGATCGCGTCGACTGCGTCCCAGAACGAAACGCCCGCATAGTGATTCCACGATGCGGCCCAAGTCAGCCGTGCTTCGGTCGCGGCCCTGAGCTCGGTGATGACCGCGCGCCAACGCGACTCGTGCCTGGCGAGCAAGTCGAGTTCGCTTGCGACCGCGAACCCGTCGGCCCCCTTGGCGCAGCGGCCGACGAGCGTGATCCAGCGCGTGTAATCGGCGAAGAAGCGCTCGATCGTGGCCGCGTCCGCGAAGTCGATCTCGCCGCGGTAGCGCCACGGGCTGCCCCACTGTGCGATGTGCGGCACGACGAAGATCGACATCCCGCGCGCGTGCGCTTCGCGGATCGGGCGCGCGATCCAATCGGGCGGCGACGCGGGATCCATCTCGCGCCAACTCAACGATCCGTCACTGCCGATCCCGGCGTACGGATGGATCGCGACCCAGTTCACGCCCAGCGCGCGCAACTCGTCGAGCTCGCGCGCGAACGCGTCCGTCCCCCACTCCCGACCAGAGCCGTGGCAGGAAATCGTCATCCCACGGATGTGCGTCGCATCGGGCGGGACGGCGGCCACCTCGCTCGCGGCAACGGGGGCGACGGCCAGGAGGAAGGGCATGAGCAAGCGCACACGATCGAGCGACATCACGGCGCGGTACGATAAGGACTCGACGGGCCCGGAGCACCACCGGTCCGACCACGCTTGGAAGGCAATCGCGAGATCATCCGCTGGCTCATCCTGATCGCGCTGCTGCCGATCGGCTGGCCGTTCGTGAAGACGCTGTGGCAGGACTTCAACGGTGCCCTGCGCGAGGAAGGCGGCCTGTTCGGTCGCAATCCGTCGGCGCGTGAAGTCGAGAAGATCCGGGCCGAGAAATGGCATGAACAGGAGACGCTGGTCAGCGAACCCTGGGTGCGACCCGGCCAGGTGCGCAAGCCGCGACTGCGCGGGAAGGGCGGCGCGGGGACCGCGGGTCCTCGAACCAGCTCGACCGGCAAGCCCGGTCGCTTCCGCTGACGCTTCCCTGAGCCCCTGGTGGATGGGATCGTCTCGGCATGAGCACGCGCCGCGAGTTCCTGACTGTGGCTTCGACGACGATTCCGATTCTGCGGCCGGGCGCGGCGCTCTTCGCGACGTCGTTCGCGTTCGACGATCGCGCCCCCGACGAAATCGCGCGTGACGAGGACGCGTGGAGCGAAGTCCAGCGCGCGTACACGGTCGATCGCGCGATCCTCAACCTGAACAACGGCGGCGTGTGTCCCGCGCCGCGCGTCGTGCAGGACGCGCTGCGGCGCTACGAGGAACACGCGCACGAAGCACCGGCATACGTGCTGTGGCGCTTGCAGGATCCGCGCAAGGAGACGGTCCGCGAAGGGCTGGCGGATCTCTTCGGCACGAGCGCGGAGGAGATCGCGATCACCCGCAATGCCAGCGAAGCGCTCGAGAACGTGCAGCTCGGGCTGGATCTCGCGGCCGGCGACGAGATCGTGACGACCGACCAGGACTACCCCCGGATGCTCACGGCGTGGCGCCAGCGCGAACGACGCAACGGGGTCGTGCTGCGGCAAGTCGAACTGCCTGTGCCGGTCGATTCCGACGAGGCCGTCGTGCGCGCGTTCGAGTCGGCGATCACGGCCCGCACACGCGTGCTGCACATGTGTCATGTGATCAACTTGACGGGCCAGATCTTGCCCGTGAAGCGCATCGTCGAGTTGGCGCGTCGGCAGAAGCAGCCCATCGACGTCGTCATCGACGGCGCGCACGCCTTCGGGCACCTCGACTTCCGTCACGCGGACATCGAATGCGATTTCTACGGCACTTCGCTGCACAAGTTCCTCTCCGCGCCGCACGGGACCGGGATGCTCTTCGTGCGCAAGTCGCGCATCGCCGACGTGTGGCCGCTCATGGCGGCGCCGCCCGAGCTGAACGCCGACATCAGGAAGTTCGAGGAAATCGGCACGCATTCTGTCGGCGTGCGCCTCGCGATATCCGAAGCGATCGCATTCCATCGCGCCATCGGTCCGGCGCGCAAAGCGGCGCGGTTGCGCTTTCTGCGCGATCGTTGGGCCGAGACCGCCGCCGCGCACCGCAACGTGAAGCTCTGGACGAGCCTCCAACCGGGCCGTTCGAGCGGCGTCGCGCTCGTCGAAGTGCTCGGGATCACGCCGCAGAAGTTGCAGGAGCACCTGTGGACGAAGCACCGCATCTACACCGTCGCGATCGACCATCCGCGTTTCCGCGGCGTCCGCGTCTCGCCGCACGTGTGCACGACCGTCCACGAGGTCGACCGTTTCAGCGCAGCGCTGCTCGACGTCGCCGAGCGCGGGTTGCCGGCCTGATCGCGTGCGCGTCGGCATCGACTACCTGCCCGCGACGTCCCACGCCCCGGGAGCGGGGCGATACAGCCGCGAGCTCGTGCGCGCGCTGATCGGCCTCGACGAGCGCCCCGACCTGGCGCTGTTCGACGTGGGCCGCGCGGAACGAACGATCGATCCGCGAGCACTCGGGTTGCCGTTCGGAGATCCGCGCGTTCGACGGGTGACCCGCTCGATCCCGCGACGCGCGTTGCCGTTCCTCGCGGCGGCGGGCTTCGACGCGAGCCGACTCCTCGGCGGCGTCGACGTGTTCCATCACGTGCGTCCCGGCGGTCCCCCGGTGCGACGCGCGCGGCAAGTCCTCGCGATCGCGGAACTGCCCGACGGAAACGGTCAGGGACTCGCGACGCTGCGCGACGAAGCGCGTCGGATGTCGGCGCTCGTCGTGTTCTGCGCCGATTGGCGCGTGCGCGTCGCCGAGAGGCTGTCCTTCCCGATCGAGCGCATCCACGTGACTCCGGTCGGTTGCGAGCACTGGCGGCGCACTCTCCCCGAGCTGCCCACGCCCGACGATCCGCCGCGCATCCTCGTGCTCGGCGCGACGCGCGCCGAGCGCCGTCCGCTCGCTATTTTCCGCGCGTTCGAGCGCGTGCGCGAGCGCGGAATCGACGCCCGACTCGTGATCGCCGGTCGCGCGGGACCGATCGAGAGCACGCTCGGCGAAGCGGTTCGCGCTTCGGCGCACGGGCCATTTCTCGAGCGCATCCTCGATCCGTGCGAAGCCGATCTCCCCGCGCTCGTGGCGCGCTCTTCCGCGCTCGTGCACCTCGATCCGAGCGCGGGGACGCCGGTCACTCCTCTCGAGGCACTCGCCAGCGGCGTCCCCGTCGTCCTGAGCCGCATCCCCTGCTTCACGGAGCACTTGGACGGCTTGGCCGAGTTCGTGGACGACGCCGAAGCCGTGCGCGAGCCGGTCTACCTGGCCGCTGCTGTCGAACGAGCGCTGACCAGCCGCGTCGACGGCCTCGCGCTCGCGCAACGCGCTGCACGTGCGCGCGAGTTCACGTGGGCACGCTGCGCGCGCTCGACGTTCGCCGTGTGGCGCACCGCGAGCACGTGAACGCGCTCACCCGCGCTTCTTCGCCGTGCAGTAAACGCCCATCGCGAGCGTGTGCGCCTGACGCTTCCGGATCAGGAACACGTCCAAGTACCGGAACGGCCACGCAATCGTCGAGCACGCGACGAACGCGCCCATGGACAACACGCGCGCGGGCAGACTCGGCCCGTCGAAAACGAACGCCCACCAGCGCGCCCACGTGTTGAACAGGGTCACGGTCGGCCCGATGTGCGCCCCTTTCGCGACGACTTCGAAGCCCTGCGCCTCCATCGCCAGCGCGAGCCCCGGCACCGTCATCCGCCGGACGTCGATCGGGTCGTCGTGGTACTGCTCGAGGAACGGGACCTCGACGTGGGCGATGCCCCCGACCTTCAGAATGCGCGCCATCTCGGCCAGGACCGCGCGCTCGTCCACGACGTGCTCGAGGAGGCCTGTCGCGTAGACGAGGTCGGCCGATCCGTCCCGGAACGGCAGGCGCGCGACGTCGCCGATGACGTTCGTGCTGCCCAGACGGAGGAAGTCCACGCAGACCGTGTCCGGCGTGATCTGCCGCCCGCCTGCGCCGAGATCGACGATTCGGCCGCCCGGGCGGGCGAGCGCGAGCACTTTCTCGACCTGCGGCGCGCACTGCCAGACGATCCGCGGGATGGCGCGGTAGAGACCTTGGGGACCGAAGGGCATGGGCGACGGGTGGACCTTGTACCGCCCCGACGGGACGATCGGCAGATCGGGACATCGGACGCGAGGAACGCAGAGAGACTGCCGATAGGCTCTTGAGGTCCTGCACAGGGCTTGAGATCCTCTTTGCCCTCGTTTCCGCGCCGGTGAAGAACCCGAGGGCCCTCGGTTCCCGGCGCACACGAGACGGTGGCGCGGACGGTGCCAAGAAGAGAACAGCATGGCGACGCAGACGACGGGCACGAGCGGAACGAGCGGTGCGAGCGGGCAGGCGGAGGCGCCGCAGTCCGCCGAGATCGTCATCGACGGGAAGCGCCTCGCGCTCCCGATCGTGCGCGGATCCGAGGACGAAGCGGCGGTCGATATCCAGAAGCTGCGCGCTTCGACCGGGCTGATCACGCTCGACCCGGGCTACGGCAACACGGGCGCGTGTCGCAGTGCGATCACGTTCATCGACGGCGAGAAGGGCATCCTGCGCTACCGCGGATATCCGATCGAGGAGCTGGCTGAGCACAGCACGTTCCTCGAGGTCGCCTGGCTGCTCATGAACGGCGAGCTGCCGACGCGCGCCGATCTCTCGTCGTTCTCGAACGACGTCACGCGGCACACGATGCTGCACGAGGACTTCCGGCGCTTCTTCGATGCGCTGCCGAAGGACGCGCACCCGATGCCCGTCGCCGCGGCGACCGTCGGCGCGCTGGCGACCTTCTACCAGGACCCCGAGACCACGGAGAACCTGCCCAAGACCATCGTGCGGCTCCTGGCGAAGATGCCGACGATCGCGGCCTGCTCGTACAAGCACTCGATCGGCCAGCCGTTCATCTACCCGCGCAACGACCTCGACTACTGCGCGAACTTCCTGCACATGATGTTCGCGACCCCGTGCGAGGAGTACGAGGTCGACCCGGTCGTATCGAAGGCCGTGGACCTGCTGCTCATCCTGCACGCCGACCACGAGCAGAACTGCTCGACGTCGACCGTGCGCATGGTCGGGTCGTCGCAAGCGAACCTGTTCGCGGCCCTGTCGGCCGGCATCGGCGCTCTGTGGGGCCCGCTGCACGGCGGCGCGAACCAGGCCGTGATCGAGATGCTCGAGCAGATCGATCGCGAGGACGGCAGCGCGGACAAGTTCATCGCGCGCGCGAAGGACAAGAACGACACGGCGCGACTGATGGGCTTCGGTCACCGCATCTACAAGAACCACGACCCGCGCGCCCTCGTGCTGAAGCGCACGTGCACGCAGGTCATCAACAAGCTCGGTACGTCCAGCCGCCTGCTCGAGATCGCGATGCGACTCGAGGAGATCGCGCTCTCCGACGAATACTTCGTGTCGCGCAAGCTGTACCCGAACGTCGACTTCTATTCGGGCGTCATCTACAAGGCGCTCGGCATCCCGACGAACATGTTCACGGTGATGTTCGCGATGGGCCGCTTGCCGGGTTGGATCGCGCACTTCCTCGAGATGCGTCGCGATCCGGACTTCCGCATCGGCCGTCCGCGGCAGGTGTACACGGGCGCGAAGAAGCGTGCCTATGTCGGTATCGATCGACGCGGGTGACCCGTCGATCCGGACCGGGAACGTGCAACCCTTTCACCTCGCCTTCCCGGTGCGCGACATCGCGTCGACCCGCGCTTTCTACGGTCAGCTACTCGGCTGCCCCGAAGGTCGCTCGGCTCCGTTGTGGGTCGACTTCGACTTGTTCGGGCACCAGATCTCGGCGCATCTGAAGCCCGAAGCCTGCTCCGACGCGCACTTGAACGAGGTCGACGGCGACGGCGTGCCGGTGCGCCATTTCGGTGTCGTGCTCGCATGGGAAGAGTGGCACGCGTTCGCAGCGCGGCTCGAGGGCCGCGGTGCGCAGTTTCTGATCGCGCCGCGCGTGCGCTTCCGCGGCCAAGTCGGCGAGCAGGCGACGTTCTTCCTCGTCGATCCGAGCGGGAACGCGCTCGAGTTCAAGGCTTTCCGCGATCTGGCGCGGATGTTCGCGTGCGAGAGTTCGTGAGTCCGTCGCTCTCGTGGAACCTGACCACGAACAATCGACTCCCGTCCGCGCACCGCGCCGCTCGCGTCCCGAGTTCGCGGTCCGTGCTCCTCTGCGGTGCGTGGGTCGCCGACATCGGTGCGAACGCGCGCAGCCGGACGAACGCGAAGCCATGCTCGACCACCGAGTCCGCGATCTGGTCCCTGGACTGCAGACGACCTCACGTCTCGTCCTCAGAACTCGTCGAGAACGTCTTTGAGCGTGCGCCACTCGGGCGTCTCACCGCGCCGGAAGTGCTCGAGAGGCGGTGCGCCGATCACGAGCTGCACCAGGGTCGGCGCTTCGTCCTCGTGGTAGTCGCTCGTGAACGCCTCGATCCGATCGTGGCGGAAGTAGAACTCGTAGACGAGGTTGCGTTTACCGTGCAGGCCGGCCCCGAAGTCGGTCACCTCAGCTTCCAGGATCCAGCAGTAAGCCCACCCTGATCCATCCCGGCGGTATCCGGCTCTCGGCGGAGGCTCGCATTCGATGCGTGAGTTCTCGCCGTCGCGAAGCACGTTGCTGAGGACCCAGCGGGCGGCTGCCTCGGCCGTGGCAGCGTCGGGCATCGGGCCGCGGTCGGCGGCTTCGACCTCCGATCGCGTCGGATGAGCCTGGCAACTGGCGAGGGCAAGGCTGGCGGCGAGAGCAATCCAACTGTTCATTGAGGTCGAATCCGCATGAGACGGGCGAGGATCGCTTCGGGCTCACCACGGCAGATCCGGGCACGGGGTCCAGGCGCCCCGCGCGCGCTTCGAGGGAAGAAAAGGTGGGGTGGCTAACGGGATTCGAACCCGCGACCCCCAGGACCACAACCTGGT
>CAZKIY010000114.1:0-12058 GCA_964552875.1 uncultured Planctomycetaceae bacterium
GGATGTCGAACACGTCCATGTGCGCTTTCTCGACCTCGTCGAAGAGCACGACCGCATGTGGCTTGCGTCGCACTGCTTCCGTCAACGCGCCGCCTTCGTCGTAGCCGACGTACCCGGGAGGAGCGCCGATCAGGCGCGCGACGGCGTGTTTCTCCATGTATTCGCTCATGTCGACGCGCACGAGGTTCTGTTCGTCGTCGAACAGGAACTCGGCGAGCGCCTTGGCGAGCTCGGTCTTCCCGACGCCTGTCGGTCCGAGCAGGAGGAAGCTGCCCAGCGGACGCGTCGTCTCCTGCAAGCCCGCGCGCGCGCGCCGCACGGCCTGCGCGATCGCTTCGACGGCGTGCGTCTGTCCGATGACGCGCTCACCGATGCGCTTCTCCATCGTGATCAGCTTCTCGCGCTCGGTCTCGAGCAACCGCGTCGCCGGGATGCCGGTCCAACGGCTGATGACTTGCGCGATCATCTCCGCGTCGACGGCTTCCGGGAGCAGCGCACCGTTCTCCTGCACGATCGCGAGCTTCGCGACGTTCGCGTCGAGATCTTTTTGCGTCGTCGGGGTCTCCCCGTAGCGAATCTCCGCAACGCGTTGCAGCTGGCCTTCACGTTCCTTCTTCGTGGCTTCGTCGCGCAGCGCTTCGAGCCGCATCTTCCCGGCGCGGATCGACGTGATCAGCGCCTTTTCGCTCGACCAGCGCGCGCGCAGGCCGGAGGACGTCTCCTGCAGGTCGGCCAGTTCCTTGGCGATGCGCACGACGCGCTTCCTCGAATCGGAGTCGTCCTCCTTGGCGAGGGCGGAGCGCTCGATCTCGAGCTGGCGCACCTTCCGCTCGACGGAATCGAGCTCCGGCGGCAGCGAATCGATCGCCGTACGCAGTTGCGCCGCGGCTTCGTCGATGCAATCGATCGCCTTGTCGGGCATGAAGCGATCCGACACGTGACGGTCCGCGAGCCGCGCAGCGGCGATGACCGCTTCGTCGAGGATGCGGACGCCGTGGTGGACCTCGTAGCGCTCCTTCAAGCCGCGCAAGATCGCGATCGTGTCGTCGACGCTGGGCTCACCGACGAGAACGGGCATGAAACGCCGCTCCAGCGCCGCGTCCTTCTCGATGTGCTTGCGATACTCGTCGAGCGTCGTCGCGCCGATGCAATGCAGCTCGCCGCGCGCCAGCGCCGGCTTGAGCATGTTCGCCGCGTCCACGGCGCCCTCCGCGCCACCCGCGCCGACGATCGTGTGCAGTTCGTCGATGAACAGGATCACTTGGCCCTGCGCTTCGGCGACTTCCTTCAACACCGACTTCAGTCGCTCTTCGAACTCGCCGCGGTACTTGGCTCCCGCGAGCAGCGAGCCGATGTCGAGCGACAGCACGCGTTTGTCCTTCAAGCCTTCCGGCACGTCCCCCGCGACGATGCGATTCGCGAGTCCCTCGGCGATCGCCGTCTTCCCGACGCCCGGTTCGCCGATCAACACGGGGTTGTTCTTGCGGCGCCGTGAGAGCACTTGAATCACGCGCCGGATCTCCGTGTCGCGGCCGATGACCGGATCGAGCTTCCCCGCGGCCGCTTCGGCCGTGAGGTCGCGCGAGTACTTCTTCAAGCTCTCGAACGATGCCTCGGGATCCTGCGTCTCGACCTTCCGGCCCTTGCGCACCTCCTGGAGCGCGGCCTCGATGCGCTCGGGTCGCACGCCGCGCGCGGCGAGGAGACCCGCGACCTCGGGCCCGCCCTTCTTCGCCAGCGCGAGCAGCAGGTGCTCCGTGGACGTGTACGCGTCGCCCATCTTCTTCGCGGCCGATTGCGCGTCCTGCAAGACCTCGGCCAGCGCGCGCGACATGCCCAGCTGACCGCCGGTCGCGCGCGGCAACTTGTCGAGCCCGCGGCCGATGTCGGTCGCGAGCACCCGCGGATCGACGTCGAGCTTCTGGAGCAACGCCGCCGTCACGCCTTCGGGTTCGGCGAGGAGCGCCACCGCGAGGTGTGCCGGCGTCAGCTCGGGATGGCCTGCGGCGAGGGCCGACTGCTGGGCGTTGGCGAGGGCTTCCTGAGACTTGCGGGTGAGTTGGTCTTGCATGGGCATGTCGGCGGGATGCAAGGCATGTGCCCCGAGCCGCGGCCGGATCCGTCAATCTGGCTCCGCGGGGATTGACCCAGTTGGCTGTCCGTCCCCGCCTCAGGCCCGTAGCGGGGGGGATGACCACCGTCGGTTTCCACGGGTAAGCGACGGACAGCCAACTGGGTCAGCCCACCCAAGCGCCGGACTGAATCGAGCTGCGGAATTGGCGGCGCCGCCGCCGAAACGGCGGTCCCGGCTACGCCCCTGGACCGCTGCCGGGTCCGGGTTCCCTTCCGCGTCGGCGAGGTCCCGCTCAGCCGAGCGGCCAGGACGTGCTGGGCGATTCTCCGACCGGTGGACTCAGTGCTGGATGCCGGTCTTGGCGAGCTCGCGATACGGCTCAGCTTTTTCCGGCGTTCCAGCGCGTTCGTGGAGCTGCACGAGCAAGTCCGCGGCGTTGCGGGTCCACGCCGGGTTCGCGCCGCGCATCGAGCGCAGTACCCCGAGGCTACCCTCGAGAGCGATCTCGGCTTCGGCGAATCGCTCGAGCGTGATGAGCGACTTCCCGAGAGCCGTGTACGTGAGCGCGCGGAGGTAATGGCCTTCCGGCAGGTGCGCCTCGCAACGTTCCGCGAGGTCTTGTTGGTACTCCGCGGCGTCCGCGAAGCGCTTCAGCTCGTACAGCGTGGTCCCGACTTTCTTGCGCGTGTTCAGGGCATCGAAGGAGTTCACGCCCATGAGATCCTCCTGGCGCGGGAGGAGCGCTTTCCAGAGTTCGAAGGCGCGCTGCGTCTGCTTCGCGCGACTGTAGGCACCCGCGAGATTGTTGATCGTGCGGAGGACGGTGACGTGACGCGGCCCGAGCGCGCGTTCGAGCGCCGGGAGCACGGCTTGCAAGATCTCGAGAGCCTCTTCGTTGCGCCCGAGATCCAAGTAGTCGAGGGCCAACCCGCCGCGAGCATTCAACGTCGAGATGTGATCCGGGCCGTTGGCGCGCTCGTGTCGACGCACGAGTTCCTCCGTGAGCGCCACGGCCTCTTCGGAACGACCCTGTTTCGCCACGGCGATCGCGAGTTGGTGCAGATGGTTGAGAGCTTCGCGCGATTCGGGTCCCTGCAAGGCTTCGATACGGGTCAGCGCACTTCGCGACAGCGGCTCTGCGCCGGCAAAATCACCGCGCACCTCGCAGTCCTTGGCCTGAACGCTCTCGAGCATCGCGAGCATTCGTGGCTCGCTCGATTCGCCGCTCGCGAACATCGGCGCGACGATGGCGATCTCGGCACGTGCCTCGTCGTACCGACCGAGGATCTGGAGCACGGTCGCGACCTGGAGGTGGATGAAAACGTGGTCGTTGCCCAGCGGTCGCCCGGACCGCTCGTGCGTCGCGATCGCCCAACGCAGCCGGTCGGCCGCGCGCTGGTGGTTGCCGAGCGAGTTCTCGACGCCCGCGATGTTCAGTCCGATGGTCGCCGCGACATCGGGCTCGAGGTCGATGCGACCTTCCAGATCGGCGGCCGCGGCTTCGACGACGTCCACGACGCGCGCATCGGGCCCGAGCGATTCGTTGCGTGCCTTGCCGATCATCTCCATGAAGAAGTCGACCGTCGCTTGCCGGCGCGCGGATTGCGCTTGCGATTCGACGAGCCGTTCGTCGGCGAGTTGCCGTTGTCGCGCCTCCTCCGACAAGGCGCCTTCCGCTCGGATCCTCTCGCCGTCGGCCACATTACGCGCGACCTTCGCATCACGAGCTTCGTCGTCGGCGCGTGCGTACGCGGCGGCCAAGGCGATCGCGGAACCGACAGCGACCGTGAACACGATGCTCGCCAACGCGAACGGCAACTTGTGCCGCGCGATGAGCTTTCTCAGTTGGTAAGCGGTGCTCGCGGGACGTGCGAGGATGAGTTCATCGGCGAGGAATCGACGGACGTCGCCGGCGAACGCCGCGGCGCTCGGATATCTCCGATCCGGGTCCTTGTCGAGCGCCGTCAGGACGATGGTCTCGAGATCGCCGGCGAGCGACGGATCGCGCACGCTCGGCCGCGTCGGCGCGACTTCGCAGATGACGCGTGCTGCCTCGTGCAGGCTCGACCTCGTGATGTCGTGCGGCAGCGCGCTGGTCAGCAGTTCGTAGAGCACCACGCCCAGCGAATAGACGTCGCTCGGAGATCCGATGGCGCTCGAATCGCCGCGCGCCTGCTCCGGGCTCATGTACGCGATCGTCCCGCGAATCGAACCCGGCTCGCTGGCCACGGTCGCGAGCGACACGTCGACTTCCGTGATCCGCGCCAGACCGAAGTCGAGGACGCGCGGCTCGCCGTGATCGTCGAACGAGCACGTTCGAAGGCTTGATGTCGCGGTGGACGACGCCTTTCTGGTGCGCGTGCTGGATCGCGTCGCAGATCTTCGCGAAGAGTTCGAGGCGATCGCGTCGCGGGAGGTTGCGCAGTTCGACGTCGCAAATGAGCGTGCGCCCATCGACGAGCTCCATCGCGAACCAATGCTCGCCGTCGTCCGTCGCGCCGGCGCCGTACAGCGCGGCGATGCCCTTGTGTGACAACCGCGCGAGCACTTGGATTTCGCGCTGGAACAGTTTCAGCGTCGTTTCACCGACCCAACCTGCGCCGCGCACGACCTCGAGCGCCACGCGACGGCCTGAAGTCTTCTGCACCGCGGAGTACACGACGCCCATGCCGCCGCGGCCGATCTCGCGTTCGATCTCGTAGCCCTCGATCTCGGGCAATCGGTTCGGACGTCGCGTAGGCGGGGCGAGGGCGTCGCCGACGCGCTGCGCGATGTCCTCGCCGGCGCGGACCTCGGCGACGAACGCGCTGCACGTGGAGCAGACGGCCGCGTGCTCGGCCACGGCGAGATCGTTCGATTCACCGTGCGCGACGAGGACGAGTTCCTCGAGGTCCGGACAGTGCATCACGAGAGCTCCTCGAGCTCCCGCGACGAGTTCGCAGATGCGAGTCGCAACGCGGTGTTTCGCGATGTACACGGCGTTGCGTGTGATCCCGAGTTCCAGGACGACTTCCTCCACGGTGCGCTTCTCGAGGACGAGCAACTCGAAGGCCCGGAACGTCGCGGCTTGGACTTCGCCGTTCACGCGCAGCACGCCGCGTTCGAGAAGCGCCTGCTACCCCGCGGCGTCCCAGACGCGACTCGCCTCCGCGTCGTCGGGGACCGCGGCCCAGAACGCCGTCGCGTCATCCGCCGCCGTGCGCTCGACGAAAGCGCGCTCACCCTTCCGTCGCACGTGATCGACGCGTCGCCACGCGATGCCGAAGAGCCACGTCGAGAGACGTCCCTTCGTCCGGTCGTAAGCCTTCTCGCGATAGGCCTTCGCGAACCCGAGAAGCGTTTCCTGTGCGACGTCTTCGCTGTCCGCTTCCGACAGACCTTGCTTGCGCGCGAAGCGTTCGATCGGTGCTCGGAACCGGTTCGCGAACTTGGCCCACGCGTCGGCATCTTCGAAGCGCTGCAGCCGCCCGAGAACCGTCGACGTCGTGATCTAGGGGTCGAGATTCTCCATCGGAATCCAGCTTCATGATCGCCCACGCGGGCGGTCGTGACCACAAGTGGGTCGACTAGGGGGAGCGCTTCTTCGGAAGAGCTTTCAATTCGCCACTCGCGAGCTCCGCGACCCCGGGAAATGCCGGATTGACACGGGTCAAGTCGAGCGCGCGCTCCAGTGCCACCCGCGCTTCATCGACCTGGCCCGCCCGAGCGCGGAACGTACCGAGTCGCAGCCACAGCAGCGCGTCCGTTTCCTGCACGCGGAGCGCCAACTCGACGTGATGCGCGGCGTCCGTCCAGTCGTGCTCCGCTGCGCAAGCGAGGGCCAGAACACGATGACCTTGCGGGTTGTCGGGCCACGCGCGGACGACGATGGCGAGTTCACGCCGCGCGTCGGCGTTGCGCCCGACTCCGAGCAGCGCCGCGCCCAGTTGGAAGCGCCAAGCTGTCTCGACTCGACCGAGCGCTTCGCCCGCGCGTACACCACGCTCGATCCGTTCCAGAGCCTCGCGTCGAAGCTCTGTGGCATGAGCCGGGTCGAGGTCCGCGAGTTGGCCCGCGACGAGACCCAGACCGATGTCGAACTGGGGTCGCTGCGTGACGATCAGCCCGTGCTCGAAATGGTCGCGAGCCTCCATCAGCTGCGCTGTGCGACGAACCGGATCCACCTCACTCGCGCCGTGGACGAGGATCCACGAGCCCAAGTTGTGCCGAGCGACACTCGAGTCGGGATCGACGCCGAGCGTGTGCTCCCAGAGCGTGCGCGTGTTCCGCCACGCCTCTGACTGCGAGTTCGTCAGGACGGCGAGTCCTATCGAAAGGACTGCGGTCGCCACCCGAGCTCCGAGACGGTTGCGACGCGCGATCCACATCACAAAGCCACCGACGAGCAAGGCGAACGGCAACGTCGAGAAGTAGGAGTAGCGGTCGGCGACGAGTTGCGGTCCTGCTTGCGCGACGCCGCTCGTCGGCGACAGGATCACGGCGTAGGCGATCCACGCCGCGAGGAAAGCCGGATGGCGCCGCCGGAACGCGAAGAGGATCGCGGTGAGCACCACAGCCGACATCGCCGGCACGAGAAAGCGCGCTTCGAAGAGAGAAGCCGGCAATTCGCGGATGGGGACTAGGTCCGTCGGCCAAACGGTCTTCCCGAGGTAGAACGCCAGCGAGTACGCGGCCTGCACGAGTCGATCGGCCATTCCGTGGCGGTCGATGGCCACGACGGCCGAATCCGCCGCGAGTTGCGCGCGCATCGCCAGGAAGCCGAACAGGCACGAAAGTGCGAGAAACGGCAGCTTTTCTAGGAGCCAGCGGGCGGACGCTAGCTTCGCGCGACGGAGGGGCCAGACGTCGAGGACGACGAACACTGCCGGCAGGACGATCGCGGAAGCCTTCGAGAGGAGGGACAGGAGAGCGAATACGAAAGTGGCCGCGTACCAGAGCCGGCGATGGCTCGAGAGGCTCGTTGCATGACGGACCCAGGCTCCGACCGCGAGGACGAAGAACAGTCCGCCGAGCACGTCGCGGCGCTCGGTGATCCACGCCACGGACTCGACCCGCAGCGGGTGGACCGCGAAGAAGGCTGCCGCGCAGGTCGCGCCGATCTCGACGGCGTGCGGTTCGACCGTGCTCGCTGTCGCCAGCGCGAGCACACGCCGCGCCACGAACCAGAAGGCCACGGTGGTGAAGCCGTGAATCGCGAGATTCGTCGCGTGGAAACCACGCGCATCGAGACCGAACACGGTCCAGTCGATTCCCAAGGAGAGCCACGAGAGCGGCTGGTAGTGGCCCATGTGGAACGTCGTGAACATCCACGCGAGGTGGTCGAGCGACAGTCCACGCCAGGCCCAATGCTCCGTGAAGTTGCGATCGTCGTCCCACTGCACCCAATCCGCCGTCAGCACGGGCGCGAAAGCCGCGACGCACAACGACACGATCAGGAGGAGCGGCCTTGCACGGCTCCAAAAGCCCACACGCGTCGTCACGTCGCGGCCGGTCTGCGGTTCCGCGCGACTCACGGCTTCGACGGCCGCAAGCCGATCACGTCCAGATCCAAACAGCCGTCGACGTTCCCGATCTCGATGCGCTGTCGGCCGGCGGGCAGCACGCCGAGCGGGATCTCCTGCCACGTCCAAGCTTCCCACGTCTCGGTCTTCCCGAAGACGGCTCCCGTGCGAACAGTGACCGGCAATTCGCCGCGTCGCACACGCACGTCGGCCCGGCGATCTCCGTCCGCGGACGCATAGCGCACGAAGAGCGAGTACGAGCTCGTGCGCTTGGCTCCGAGTACGACGCTCAGCGCGTGCGTCGGATCACCACCGAAGCAACGTCCGACGTTCTGGCCTCCGTAACTGCCCGCGTTGTTGCCGAAAAAGCCGCCGAAAGCGCTGCCCATCACGAAGGCCGACTCGGCCTCGACGTGCTCGGTTTCGCGCCACGGCCCGCTGTCGTCGCGCCACCAACGATGCGCTGCGCCGGATTCCGAGAAGTCCTCGAACGAGAGCTCCGCGAGCGTGCGGCGGATCGCGGGGGACACACCCGAGTCCTTCTCGCGCGTCCACGCCGCGAGGAGTTCGTCGATGGCGCCGGGCTCGCCGCGCCGACCGCCGAGTAGGTGCGCCGCTTCCGCCCGGATCTCCGCCGATCGATCACCGAGTGCCGTGTCGTAGAGCGCGGCGACGAGCGGGTAGGGGACGCGCATCGTCCCGAACCGACGCACGGCCATGAGTCGACGCCGCGCATCGGGAGCGCGCAGCTCCGTGCGCAGGCTGCCCTCGAACGGCGTCGCCTTCGCATAGCGCAGGTGGAACCCGGTGGATCCCGCGCGATTCACGACGGCGACGAGCACGCGACCCCCGCCTTTCGCGACGTACGCGAACGCGCGATCGGGATCGTCGGGGCGCGTGCCGCGCTCGCCGCGGAAGGCGTGCACGAGTTGGCCGTCGATCCACACCAGGCAATCGTCGTCGCTCGCGATCGAGAGTGTGATCGGTCCCTCGGCCTCGGGCGGAAGATCGGCACGCAGATGGAAGAGCGAAGCGGCGCTCGCACCCGCAAGGTCCCCGAGGTGCACGACGCCTTCCGCATCTACGCGCACGTCCGCGCGCCAGCGGTGCTTCGTCCCGGCGAACTCGTACTCGTCGCGCTCCGTGAAGTTCCAGGCATCGATGGGATCGAAATCCGGAGTTGGAAACCGACCCTCGGGCAAGTGGATCGGTCCCAGCACTCGCCACGCGAGGACCGGCGTCTCGCCGTCGGCCTTCCAACTTTCCGTGCGGGTCGGAGGCGGATCTTGGCGGGCGCGTCGCGTGCCCGTCTCGATCTCCTTCCGCGAACCCGCATCGAGTGGGAAACGCCAGAGTGAGAGGACGTCGCGCGTCGATTCCGCCGTGAAAACAGCTTCCAAGTCGCGCGCAAGTCGTGCCGGCGCGAGGTGCGCGGGCAGCACCGGCGCAGGCGATTCGACTCCCTTCCGGAAGAAATTCTCGAGCGGAGTCCACATCGAGGTCGTCCCTCCCGCCCCTGAGTCGAGAGCGAGTCGGAGGACCACGGAAGCGGCTGGCCCGTACCCGACGATCTCTTCGATGGGGAGGCGAGTGTCGAGGTACTCGCGCTTGCCCGCGCCGAGGATTCCGTCGCGCCAGTTCGGCCACGTCTTCTCGAGCGGTCCACCGAGGAACCCGAGGCGCTCGCCCGCGTGCGCGATCGCCAGATCGGACCAACCCTCGGCGAAACCATTGAAGAGCCAGTGTCGCGCGGGATGTCGCGAGGTGAATCCGTGCGACATCTCGTGCGCCATCAGCTCGTCGAAACCACCCTGGTCGGCGAGCGACCGACCGTACGCGACCGTGAGATTCTCCGGCTCGATCGTCCAACCGCTGGCCTTCGAGTTCTCGGGGAAGAAGACGTAGCGGCGTCCCACCTCGCGAACGGGATCGACCGCGAACAGTTGGCGCTGCACCACATAGATCGCATCGAGGAGTCCGGGCACCTGCCCGTTCCGCGCGTTGCGCACGAACGGTTCACTGCCCAAGACGATCGCATAGCGCGAGAGCAGCGGTTCGACGACCGAAGTCCCGCGCGCTCGCAGCTCCTCGAGGATCAGGCGCTCCGCATCGCTGAGCGCAGGTGCCGCGTTGTGCGCCAGATCGCGTATCAGCGTGAGCGCGGCACGGCGTGATTCCTCGTCGAGTTCCCGTGAGTCGATCAACCGCTCGAGACCGAGGCAGTGTTCCCGCGGCGGGAGCTTGGCCAAGCGTGCGAGGTCCTTCGCGGAGTCTCCGACGGTCGCCGCGGCGGCGAGGATCACGAGATGTGTCAGGGCGCTCACGCGGGGAATCCTAGTGCGTCACGACCGCGCGTGAACCGCACTCGTCATCGCTACAGGGGTCGGGCACCCGCAGGCGCGCGGTCGGTCTCGCGAAAGCGCCCCCGACGACCGACACGAGCGGCGATGTCGGCCGCCACGTTCGGTGCTCTCTGGCCACGGCTGGGCCGTCGTGGGCGCACGGATGGTAGGTTCGGCGCGGAAGGCGAATTGTCCCCCCGCCCCGACCGTTCCCCATGCCCACGATCTGGATCGTCGCTGTCTTCTTGCTCGGACTCGTCGCGCTCGTTCTCTCGGTCGCAGCGTTCGTGCCGCGCAAACACGCCGTGTCGGTGCGTGCGCGCTACGACCAGTCTCCGAAGGTCGTGTGGGCGGTCATCACGGACATATCTGCTCTACCCACCTGGCGCAGCGATGTCCGTTCCATCGAGCGATTGCCCGACATCGCTGGCCGCATGGCCTGGATCGAGCGCTCGAAGCACGGCACGTTGCCGTTCGAAGTCGTCGAGTCGGACGCGCCGCGCAAGCTGGTCACGCGCGTGGCCGACGACACGCGGAAGTTGTCGTTCGGCGGCACGTGGACGTGGCACCTGCGCGAGGTGGCGAACGGCTGTGAGTTGACGATCACCGAGAACGGGTTCATCTCGAACTCGCTGTTCCGCGTGCTCACGCACTATGGGTTCGGGTACTCGCGCAGGATCGAGGCGTATCTGCGCGATCTGGGCGCGAAGTTCGGCGAAGCGACGACGCCGCGCGTCGTCTGAACGGGGTGCCTCACATTCGGCGCCTTGGTTCGAGGCGATTCTGCGTCGCTAGTTTCTTGGGGGTGAGTGACCTCCTGGACCCGACCCGGGGCACTTTTCGCGCTCGGGGGACGGACAGCCAACTGGGTCAGCCCCTTGCGGATGCGCTAGAATACCGGGTATGCATACGGCGTATCCAATTTCTTGAAGCTCCTATGACCGTCCGCCACAGTCTGCTCGCCCTTCTCGATCGCGAACCCGCGCACGGCTACGGCCTCAAGACGGCCTTCGAGGAGCGCACATCGAACGCCTGGCCGCTGAACGTCGGGCAGGTCTACACGACCCTCGCGCGGCTCGAGCGCGACGGGCTCGTCACACCGCGTACCGCTGAAGAAGGTCCGCGCCAGACTTGGAGCATCACGGACGCCGGGCGCGCGCAGCTCGCCGGTTGGTATGCCTCGCCGGTCGTCGACGACCCGCCCCAACGCGATGAGCTCGCGATCAAGGTCCTCCTTGCGATCGCCGCGGAGGGCGAGGACGTCGACGGGATCCTCGCCGCGCAGCGCGCCACGACGATGGAGCGCTTGCAGGAGCTCACGCGTCACAAGGTGCGCGCGGATCCGGATCGCGATCTCGCGTGGCTCCTCATCCTCGATGCCTGGATCCTCACGGCCGAGGCGCAGATCCGCTGGCTCGACTTGTGCGCGGCGCGACTCGCGGCGCGGGGCGAGCGATGAGTGTCGCGGCACCGGTCCTCGAAATCCGCGATGTCGGTCGTGTCCACGCGAGCCGCAACGGTCCGGTTCGCGTCCTCGGACCCGTGAGCCTCGAGGTCGGGCGGGGCGAACTCGTCGCGATCATGGGGCCGTCCGGTTCGGGCAAGTCCACGTTGCTCGCCATCGCGGGCGCGCTCGATCGGCCGACCGAAGGCCGCGTGGTCGTGGCTGGACGCGATCTCGCGGATCTCTCGGCGGCGCAGCTTGCGGAACTCCGACGGCGCACGTTGGGCTACGTCTTCCAGGATCTGAACCTCCTGCCCGGGCTCACGGCGCTCGAAAACGTGGCTCTTCCGCTCGAGTTGGACGGCGCTTCGCTTCCTGCAGCGCGTGACGAAGCGCGCGCCGCGCTGGCTCGCGTCAAGATGCAGCACCTCGCCGATCGTTTCCCCGAGGACCTGTCGGGCGGCGAACAGCAACGCGTCGCGATCGCGCGCGCGTTCGTCGGTAAGAGGTCGATGCTGCTCGCGGACGAGCCGACCGGTGCGCTCGATTCCGTGACGGGCGAGCTCGTCATGCGTCTGCTGCGCGACCAGTGCGACGCCGGCGGAACCGCGTTGCTCGTCACGCACGACGCGACGCATGCGGCCTGGGCGGACCGCGTGCTCCACCTCGTCGACGGGCGGATCGTCGACGCCGCCTC
>CAZKIY010000115.1:0-11912 GCA_964552875.1 uncultured Planctomycetaceae bacterium
GCGACTCGCGACCCGCGAATGGGACGCCGACGAATCCAGCCTCGCCCGCGGGCCGTAGTTTCTCGCTGGAATGCGAGTTCACGGTACAACGCTGTCCGCCTTGGACGCCCACGGACAGTTCGTCGCGGCGCTGATCCGTTCCGCGCGCAAGGCTCACGCCGCCGGCGCGGTCTTGCGCCTGTCCGCGACCGAGCCGAGCCCGGTCGGGATGCTGGGCTTCACCGACCTGCACGGACATGCCGAGGGCCTGATCGATCACATCGCTCAGGCCCTGATCGTCGGCCGACCCGCGCTCTACGCGCACCAGGTCGGTTGGCTGAAGCAGGCCTTCGCGGCGCGTGGCAGCGACCTCGGCACCTTGCGCCGCCTGCTCCTCGCGCTGCGCGACGAGCTGGCCTCGGCGTTGCCGGCCGAAGCCGCGCGCACCGCTGCCGCGGTCGCCGACTCGGGGCTCGGATACTTCGAGGTCGCGCCGACGGGCAGCCCGAGCCCGCTCGAGCAGCGTGGTCCGCACGTCGATCTCGCGCGCCGCTACCTCCTCTCCGCCTTCGAGGGCCGACGCCTCGACGCGATCTCTCTCGTCGAGGAGGCGATCGCCGACGGACTGAGCGTACCGGACCTCTACGCGCACGTTCTGTGCCCCGCTCAGATCGAGATCGGCCGCATGTGGCAGCGCGGCGAGATCCACGTCGCCGAGGAGCACATGTCGTCGCGCATCACGGAACAGGTGATGGGCCTCGTGAACGTGCGCATGCCGCGCAAGCCGCGCAACGGGAAGCGCGTGCTCATCACGTCCGCGAACGGCGACCTGCACGACATCGGGTTGCGCATGGTCGCGGATCATTTCGAGATGGGCGGGTGGGACGTCGTGTTCCTCGGCGCCAGCACGCCGGCCGAGGATGTGGCGCTGGCGGTGCGCGACTTCGAGGTGGACCTCGTCGCGGTCGCGGCCAAGCTCGTCCTGCACGTGCGCTCGACCGCGGAGCTCGTCCAGACGGTGCGTGAGGAACCGTTCGGCAGGCGGGTGCCGGTGCTCGTGGGCGGCGCCGCGTTCCAGATCGTGCCCGACCTCTGGCGCATCATCGGTGCCGACGGCGTGGCGGCGAGCGCGGTGGAAGCGGTGTCCGTCGGTGACAAGCTGACGGCACGCGCGGCCTGAGAGCCTGCGAAGAACTCGGAGACGCCCGTCGGACTCACTCGGGACCGCGCCGGAAGCGTTGCGAATCTTCCAAGTCCTGCGAGCGAACACGTGTCTTCGCCGCGCCTAACCCGGATCTGTCACCAGCAATTGGCCAACTCGCCGCCGTCTCGTTCGTGAGTTGGGAGATGCAAAGACTCTACAACTCACGCGCGAGAACCGACGGCGATGACAGCGTGTAGCGGGCTCGAGTTTCAATTCGAAGCCCCCCGGCCGCCGCGAGATCGTCGCTCGTTTCGACGGCGGGAAGATCAGCTCCGACGGCGGCGCGCTGCTGTTGGCGGAGATCGAAAATCGCACTCGGAATCTCGAGTGATTCGCCACCTGCTTCCGTGATCACCATGATGCCGGGCGTGTCGAGCACAGCACCACCGAACTCGTGAAGCAGCGCGTGCTCGGTCTGTGCCTCGGCTACGAAGACCTCACCGATCACGAGACGCTGCGCGACGATCCCGCGGCTGGCCAGGTCGAAGGCCCACTACGAACTCAGCCTGTTCGAAGAACCCCATACCAGCCCCCGACTCCCATAACTGCTGGATCAACAAGAGGGACAGCGTCGAGCGGGCTCACTGGACCGTGATCTTCAACGCGTTGCTGGCGACCACGCGTGTCGGCGCAGGGCACGCCGACGTCGAGGGGAACGCGAACTGGGCCGCAAGCTCGAGTCCGGCGAGACCTGCGGGGATCGGGACACGGATCTCGCAATACCCGTAGGCGTCCGTCGTCGCGCGCACGCGGCGGAACGGCTGATGAAGGTCGACGAAGAGTCGCGCGCCACCCAGCGATAGTGGAGAAGCTGCAGGGCGTCCGATGACCAGCCACCCATCGGTCGCGGGCGGTGCCGCGCTGACGTAGAGCGCGAAGGAGGACGCGCCGGCCGCAGGCATCTCGGTCGCATTGCTCTGGATCGCTCCAAGGCAGCCAGGGGTCGAGCGTCCGAGCGGTTCGACCCCTTGGAGGAACAGGTCGAGCACGGTCACGAAACCATCGGACTGACCACCGCCCCAGTTGGGTTGCGCGGCGTTCGGTGTCGTGGGATACGTGCCGTTCGCCAACGTGTAGCCGCAGAAGGCGACGCGGTCGTGGCGTGTGACCGCGTGCTCGGTCACCAGTTCCGTGCTGGAACCACCGAAGTACGTGCCGTAGAAAAGCCGATCCCCCTGCGGGCTCAACTTCAGCACGGTGGGGTTGCCGTTGAACGGCCCAAGCGACGTCTCGTACGACCCTGGAACGGTCGGAAAGGGGCCGACGGTACCGCCGAAGAGCGTCAGCACGCCGGAGGGATCCGCCACACCTCCGCCGATCCCGCCTGCGACGTCGCCGTGGATGAATGTGCCGTAGACAAGACTGCCACCGCCAGGTGCAATACGAGTGACAAAGCTCGCGCCCGCACTACCGGGCGCGAAGTCTCTTTGAAACGCTCCTGGCGTGGTCGGAAATGTGCTGTCGGTCGTGTCACCGCAGACGAAGACTCCTCCCAAAGCGTCAAGACTGATCGAATAGGGATTGTCGTAGATGCCGCCCTGCCCTGTCCCACCCACGAAGGTGCCCCATAGCATGGATACCCCATCTGACGAGAGACAACCAACTGCGAGCGCCGAAATCGCGGAGGGATTCTTAGTTGGCTGAAATGCACGAGAGGTGGATGGGAAGGTCAATGAACTGGTGATTGCGGCGTAGTAGACCCTTCCAGACTCGTCAACGGCAGTCAACATTGCCGCATCGCTAGAGGTCCCTCCGAGGAATGTTGACCACAACAGTCGCGCTCCGTCGGAACTCAAACAAGAGACCACTCCGTCGCTCGAAGATCCCTGGAACGCTTCCTGGTAGGCGCCCGGAGTGGTCGGATAACCCGGTGATCCCCCCCCGGAGACGACAATATCGCCGCCAGGCGTGATGGCCACGTCGGTCATCACAGTCTGCGATTCACCGGTCCCTTCGAGCACCGTCGAGAAAGACAACGCGGTACCCGAGGCGACAAGCGCCGTCACGAATCCAGTGAACAAGCCTCCTGCCGAGTTCTGAAGCGCATCGTACGCGCCTTGGGTGGTCGGAAAGTCGGGAGCGCGCGTCTCTCCAACGACGATGGCGCGTCGATCTCGATCGACCGTCAAAGCCCAGGGACGTTGGTTGTATCCGGTTCCTCCGAAGACACTCGAGTACACGAGCGCTCCGCTTTGACCACGATACTTCGTGACCGAGATCGATTGGAAGTTGCCCGAGGACTGTTGATAGGCACCTGGCGTAACCGGAAAGTCCGGGCTGTAGGTATCCGACGCCACGTAGATGTCGCCGTCTGCGTCGAATTCGATGGCCCGCGGGAGATCGCCGGCCATCCCTCCTAGAAACGTCGACCACACCAGACCCGGATCGACGACCAGCGTGCGAGCTGGGTCGCGTCCGTCGACGTGTATCCCGAGCGCCCCATCCTCACGCACGAACCACACGGTGCTGATCGCATCGACCCGATCGGGCTCCTCCGCGTGAAACGTGGCGCCGGCGACATGCAGCAACGATCCGAATCGACCTGCGCTCCGCAGCGTCTCCGCGTCGCGGGCTTCGACGGAGTCCAGGCCCTCGATGCGCACCCGGACGCAGGACGGATCGACATAGGGCGCGAACACGAGGTCGTATTCGGGCACGCCATCGTGCGAGCGGAGCACGAGATCGACGCCCGGATATAGCGAGCGGTACGTGACTTGACCGTAAGCACGGGCACCACCGCGCCACTGCGACGGATCGTTCCCGAGGAAGTAGCTGTGGAGTCCGTCCCGAGGCTCGCTGCCTTCGACCACGGTTGCCTGAGAACCCTCGAAGCGCAGACGCACGAACTGGCCACCGTGCGGCGTCCGAACGTCGAGCCCGATGCCTTCGCAGTCCGCGCGCACGAACATCGATTGGCCTTCAGCGAGGAAGCGCACGTTCTGCGGCCATTGACCGAGGTTCTCGATGAACGCGAGGTCTCCAGGCGGCAACGCGTGTGCTCGGGCACCGGCCTTGAAAACCTCGGGCAGATCAGGCCCGACCCGTTCCGATGCGAAGGCGGGTGTCGCCCAAGTCGCGACCAACAGGACCACGCTCGGCGCCGCGCAGCCTGAGAAGGAAATCGAGGTTTTCATGACCCCGATCTTGACATGCCCCCCACCCTAGCGGGCTAGACCGGCGCGGGTTCGCGAGCGCGATCCTCAGGGGGCCGCGCAAGTTTGCACCCAGATCGCTCGCTCCTCTGGTGTGCAGGCGCGAAGGCCGAGTTCTCTCGGAGCGCTGGAATCGCTCCATGCTGTACGCTGACCGTTGTTCGAGTCCGCTTGCTCGGTTTCGTGTGCGCTTCGCAACACCCATGTTCGTTGTTGTCGCAGCCATCACGAGCCTGCCCGCGCTGGCGGCGTCGCCTCTCCAAGTGCAGGGTGCGCAGCCGCAAGTGCTTCCCGGATGCCGACGGCTGCTGGGCGGGGCCGTGGAGCTGGAACTGCCAGATCAACCCGCAGGGCGTCGACTGCGAACTCGGCGAGATTGCTCACGCCGCGTTGATTCCTCGCGGCCCGTATCGCGGCATGGTGCTGCTCTGGCGGCGCGAGTGCACCGACGGCGTGCCGGGGATCAACACGACCGCTTGGATCCTCGATCCCAGCTACCCGGAGTTGCTCCTGCGAGTCGAAGCCCCGCTTTCGAGCAGCATCTTCTGCTCCGGCGCATCTTGGGATAGCGGCGGCGCGCTCGTCGTGGCCGGCGGCGCGCGTACGGACCCTTCGCCTCCCGGCGAACCTAAACGGACTTACCGATTTCTCCCGGGGGCGCTGCAGTCACCTCCGCTGACGTCGACCAATTCCCTTTGCCTGACGCAGTTCCCAGTGGTGACGGGCAACGCCTGGCAGTTCGTCGACGACATGGAGCTCGGGCGGTGGTACCCGACGATCATCACATTGATGAAGGGTGTTCTCGCTGCGGGCACACAGCACGAAATGCCCGCCTCGTCCACGCTTCTGCTCGGAGGCTCGACCTGCGAATCGAATTGCGCAAGTCATCCCGGGGGCCACGCTGTCGCACACTGGCAGACGCTCCCTCCGCGAGGCTTCAATCCGCCAGGTTGGTCGCATACGCTGTATCCGGATGGTCCGCTCACGCACACGACGCCCACCACTCCGACCCCAGAGGTGTACGAGCGCAAGGCGGTCTCAGGCCAGGAATTGCCGGTTCCGAGGGTGGACAGCTACCCGAGGGCGCTGCAGCTCTCGGACATGGGGCCCCTGATTGGCGGCCCTAAGCGAAACGTGTTCATTCCCGGCGACACGAATACCACGTTCCCGGAGGACCATCGGAAAGCCGTGGCGGGTGCCACGTGGGTTGTGAGGCTCCGCTACGCGAATGCGGGCAATACGACCTCCGAACTCTGGCGCGGTCCCGAGAGTTTCCAAGCGCCTGCGAAAAACCGCCGCCATTACGGTAATGCGCTCCTTCTTCACACGAATGAAGGAAATGGCACGATATCAAATGGCAGGAACCGGGTACTTTCTCTGAATGGCGCCTACAACGCGCAGGTGGCTAATCCCGATCCTTTCGCATTCGACTGGAGACTCACGCAGACAGTCGAAGAGTTCAACCCGAACAACGACGCCGCATTTGCAGGCGCTTGGGTGACCAAGACCGTCGGCCTCCAGACCCCACGGCTCTGGGGCAACTCAGTCATCTTGCCCACGGGCGATGTCCTCGTCATCGGGGGTGCAACCATCATCAACGGAGCGCTGCACGCCGTGACGAACGCACAGGGCGAGTTCGAGCATCGACCCGAGATGTACTCCACGGGCTTTGCCGGCGCCTCCGGCGGCGCGAACTCCACCATGATGGAGCGCAGCCCGAACGCTCCAGGAAGCATGCATCCCTATTCACGGCTCTATCACAACGTAGCAGTCTTGTTGCCGGACGGACGTGTCGCCCACATCGGTGGCTCGGACGAGGACGACCCGGACGTTTACAAGGATCCGGCGTATTCGGGCGAGATCTTCTCGCCGCCCTATCTCGTCTACGGCTTCCGACCCCGGATCGTGGACCTCTCCGCGACCGAGATCGACTTCGGGACCACCGTCGACGTCTACGTCGAGCACATCGAGACGATGGATCGCTTCGTCCTGCTGCGACCCGCGGCTGTGACCCACCAAGTCGACATGGATCAGCGGTACATCGAGCTGGACTTCCAGTTCATCGGGACCGCCCACGGCCTGAAGCAATACCGCATCACGGCCCCAACGGAGGATCTCGGGCCGGCGGGCTACTACATGCTCTTCGCGGTAGAGAGGAACAGTGAATCAACTCCACGCCGCGCCCCGTCGGTGGCCCAGTTCATTCGATTCAAGTGAGCGGTCGCGTCCCGCTCACCCTTCTGCCTCCAGAGTCCGTGAAACACTTGTCGACGACGGCGGCGGCAAGCCTATCTCGAGCGAAATCTTGGGCTCCGGAGAGCAATCAGGCACCTCGACGGCACGTCGCGCAAGTAGTGCGTCGTGCCGACCCCCGTGATCCAGTCTGCGGCGAGAGTCGACGTCTGCGTCGCACGCGCGAAGCCCAAGCTGGGCGAACTCGCCGCATCGATCGAATGGTCCGTGATGAACGGCGCGAGGTCCGGCGCCACGAGAGTCCAGGTGTTCGTGACGATCTGGCCGCTCGAACTCACGGCTCGCGCCGAGAGATCCACGGCGCGGGTCTGGCTCACGACGCTGATCTGCGCACTTGCGGTGAGGCAGCTGGCGAAGATGGCGAAAGCCAGAGCGAGAGTTCGACGGGACATCGCGAGAACCTCCGTGATCCGACGGGGAAGGCAGGTTGGAAGGTCCAGACCCGCGGATCCGAGTCTATCCCCCACCCGATCCGCGGGCCCAGGTCTCGGCCCTAGCGACGCGGATCCGCGGGGTCGTACTCGCGCTCTCGACTCCGCCGGTCAGCCCGCGTCGCGCCGCAGCGCGCGCTTCAATTCGTCGCCGAGCTTCGAGCCCAGCCGATCGACACCGAGCGAACGCGCGAGTCCCTCGAACGTCTCGGCGTTGTCGGCCTCGTCGGGCTGGATGCGCAGTCCGGTGCCGTGCAGGAAGGACAGCGCCAGCCGCTCGCGCTCCGTGTCGATCGTGAGGATGCGCGCCGACACTCGCTGACCTTCCTTCAGCACGCCGCGCAACCGCTGCGTCGGACCGACGCCCGACTCCGACGCGGGCACGAGCCCCTCGACGCCCGGACGGATCGCCACGAACGCGCCGAAGTCGCGCACGCGCGTCACGACGCCGGTCACGATCTGGCCGACGTAGGCGGTGCGCTCCAGGTCGAGCCACGGACTCTCGTGCATCTGTTTGAGGCCGAGGCCGATGCGCTTTCCGCCGCGTCGGATATGCAGCACCTTGAGGTCGAGCGTGTCCCCGATCTTGAGGATCGACTCAGGGTCCGCGACGCGCTCGTGCGACAAGTTCGACACGTGCACGAGGCCCTCGAGCCCGTGGCCGATCGCGACGAAGGCGCCGTAGTCCTCGAGGCGCGTCACGCGGCCTTGCACGACCTGGCCGATCTTCAGGCGATCGACTTCGCGTTGATGCTCGTCGTTGCGCTCGCGCTGCACGACGAGTTTGCGCGAGACGGTCACGCGCTGGCGCTCGCTGTCCACCTCGATGACCTCGACGGTGAAGACCTTGCCCACGAGCGGATCCGGACGTTGATCGCGCGGCAATCCGGTGTGCGACTTCGGCATGAAGCCGTGCAGCTCGCCGATCTTGACCTCGAGACCGCCCGGCGCGACGCGCACGCAGCGCGCCTGCACGAGGCAGCCGATCTCCATCTGCTTCCACGTGGTCAGCGTCTTCTCCGTGGAGAGCGACAGCGACCAGAGCCCTTCTTCGAGCCCGCGCAGCGTGAATTCGTGAACGGAACCGACCGCGGGCGGCTTCGTGAAGTGATGGAGCTCGATCACGCCCTGCATCCTTGGGCCGAGCTCGATGAAGACGTCGTTGCCGAACAGGCCGACCACGGTTCCGTTCCACACGCGCAGCGTGTGCGAGCCGTGAGACGGATCGGGATTCGGATCCTGGCGCAGCAGAGGGCGCATGCGTCCACCACCTCCGGGGCTGTGTGCCGAACGCGACGCGCGGTCGGCGGGCGAAGACTAGAACAAGCGTACTGCCCGCGAAAGCGCTGGGGGGGCCGAACTTGGCGGAGACTGGCCTCTCGACTTCCTAGACTCGAGGGGACCATGACGCTCACGACCACCGTCCTCCTGCTGGCCGCCTGCGCTGCGCCGATCCGCGCCCAGTCGCCCGTCACCCTCGGCACGCCGCCGCACCGCTACGCGTGGGAGGCGGGCTGGCTGAAGACGCCCGACGCGGAGCTCGGCAACACGCACGGCGTGATCGTCGAGGACTCGACCGGACTCCTCTATCTCAACACGGACACGGAGCGCGCGATCTCGGTCTACGGTCGCGACGGCCAGCTCGTCCGCGCGTTCGGAGCCGAGGAAGGCGAGGGCGTGCACGGCATGTGCATCGTGAAAGAGAAGGACGGCGAGTTCCTCTACCACGTCAACTTCCGCCTGCACACGTGGAAGAAGCGCGCGCTCGACGGCACCGTCGTCTACGAGCGCGGCTACCCGCAGGAATCGGGCCGGTACGAGAATGCCGGCGAGTTCCGACCGACCAGCATCGCCGTCGCGCCGAACGGTTCGATCTTCGTCGCCGACGGATACGGGAAGTCGTGGGTCCATCAGTACGACAGCGCGGCGAAGTACGTGCGCTCGTTCGGCGGACCGGGGGCGATGAATTGCTGCCACGGCTTGCTCGTCGACACGCGTCGCGAGCCGCACACGCTGCTCGTCGCGGATCGCGAGAACGCGCGGCTCTTGCGCTTCGATCTCGACGGCGCGCCGCTGGGCGAGATCTCGGGGCTGTTCCGACGCCCGTGCAGCATCCAGCAGCACGATGGGTACCTCGTCGTGCCCGATCTCGCCGGACGCGTCACGATCCTCGGGCCCGACGACGAGCTCGTGGAGCATCTCGGCGATCAACCGGACGAGGCGAAGCGCGCACGGAACGACGTGCCGCGCGCCGAGTGGCAGGACGGCGTCTTCCTCGCGCCACACAGCGCGCATTGGGACCGTGAAGGGAATCTGTACGTCATGGATTGGAACTTCCTCGGTCGCGTGAACAAGCTGCGTCGGCTGTTGCCGCCGCTCGCGAAGGGCGGGATCGGATACGACGACACGCCGTTCCTCGCCGGGACCGAGTGGCGCGTGCACGACAAGAATCGACCGCCCGCGGAGGTCGTCGCGCCGAGCGGAATGGGCTCGACGAAGCCGCCGCAGGGAGCAATCGTCCTGTTCGACGGCAAGGATCTCGCGCAGTGGCGCAACGGTGCGAAGGACGCGGCGTGGATCGTGAAGGACGGCTACGCCGAAGTGAACGGCACGGGAAACATCGAGACGAAGGAGCGCTTCGGCGACTGCCAGCTCCACCTCGAGTTCGCGACGCCCGCTCCGCCGAAGGGTGAATCACAAGGGCGCGGCAACAGCGGCGTCTTCCTGATGGGCCGCTACGAGATCCAAGTGCTCGACAGCTTCGAGAACCGCACGTACGCCGACGGCCAGTGCGCCGCGATGTACGGGCAACATCCGCCGCAGTTCAACGCGAGCGCTCCGCCGGGCGAGTGGCAGAGCTACGACATCACGTTCCGCGCGCCGCGCTTCGATGGCGCGAAGCTCGTCACGCCCGCGACCGTGACCGTGATGCACAACGGAGTGCTCGTGCACGGGAATCGCGCGTTCCTCGGAGCGACGCGGCACAAGGAAGTCGCCACGTACAGCGCACACGAAGCGGAGTTGCCGCTCGCGCTGCAAGACCACGGCGATCCGGTGCGCTTCCGCAACATCTGGATCCGGCGGCTCTGACCCACCGAACTCCTCGCCAGTGAGCCTGGCTCACTTGCGAGGAGTTCGGTGATGTGACGAACGAGCCTCGCTCGATCATCAACCAGTTGATGATCGAGCGAGGCTCGTTCATTCACCCTTGACGAATCGGTAGGCGCCCTCCACGGCGCCCCAGACTTGCTTGCCGTTCGCGTCGAACCCACGATCCCAGCTCGCGAGGAGGTTGGGCGTGATCACGACTTCGCTCGTCGCGAACGACGCGCCGTTCAGCTCACTCGGGCAGGCGCCGTGTTCGGTCGCGCCGGTGTAGGTGCCGTCGTCGCGGCGGGCGAGGCGGATCGAGCAGCCGGTGCGCGGCGTGAGAACTTCCGGGGTGAGAGCCTGGAACGCGGCGGGGTCCTTCCACGCGCCGGCGAGGTCGAGCGGATCGCCGGGGAGTTCGTAGACGTCGCTCACGAGGCCGTGATCGTCACGGTGCACGCGGTAAACCCGCTGGCGATACGGCTTCTCCTGCTTTTCGGCGACCGCTTGCTCGACGTAGAGCCAGCGACCATCCGTGCGCGACGTCCAGATCGGAGCCATGTGCAGGCGAATGTCGCGGTACTCGGGATCGGCAGCGGCTTGAGCGGCGCTCGAGAAGGAGCCGGTCATCCACCCAGCGAGTTCGTCGATGCTCTCACGGGAAGTCGACGTGGAAGAGCAGGCGCCGAGCGCCAGGACTACCGACGATGCGAGGAACGTTAGGCGCATGGGCGGACCCTAGCACGCGTTCGATCCGCGGGGACGCAGGACCGGCGGTCCGAGGAGTTCCGCGCCGTCGACCCTGAGTGGACCTTGCGCTTCGTCACGACAGATCGCGGGGCTCCTTCGTCGGAGCTTCGGCTCGCGAACGCCTAATGCGGCCAGTCCGTCCACGTGCAGGGCGGTTCGATCACCGCGACGACGGAGGCCGACATCTTGCGGGTCGCCAAAGGGATGCCGAAACGGAAGCGGTAGATCCGAGACGAGGAGCCGAGCGTTCGAAATCGACCGGGGCTACCCCGGCCGCGAGAAGCTCGACGTGCACTTGCGCCTCGCGGGCTCGGCGTCATCATTCTCGGCCCGGAATCGGTTCTGGAGCGGATCCGGCGCTCTGAAACCGGCACGGAATCGCGAATCCACGGGCGCAAGCCGACGGATTCTCCCCCTCTTCGGTGCCGCCGAATCGGATGCACCGAGGTCCCCCCCCCAGTCTCTCTACGCCTCAGGCAGGGTCGCACAGCGATCCGCTGCGCGAGTCATCGCAACGAAGGAAGCCAACATGTTCCCCGCCCTCCTCCTCATCGCGACGAACGCGCCCGCGGCGCCGACGATCGCGACTCCTGTTACGGCCGACGCACAGCCTTTGTCCGCCTTCCTTTCCGAGGACGCGCCGAAACCCGTCACGGACAGGTGGACTGGCTCCGTCGCGATCGGCGCGACGTATCAGGATGGCAATACGGACACCCGCGCCGTGAACGCGAACGCGCTGGCCGAGTACCGACGCGAGGACGACCGCTGGACCGTCAACGGGTACTGGAACTACGGCGAGACCAAGGACCAGACCACGAACGACTACGTGCTCAACGTGCGCAAGGCCGGCCTCGGTGTGAAGTACGACTACTTCCTCTCGAAGAAGCTCTACGTGTTCGCCAACGCCGGCATCGAAACGGACAGACTGGCCGACCTGCAGCGGCGTGAGTACCTCGGTGTCGGTGTCGGTTATCAGTGGCGCGAAGACGACTCGCTCAAGTGGGGCTCGGAAATCGGTGCCGGGTACTTCATCGAGAACCGCTACGAGAGCGA
>CAZKIY010000116.1:0-2661 GCA_964552875.1 uncultured Planctomycetaceae bacterium
CCGCTCGGTTGCCAGAATCGCGATCGCTCGGCGGCCAGTGTCGCGATCGCTCGGCGGCCAGTGTCGCGATCGCTCGGCTGCCCGTACCGCGATCGCTCGGTGGCCCGCACCACGATCGCTGGCCAGTACCGCGCTCGCTCGGCGGCCGGTACCGCGCTCGCTCGGCGGCCGGTCCTGCGCTCGCTCGATGGCCGGTACTGCGATCGCTCGATGGCCCAGGCCGCGCTAGCTGGCCAGTACCGAGTTCGCTCGGCGGCCCTCACCCCCGGGGCCGTCCGCGTCGGAATTGGCGGAGAGAGAGGGATTCGAACCCTCGGTACCCCTTGCGGAGTACACCGGCTTAGCAAGCCGGCGCTATCGGCCACTCAGCCATCTCTCCGCGCGAGTGGGCGGGGATGGTATCGGCCTCCGCGCGGACCGGCAAGGAACGCGGTACGCCGGCGCGCCGCCTGACTCACGCGCGAAGCGATCGCCTAGCGCTGCACTTGCGCCGTCCGCCAGCGTTCGAGCGCGGACACCTCTTCCGGCCCGACGATTCCGAGGATCTCCGCGAGGCCGATCGGGCGGATCGGGGCTGCACGACCGAGCGCGTTCCACCACGCCCCGGGGCCACGCGGGACGTTCGCCTCCTCCAGCACTGTGGCGCGCAGACCGTGTACGCCCTTGTCCTCGACGAGGCGCCAGCCGAGCGCGGTCGAGACCTGCCGCGAGTCGATCGGGAGTTCGAAGAAGTCGTCGCGGGAGAGTTCGAGCGCCTCGCGCGGGGAGACGCTGCGGTATCCCGGCTCGAGCTTCCAACGCGCCCGCGGCCCGGGCTCGCTCGGGGTCGGCGCCGCGAGTGAAATCCCCTCGCCGTGATCCGCGGCCAGGAGGAGCGCGAGGATCGCGCGCCGCGTCGGAGCCTCATCCGGAACGGCGCGCTGCGCGACGAACTCGACGAGTCCTTCCTCGAGCAGAGCGGGGAGCCGGCGCCAACTCGCATCGAGGACGTGATGTCCGATCTCGTGAGCGACGAGCAATCGCAGACCTTCCACACGTCCGGACCGCACGGATTCCGGGATGTCGATCTCGATGCGGTCCGCGTAGCGCCGTCCGTCGATCGCGTGATCTCCGGCCGCGCGGACGACGATGCGGATCTCGTCCGGCATCGCGAAGCCTTCGAAGAGGAGGACGCGCGGCAGGACATCGAGGGCCGCGTCTCGCACCGACTCCGCCATCCACGCGGTTTCCGCTTCCACGCGGACGCCGTCGAACTCGCGAACGTGTTCGAGTGCACGTTGGGATGCGCACGCGCCGACGAGCGCGGTCGCGAACGCCACGCACGCAGTCCGAAGTGAGAATCGATGCATGTGCAGTCAGTCTAGAACGGCGCCGCCCCTCGAGGGGACGGCGCCGTGGCGCACTCAATCGAAGTGCCGGATGGCGTACGAGGTGTAGCGCGGACCGGACGACCCGGCGTGCTCGAAGTCGACGTGCATCTGGTTCGTCGCGCCGTAACCTTGCAGATCGGTGAGCGAGATCGGGCTCGCGACGCACCACAGGCCCGTCGTGAGGTAGCTCTGAACTGCTCCGTTCCCGAGCACGGCGTAGTCCGTGAAGTCGTTCAGGCTCAAGTCGAAGGTCGCGATCGGTGCCGGCGCGAACGTCAGGAACGAGGCCGAAGTCCCGCTCTCCTGGACCTGCGAGAGCATCAAGACTTCCACGCGTTGGTCGGGAGCGGTTCCGAGCGGCGCTGCGATCGTTTGTCGGGCCCGAATCGCGGCCTCGTCCGGACTGCCCGCCAGGATTCGCAGTGAATAGAGCGCGTTGTGATTCAGCGAGGCGCGATCGAACCACACCGGGCCGCCCACGACGTCGTAAGCGAAGAGACCGATCGCCGGGCCGCCGAGTGCTCCCGCCTGGATGCGTCGCACATCGAGTGCGAAGACGTCGAGACTCCGAATCGTCTCCTCGTCCTCGGCACTCGTGCCGCCGCCTGTACCGCCGCCCGTCGCCCCGCTGGGCGGACAAGGCTTCTCGACGGCGGTCCAGCTGGTGGCCGTGGAGGGCATGCCCCCGTGATTCGAACCGGGGCTGATAGTCGCTCCGCCGACCTCTTGTCCGTTGGCGTCGTAGAACTTGATCTCGAAACACTTCGAGGAGGAGTTGTCCGCCTCGTACGTGCTGTCACCGAGGCGAATGTGTCCCTCGAAGTCGACCGAGCCTCCGCCGGGCAAGGGGAGGCTGCCGCCACCGGACGCGGACCCAGACGCCGACTTGCAACCCGTCGCCGCGAGCCAGGTGAGGATCGCGAACCCGAACGTCGCGCCGACGAGTCCGAGCGGGACCCTTCCACGGCGGCGGCGGACGGCGTCTGGTGCTGATGTGATGGTCGCGGGATTCATGTGAGCGTCTCCGAATCGGTTTCCACGGGGTTGTGCGGGCCCAGGTCCGGCCCCGCAACGCGAGTCTCCACGCTCGCGCATCGAGCCGGGCCTTTCGCTGCACGACGCGGAGGGCGGGTGTCCTGATCGGGGAAAATCGGTTCGTCCTCCTCGAGAAGCGCTGCTTCCTCCGAACCCACGAATCGAGCGCCTCGGTCCGCCTTTCTGATTCCAGTGGATCAGCGCACGCACCACGGTCCACGCGAACGCTCCCCGATTCTCGGTGCGGACCTTTGGC
>CAZKIY010000116.1:2761-6673 GCA_964552875.1 uncultured Planctomycetaceae bacterium
CGCACGCACCACGGTCCACGCGAACGCTCCCCGATTCTCGGTGCGGACCTTTGGCGACAGCACTCGCGCACGTGGTGACGCTTTCCCCACTTCCAGGAACGGACCACGCGTGTGCGGCGGCACGGGCACGTAACCGCTCGAAGCGCGAGCCGGCGCGCACGTGCCGCAGAAGGATCGGGAACTCTCTCGCCGCCCGCACCGCACTTCGGTCTCGGTGGTGGGTCGCGGGCCAGCGCCCGCCGAAGCGCTCAGTACACGACCGCGCGCGCTTGAACGAACGCGTAGAAGAACACCGCATCGGGGTCGTGCGCGACGCGTTGCAGCTCGACCTTCATGCCCGCCACGACCTTGTCGGAGACCTTGCCCGCGTCGCACAGGCTCGGCGCGCCCGAGAGCAACAGCTCGCTCCAGTATTCGAGGAACTCCGCGCGTTCGCCCGGCGCGCGGTTGTCGAGGTGGATCGGTTTCACCGCGACCTCGATGTCGCGGTAGCCGACGGCTTGGAGCACGTTGCCGAGCTTGGCACCGACGAACGGATCGCCGCGCAGCGCGATCTGGTGCTCGTTGAAAGCTTTCCAGTACGTGAGCGTGCTCGGGCTGTACGGTTCGAGGAAGAACGTCGCGTTCTGGACTTCGGTGACGACGACCGGCGATCCGGGTCGCAACACGCGACGCGCTTCCGACAGCACGAGCATCGGATCGGCGACGTGCTCGAGGATCCAACACAAAAACGCCCCGTCGAATCGGTCCGCGTCGAAGTCGAGGCTCCCCGCGTCGCCCGCGTGCAACGCATAACGGCCCTTCGCCCACGGGAGCTTCCCGAGGTGCGCCTTCGCGCGCGCCAAGTTCGTCGTCGACGCATCGACGCCCGTCACGTGCATATCGGGATGTCGGCGCAAGAGGATGTCGGTCTGCGCACCGACTCCACACCCGATCTCGATCAAGTTGCGCGTGCGGCGGAACGGCATCCCCTCGTGGACGCGAGGTTCCAAGAAACGCGCTTGGCGATACAGACGATCCTGCTCGTCGCGCGTGAAACCGTGCACGTAACCGCGGGTCTTCGTGGGTCGCTTGGTCATGTTCGCCGTTCGTGGTGGAAGAACCGGCCCGGCTCACTCTCCGGTCGGGCCGACGCTGTGCAGAAGACTGCGGTCAGCTCGGGAGCGCGTACTTCTTCAAGTCTTCGAGCCGCACGATCTCGAGCGTCGCCGCGTGCGTCGCTGCGAGATCGACCATCGGCGCGCAGCCCGCTTCGAAGGCTTCGCGCCAACGCGCTGCACACAAGCACCAGCGATCGCCCGGCTTCAATCCCGGGAACTCGTACTCGGGCATCGGCGTGCTGAGGTCGTTGCCGTGGAGACGGCTGAACTCCAGGAACTCGGCGGTGACGCGCGTGCAGACCGTGTGCATGCCGAAATCGTCGGGGCCGGTCTCGCAACAGCCTGTGCGCAGGAACCCGGTGAGGGGCTTCTTCGAGCAGGTCGCCAGTTCGGTGCCGAGCACGTTGCGCGCCTTCTGAGTCGCTTTCTGGATCATGTCGAAGTCCTCCGCACGTGCCGATCGTGCGCACGCGACGGCTTGGCGTCCAGTCACGGATCCTCCGACGTCATGAGCCCTCGGCGAGTTGTGGCGCGGAAAACCCGCGGATGTGCATGCTGACCACCCTTCTCGAATCCCCCGCGACGACCCGCATCCCTCCTCCGCGATGAAGCACGCAGCGCTCCTCCTCGTCTCTCTCTTCCTGGCCCTCGTGAGTGCCTGCACGGCGCAAGGCGCACAGTCGGAACCGGACATCGAACCCGCATCGCGCCCGTTCGCGGGGACCGAATGGCGACTCGTCGAGGTCGGCGGCCGTTCCGCGATCGCGGGGCAGGGAACACGCGTCGCGTTCCTGTCGTTCGACCCGGACGCGTCCAGCGTGCGCGGACACAGCGGTGTGAACTCGTTCTTCGGTCCCTACGCACTCGACGGCGCCACGTTGCGCGTCGAGAACCTCGCGCTGACGCGCATGGCCGGCGCGCCGGAACTGATGGAGCAAGAGAGCGCCTTCACGTCCGCGATCCAGGCGGCGCGTTCGTACAGGATCGCGGCCGAAGAGCTGCAACTGCGCGACGGCACGGGCGCGACGCTCGCGCGCCTGCTCGCGAAGCCGGACTGACGGTCTCTCTCGACCTCGTTCTCTCTCGACCTCGCTGCGCCGCTCCGCGACGCGAGGCCGGAGAATGAGAGAGGAGCCCGAAATGGCCGACTCACGCCTCCATCGACGCACTCGAATTGGCGGAGGCGGAGGGATTCGAACCCCCGGTGCCTTGCGGCACAGCGGTTTTCAAAACCGCCGCGATCGGCCACTCTGCCACACCTCCAGCTCAGGCGCAGATTACGCGCGGCAGCGAGGTCGCGGCTACTCCTTCTCGGGCTTCTCTTCGCCTTCGGGGCCTTCGGGGCCTTCGGCGGGTTTCAAGCTGGCGAGGACCGCTTCGGCGACGCGCACAGGACACTTCGCGCGCAACGCGAGCGCCAAAGCATCGCTCGGTCGCGCATCGATCACCGCGGCGATCGAGCCCTGCGTGTCGCGCAAGACGAGCTGCGCGAAGAACGTGTTGTTGCGCAAATCGACGATGTCGACGCGCATGAGGTCGTGCCCGAGTTCGCGAATCGCTTGGTATGCGAGCTGGTGTGTGAGAGGTCGCTCCGTGCGTTGTCCCGTCACGACGCGGCGGATCTCGTTGGCCTCCGCCTCGCCGATGACGATGGGGAACCCGCGCTGACCGCCGATCTCGCGCAGGTAGATGAACTGCTGTTCGGCGTTGTCGTACAGGACGAGCCGCGCCAGCTCGACCGGCACCATCACGACGCCCGCGGACGGATCTGCGTGTCCCACGTGGGGGAGGATGCCACGCCGGAGGTGCGGCAAGGAAGCACGCTCTCGGCATCGTGGTATCCTCCGCCGTTCCGACGATGGACTCTCACGCCCCGACGATGCCCCCCGCTTCGCCCGCGCGCGAGGTCGCCGCGCGCAGCGACCTCTATCCGGATAATCCGGTGCTCGTGCGCGTTTGGCGCGGCGCGCACGTCGAATCCCAGCATCGCGGCGCCTGGGTCTTGTGCGACTCGAACGGGACGGTCCTCGACGGGATGGGCTCGTGGAAAGTGCCGATTTTCGCGCGCAGCTCCGTGAAGAGCTTGCAGGCGCTGCCGTTGCTCGAGACCGGCGCCGCGAAACGCTTCGGCTTCACCGACGCCGAGGTCGCGTTGGCTCTGTCCTCGCACAACGCCGAAGCGATCCACACGGACGGCGTCCGCGCCGTACTCGCGCGCACGGGACTCACTCCGGGTGCCTTGCAGTGCGGACCGCAGGCGCCGGGCGATCCGGACGTGCGCAACGCGCTGCGCGAGGCGAAGGAACGCCCGACCGGGCTGCACAACAACTGCTCGGGCAAGCACGCGGGGTTTCTCGCTCTCACGCAGCACTTGGGCGCGGATCCGGAGCACTACCTCGATCCGACGAGTCCGACGCAGAAGCTCGTCAGGCAAGCCGTTCTCGAGATGACCGGGCTCTCCGACAACGAGGTCTACACCGCCGTCGACGGCTGCAGCGCGCCGACGTTTCAGATCCCGCTCAGCGCGTTGGCGACGTCGTTCGCGCGCGTCTCGAATCCGCATGGTTTGCGCACCGAGCGTCGCGCAGCGTGCGAACGCATGCTCGATTCCGTCGCCGCGAATCCAGCGATGATCGCGGGACATCACGAACGCATCTGCACGGACATCGCGCGCGTTTCGAAGGGCCGTTTGTTCCCGAAAGTCGGCGCGGAAGCGGTGTACGCGATCGGCGTGCGCGGCAAGGACCGCGCGCTCGCGATCAAGATCGACGACGGCAACTACCGCGGCATGCACCCGGTGATCGTGGCGCTC
>CAZKIY010000116.1:6773-11845 GCA_964552875.1 uncultured Planctomycetaceae bacterium
CACAAGGGCATCGCCGGCCGCGTGTTGCTCGCTTGCGGCAGCGCGTGGATGCCGGGAGCGGCGACGCTCTCGGCTCGCGCGGCTCAACGCGCGGGAGCGGGTCTCGTCCGTCTGTGGTGCCGCGACCGTGAACTCGTCGGGCTCGTGGCACCCGCTGCGCCCGAGGCTGTTTTCGAGAAGCCCGCGATCGAAGCCTTCCACTCCGGCGATCACCACGCCGCTCTGGTCGGGCCCGGCTTCGGACTCGATGCTCTGGCGCGCGAAGTCTTGCAGTGCGCACTGACACGCGTGGGCGTTCCGCTCGCGCTCGACGCGGATGCACTGACGCTCTTGTCGCGTGAACCCGACCTCGCACTCGCGCGGCGTTCCGCGTCGACGCGTTCGGCCCTCGTCTTGACGCCGCACGCGGGTGAAGCCGCGCGACTGCTCGGTCGCGAGGTCCCTCTGGATCCGAGCACGCGCATCGAAGCCGCGCGTGAGCTCGCGCTTCGCTTCGGCGCGGTCGTGTGCCTCAAAGGTCGTGGCACGGTCGTGTCGGACGGTGCCCGTGAGTTCGTGAACGACACCGGCAACCCCGGGATGGCAACGGCCGGAAGCGGCGATGTCCTGTCCGGGATCGTCGTCGCGTATCTCGCGCAAGTCCACACGCTCGCCTGCGCGGAATGGACGGCGTTCGACGCGGCCGCGCGGGCCGTGTGGGTGCACGGACGCGCCGGCGATCTCGCGGCAGCGGATGTCGGTCCGCGTGGGCTCGTCGCTTCCGATCTCGTCGAGTTCCTTCCGCGCGCACAGCAGGGATAGAGTGGGGGCCAGAATGACCAAGGCCAACGCACTCCACGTTCCGCCGGGCGCCGTCGAGACGCTCGACGACGGACTCGGTTTCGTCGCGCTCGTCGATCGCATGCAGCTCGACCCCGCGCTCAAGGTCGTGAATTCTGCGCGCATTTCGTACGAGCGGCAGAAGAAGGGTTTCGACGACAAAGACCGGGCGTTGTGCTCGTTCTTGTGGGAGCACGGCCACACGTCACCGTTCCGCCACAGCTTCTACACCTTCCACTGGAAGGCACCGCTCTTCGTCTTCCGACAGGCGTTCAAGTACCAGGTCGGCAGCGGTTGGCGCGAATACGAGGTCGAAGGCCAGACCGTGTCGCTCGAAGTCTTCGACGTCCTGTTCGACACGGACAAAGGTTGCTCGTGGAACGAGGTCTCGGGTCGCTACGTCGAGTGGCAACCCGAGTTCTACGTGCCGCGCACGTTGCGCGCGAACCCGCCGCACGGGAACAAACAAGCGTCCGTGGACCTCGATGCGACGTTCGATCATGCGCGCGAGCGTGAGTCGATGATCGAAGAGTGCCGCGAAGCCTACGAACGCTACGAAGCGCGCATCCGCCGCGGCGTCGCGAAGGAGATCGCGCGCATGTGCTTGCCGCAGAGTCTCTACAGCCAGGCGTACTGGACCGTGTCGCTGCAAGGCGTGATGCACTTCCTCGAACAGCGCCTGAAACCCGACGCGCAGTACGAGATCCGCCGCTATGCCGAGGCCGTGCGCGACCTCGTGCGTACGGATCTCGAAAGGGTCGGTATCCACGTCGCGACCGACGGCGCGAGCGGGATAGTGAAGTCGTGATGCGACCGTTCCGCGCGCTGCCGAGTCTCTTCGTGGTCACGGGTCTCGCTTGGTTCGGCGCTCACCTCCTCGCGCCGGCGGGCCGCGCGCAGGATCCCGTCGCGGATGTCGCGACCAAGTTGGCCGAAGCCTTCGCCCAAGAGGGGATCCTCTTCGACAACGCCGCCGGGTTCGCGTCGATCCCGGCCGAGGTCCTCGTGCGCGGCGACCTGCTCGAGTACTTGCTCGTGAACCCGCGCGGGGCCGTGCACGAGAGTGCCTTCCTGACCAGCGTGTCCGCGAGTCGCATTCACGCCGCGATGCTCGCTCTCGGCGTCGAGCCGGGCATCAACGCGCGCTACAAGCGCCGCGATCCGCCGCCGACTCTCGCAGAGATGCGTAACGGCGTCCCGGCCTTCGACGTGACGCCGCCCGAAGGCGGCGGTTTCTACGTGCACGTCGCGTGGAAGCTCGACGGCGAAGTGCATTTCCATCGCATGGAAGATCTGATCCTCGACCTCGGCCGCGGCGCGACGATGCGTCGCCATCGCTGGGTCTTCCTCGGATCGCGGATGCTGAAGATGCGCAGCGGCGAGGAAGCTTTCGCGGCCGACCTCGAAGGCAACTTGATCAACATCGCCTTCTTCGAGCAGGGGAACACGCTGCTCACGGGGGCTCTCCCCGAGTGCGTCGACCAGACGATCTGGCAGACGAACTTCTGGATGCTCCCCGAGCGCGAGAGCGCGGTCGAGATCCTGTTCGCACGCGAACGTCTCGAAGTGTGCCCGAGCGCCGTCGCCGCGCGTTTGCGCGAAGCGATCCGCGTCGAGCCGCGCGAGGCCCGGTGAATTCCGACGCGGCCGGGCTCGAGCTCCACGCGGCCGCGACGCGCGCTGCTCGTCTCCACCGCGCGTTCCGAATGCTCGAGTGCGCCGCGGCCGGAGCACTCGGCGGCGCTGTCGTCCTCGCCGCCGGTCTCGCGAGCGGGGCCGACATCGAAATCGACCTCGTGCTCGTCGTCGTCGCGATCGCGATTCTCACGACGATCCTCGCTTGGCGCGAGCGTCCGCCGTTCTCGTCGGACGTCGTGCGTCGTGCCGATCGCGCCGCGGGCTTGGACGGCGCGCTGACCGCCGCGCTCGACGCGACTCGGCGTGCACCCGGTACGAGCCGCGCGGTCTCGCTCGACCTCCAGGCGGCGCTCGCGTCTCGCGTCCGATCCGTCGTCGGGCCCGGGCATCTCGCGCGCGCGGCACGTCCGCGCTCGCCGCTCGTTCTCGCCGCCCCGCTCCTCGGCGCGGCCCTCGTCGCGTTCGCCCTCGAATCGCGACCACGTCGGGCACCGCGCGACACGAGCGCGGTGGAGGCTCTGCGTGGAGCCGCCGCCGCGGTGCGATCCGCCGGATCCCTCCGAACGGCCGATGCGCTCGAGATCGAGGCTCGACGGCTGGAAATCGCCCTGGCGCGAGACCCGGCCGACCTCCGCGCGCTGCAAGTCGCTCGCGCGACGATCGAGGCCCTGGCGCGCGACCTGCCGAATGTCGATCCGGCTCGCGCGTCGCTCGAACGCGTCGTTTCCGAGCTGGGCGGCGCCGACGCGCCCTCCGCGGCGCGATCCCGCGAACGAGGCGCGGCAGCGTCGGTTGACAGCGGCCGAGCGCCTTCGGAACCGGGCTCGGGAGTGGCGGGCGGTGCCGCGCGCGGATCTCCCGCACTCGCAGGACTCGCAAACGGAGCCCTCGACGGCAGAATGTTCGGCCCTCCCGCGGGAGGCGAGCCCTCTCCGGGCTCCGGACTTCCCGCGAACGGGACGGACGGTCCCGGCGGTCCCGGGCGCGGAGCCACCTCCGCGCGCTGGTGGCCGAGCCGCTACGACGACGTCGTCGCGCGCTACATGGCCCGCTGATCCGCGCGAGATCCTTCGCGATGTCCCGAGATCGAACAGGTAGTGACGCGCCCCGTCGTCGGCTGGGCGTCTGGCTCGTCGGCGCGCGCGGCTCGATCTCGACCTGCCTCGTCCACGGACTCAGCGGCTTGCGCGAAGGGTTGCTCGAGCCCGTCGGCGTCGCCACGGAGCGCGAGCCGTTCAGCCGACTGCCGCTCGTCGGCCTCGACGACCTCGTCCTCGGCGGTCACGACGTGTGCACGCGCGACTTCCGCTCCGGCGCGGAGGAGCTCGTCGCGAACGGCATCCTGCGGCACGACCTCGTTTCGACCGCCGCTCACGAAGCGGCCGCGTACGAAGCGCGCATTCGTCCGGGAATCCTCGACTCGGCCGACGTCGGGCTCGCAGATCTCGATCCGCGATCGGCGCGACTCGGCGGTCTCCCGCCGCGTGAGCAAATCGGCGTGATCGCCGGGGATATCGAGGCATTTCGCACCGAACACGAACTCGCGCGCGTCGTCGTCGTCAACTTGGCCAGCACGGAAGCGCATCGCGGCGCGCGGCCCGAGTGGCGCGATTTCGCGGCGTTCGAGCGCGAACTCGACGCGGGCACTCCGCAGCCCGCTTCCATCGTGTACGCGTACGCGTCGATCGCTTCGAACGCGCCGTACGTCAACTTCACGCCCAGCCTCGGCGCCTCGATTCCCGCACTGCGCGAGTTCGCGCGCGCGCGCAACGTCCCGCACGCGGGCAACGACGGCAAGACGGGCGAGACGCTCGTGAAGACGGCACTCGCGCCGATGTTCCGCGCGCGCGCGCTCAAGGTGCTCGCGTGGCAGGGCTACAACATGCTCGGCAACCGCGACGGCGCCGTGCTCGCCGATCCCGCGCACAAGGAAGCCAAGATCCGCAACAAGGACGAGGCGCTGCGGACACTCCTCGGCGACGACGGCGCGCACACGCACGTCGGGATCGACTACGTGCCGTCGCTCGAGGACTGGAAGACGGCCTGGGACTTCATCCACTTCGAGGGCTTCCTCGGGGCGCGGATGTCGCTCCAGTTCACGTGGACCGGGAGCGACTCGGCACTCGCGGCTCCGCTCGTCCTGGACCTGGTTCGGCTCGCCGATTTCGCGGCCGAGCGCGGGGAGGGCGGCGAGATGTCCCACACCGCGGCCTTCTTCAAGGCGCCGGTGGGCGGCGGAACCCACGATTTCCACGCGCAGGTCGAGCGTTTGCACGAGTACGCGCGCGCTCGGGCCGTCCCAGGACCGGGAGCGGCTCGCTAGAACCGGATTGCCGAATCCAACTCCAACGAACCGGGGAATAACCCCGTATCCGGCGAGTAAGACCCCACTAGATCCCACTGTGAAGCGTTCACTCCTCGATCCGTTGCCCCGACCGCTCAGCACCACGTCCCTCGTGGCGTTGGTGGCCCTGGTCGTTTGCGGGACGGGCGTGGCCGTGATGCGCTTTCTGGAGACCGCGCCGGGCTTCGGCCGGAGGGCGCAGGGCACGGTCCAGGCGGCCCCCGAGGCGGAATCGACGCCTGCGGCCGTCTCGCCGCGCGCCGGCGACCGG
>CAZKIY010000117.1:0-4317 GCA_964552875.1 uncultured Planctomycetaceae bacterium
TTGAAGACGTAGTTCACGGCCTGCGACTGCTCGTCGAGGAACGCTTCGCTCGCGTCGAAGTCCGCGTCGCTCTCACCCGGAAAGCCGACGATCCAGTCGCTGGAGATCTCGACGTCGGGCACGCGCGCGCGCAGGAGGTCCATGCGCTTCCGGTAGAGGTCCGTCGTGTACCCGCGCTTCATGGCGCGCAGCATCGCGTCGGAACCCGACTGCGCGGGCAGAGGCAGGAAGCGTTCGACCTTGTCGCAGTCGCGGATTGCTTCGGCCAGAGCTTCCGTCACGTAACTCGGATGCGCCGTGATCATGCGGATGCGCGCCAAGCCGTCGATCTCCTGCAATTCGCGCAACAAGTCCGCGAGGCCCGGGCGACCTTGGCGTCCGCTCCAGCGGCGCGCGCCCTCGCTCGGCGCGGGAACGTCCTCGCCGTAGCTGTTCACGGTCTGCCCGAGCAGCGTGATCGCGCGCACGCCCTGGTCCACGTACTGACGCGCCTCGCGGACGAGGTGATCGATCCCGTAGCTGAGCACACGGCCCCGCACAGTCGGAACGATGCAGTACGTGCAGTTCAGATCGCACCCGCGCATGACGGTCAACCACGCATGGTTGCCGCCGTCCCACGTTTCGCCGCTGCGATCGAGCGCGAGGTCGTCCTCCATCCCGAGCGCGACGACGCGCGCACGGTGTCCCGTCGCGCGCGCGGCGAGCACGTCACCGACGAGTTCCGGAAGACTGCCGAACTGCCGCGTGCCAGCGACCAGATCGACGTGCCCGGCGCGTTGAAAGATCTCCTCCCCCACGCGCTGCGCCATACAACCCATCACGCCGACGACGAGATCCGGGCGTTGCTCCTTCACGCGCTTGAGCTCGCCCAGCCAAGAGAACGTGCGCTCTTCCGCGTGCTCGCGCACCGAGCACGTGTTGAAGAGCACGACGTCGGCGTCGTCCATCGACTCGGTCGTCGCGTAGCCCGCGCGGCGAAAGCGACCCTCGGCGAGCTGCGAGTCGTACTTGTTCATCTGGCACCCGAAAGTGACCACGTGAACGCGGCGCGGCGCGGCGCAGCCTTCGAGGAGAGGCGCGGACGCCTTGGACAAGATGCGGTTCGTGGACACGGGGCGCGTTCTCGCGAGCCGCACAGGATCGCTGAGCCGCGAAAAAAAGTCACGGTTCACCCGCGACCAACGTGGATCCCGAGCGTCACGCGAGAGGAGGACACACACCGATGACCGAGAATCCCTATCTGGAGGCCCTCTCCCGCGTGACCGCGGGACGTACGGCCTCGTTCGCCGAACTGGCCCGACTCGCCGGGCGCCCCGCGGCTTCGCGCGCGGCCGGACGTGCCGTCGCGGCCGTCCCGACTGCCGATCCGCGACCCTGGCACCGGATCGTGCGCAGCGATGGCGGACTCGCGCCGGATCCCGCGCGAGCTCTGATCCAACTGCAGCGATTGCGGAGTGAAGGGGCGCGAGCGCCGCTGGGTGCGGACGTCGATGCTTGGCTCAAACGGCGGCGCGCGCGCTGCGTCGGGTTGTGGACGAACCGGATGCTGTTCGACGTGGGCGATCCGCGCTTGCCGCGCCTCGATGCGGCTCGGCTCGAAGCGATCCGGAACTCCGAAGAGGGCTTCGAGCGCGGCTTCTACATCGCGCCCGAGCCGCGCGAGTCCGCGACGCCCGTCGCAGGCGGGTCGTCGTCGCGCACCACGGCGCATCCTCTGCACGAGCACGGTGCGCGCCCGTCACCGAGCCCCGCGTCGCGCGCGAAGGTGCCGGGGAGTCGGGACCCGGCCGTGAAACTCGTGCGGAAGGTTTCGTCGCAGCGCGGGCCGAAGTCCGGCTCGAAACGCCGGTCGGCGACGAAGTAGGCCGCTCCGCGTGACCGATGGGCGCGCGCTCGCAACGGGCGCGAAGTCGCTCTGAGTCCATCGCAGGACAGGCGCACCTCGAACCTGACCTCGCCGTGGGACGCCTCCGCGCGCCGTACCGCACCCGCAGGAGGCACGCCCCTTGCGCTGGGGCGAGGACCTCGCTCCGGAGCCCCCACATGAACCTTCGCCTGCGTCTCGTTTCGGCCTTCGCGTCGGCCCTCTTCGCTGCTTGTCATGGATCGGCCGAGATCGTCGTGACCGACACGCACCCCATCTACTCCGAGTCCGAACCCAACGACGACGTTTTCGGCGCGGACCAGTTCGGATTCCTGCACGCGGGTGAACACTTCGGGATCGCAGGCAACGTGCACGACGATCCGTTCGATCCGCAGGACGGCTTCGCGTTCGTCGCGGCCGGACCGATCGTGGTCGACTTCGAGCTCGAAGCCGCATGCGGTTGCGCGGACCTCGATCTGTGGCTCTACGACCCGGTGTTGGACGAGTTCGTCGGCGTGTTCGATTCCAAGAGCGGCACGGAGCGCGGCTCGTTCACGGTTCACGGTCAGGAGTTCCACATGATCGTCGTCTCCGCTCTGGGCGACACGGGTTACGTCCTCGATCTGCGCGCGAGCTCGTTCGAGGCCGCGAGTTCCGCAGACTCGTCCGCGCTGTCGGCCGCCACCGACGGGCTCGCGATCGCGCGTGCACGGCTCGACGAACGCGCGCCGACGGCGGCCCTCGAGCGCTACCGCGCCGCTCTGCGCAGTACCGGTGCGCCGCAGATGGTCGAATTCTTCGCCATCGATCCCGAGTTCGGAGTCGTCGGCCGAACGACCGTCCTGAGCCCGAACTGAACGGAACGACCGGGCCGCGCGCTTCGGGGTAGTTTTCCCTGAGGTCATCCCGCCATGGAACGCCCCCGATTCTCGGGGCGGACGGCGCGCGCCCTCGCCCTGGCGGCCGTTTCACTGGCCTTTTCCGCGTGCCTCGCGCGACCGCCGGCCGAGTTCGCGACCGCCCGCCTCGGCACCGTGCGCGCCGCGACGAGCGCGCGCGCGGAGCACGTTGCACGTGCGTTCGACGAACTCGCGCCACTCGTCCTGGCGCAGATCCCGGGGGCGAGGCTCGAACCCCTCGAGATCTGGGTGCAAGAGACGCCCACGCTCTACGTCCTGCGCGCTTCGACTTACAGCGACACGGACGGCTTCTGGGCCGAGGGCGTGCGGCGCATCCACCTCCGCGATGGGGCCGATCACATCGAGCGCACGTTGGCGCACGAACTCGTCCACTCCAGCTTGGCTCCGGAGTGGGGCGCGCTCCCGGGCACGATCGAAGAAGGGCTGTGCGACGTCATCGCGGCGCGCGTCGTGCCCGACGCGGCGCGGCGACTGCGCTCAGGACGGTTGGCCACCGCTGCCGCCGCCTTGGGAGGATTGCCCATCGAAGTCGACCTATGGCTCGAAGTCGATGAGCCGAAGGGAACCGTCGTCGCGCGCGGAATCGAAGCGCGCCTGCGCATCGTCGGCGAAGGTGAAGCTCACGTGGATCCACTCGACGTATTCGTGGTGCGAGCGGGACTATCCACGGCCCGTGCCGAACCCGAGGCCCGGCGAGCCTTCTACGGAATCGGGTTCCTCGTCGCGGAGCGCATCGAGGCGCGCATCGGACTCGCCGGACTTCACGCGTTGTGTGTCGAGACGATCGCGAGCGGCGGACGAGAGATCGCCCCGGCCGCTCTGCTGCGGGCGGCGGATCTCGGACCCGACGCGGATTCGTTCCGCGCGGCAATCCTGGAGTCGCTCGGCCCTTTGGATTTGCGCGAGATCCTGAGGTCGCACCCGTCGATGCTCGTCGAGCCGGTGGCCGAGTTACTGCACGCGGAGATCGGCTCCGACCCGTGGCGCGACCTGTCGTCCGTCCGCGGTCGAATCCGTGTCGCCGGCTTCCCCACGAGCACCGTCCAGATCGAGGATGTCACGGCCCTTCGACCGCGCCTCCAAGGCCTGGTTGCCGCTCGGCGCGAGGCGCGATTTGCGCTGGAGCTCGGGAAGAACTTCGTCGCGAGGGCGTCGGACTCCGCGCGATGAAGTGGAACACGATTCTCCTCGGTGTGGGCCTGATGGGCCTCGGTGTGGTCGGCGCGACCCAAGGCCTGCGCGCCAGCGAGCCCGAAGCGCAAACGTCCTACTGGGCCAGTGGTGCGCTGCGATCGCGCAGCGAACTCCGCGACGGGATTCCCGAGGGACTTTCGCAGCGTTGGTACCGCGATGGAACGCGGGAAGCCGAGGGCGGGCTGACCGAAGGTCGGATGGAAGGAATGTGGGAGTTCTGGCTCCCCGATGGAACGCCGGATGCCGAACGCACGGGTCTCTACCGTGCCGGTGCCCGAGTCGGTGAGGGTGAGGACGCCGCGCGAGGCGGCTGAGTGCGCGCTGCGACACCTCCGGGTG
>CAZKIY010000117.1:4417-11672 GCA_964552875.1 uncultured Planctomycetaceae bacterium
GAGGGTGAGGACGCCGCGCGAGGCGGCTGAGTGCGCGCTGCGACACCTCCGGGTGACGCGCGCGCGAAGACACGGCTTCGATCCGGCGGAGGGCCGGGTCGGAGCCGTTCTTCGTCACGATGACCTCGTCGGACACGCGGGGCGCATCGTCGAGTCTCCCAAGGGATTCACGCGCTTCCGGCCGCGCAGAGCCGCGGCAGAGCCGCGCAGAGGCGCGGCAGAGCCGCACCGAGCCGCACCGAGCCGCACCGAGCCGCGCAGGTCGTGGAGGGCTCGTCACTCCGTGATGGTCACGTCGCCACCGGACGGGCGCTCGAAGTGGTACACGCCGCGCTGACCGCTCGTTTCCTCGACGGCGAGGCGCAAGCCGAGAACCTCGACGTCGGGGAAGCGTGTTGCAAGACGGTGAAGCAGTTCACGACCGAACCACGTGGCCAAGTTCTCGGAACTCGTGTTGTTGATCGGCAGGACGATCACGTCTTCGCGCGGTGCGGCGTAGTACCGCTCGAGGTAGCGAACTTCGATGCAACCGTCCGCGCGTTCACCGTAGCGCAGCACCGCATGCTCGCCGGGGATCAACCAATGTTCGTCGAGTTCGTCGCACAGTTCGCGCACGACGGGCTTCACCATCTTGAAATCCAGGACGAGCCCATGCACCGAGAGCCGCGCCTCGATCTCCACGAAGACGCGGTAGTTGTGGCCGTGCAGGCGTTCCGCGCTGCCATCGGGGAAGATGAGGAAGTGCGCGGCCGAGAACTTGAAGTTCTCCTTCGCGAGATCGATCGACCAACGTTCCATGCAGCGGTCAGGATAGTCCGCCCGCTGCTTACGACTCAGTCAGACTTCCCATTCTTCGACCTGCCGTCGGTGATGGTCGTGTTCGCGATCGAGATCGAGGCCACCTTCACGAGCGGCGACGTGCCCTCGGGCTCGCCCACGTAGGGATTCCCCCACGAATCCGAGAAGTAGGCGTCGTACTCCGGCAGGAACCCCGCGTCGACCAGCATCGTGAGCGACTTCTTCCAGGTCGCGAGGAGCGGCTTGTCCGCCCCGTAGAGACCGTTGTAGAGCCCGATCGCCTGGTTGATCGTCTTCAGTTCCTCCAAAGTCACTTCGCGACGGATGGGTGTGAAGTCGACCTGGATCTTGACGTCGTCGTCCGTGTCGAAGGACGCGTCAGGGCCTGAGCTCTTGATCGTGAGGACGTCACCGGAGACTTTGACGCGATATGCGCGCGACCAAGCGTCCGTCGAGTACGGGGAGGTGGTCGCCAGCGGATCCTGCAGGGCGGCGGACACGTACGGCCCGGCCCACCCGTGTGCCGTCGACTTGCGCTGGAGGTCGAGAACTTCCTTCGGCGCCCGATTCGTGTCGCGGAAGTACTCCTGCGCACCGGCGCCGACCTGCACCAGCTCCTCCCGCGTGGCCTTGCGAGCCGCGGACGTGAGCGCCTTGGATGCGAGCGGGATCGCCGCTCCGGCGAGCATCGCCATGATGGCGATGACGATCAGGATCTCGATGAGCGTGAAGCCGCGCTCGGCCTGCGGAACGGAGTTCATGCTGCGCATCGACGGATCCTCGTGACCCGGAAACAACGGACCGGGGTGAAGGGATCGACCACCGAGTGCACAGGGCTTGAGTTCTCGTACGGGCCGGGGCTCGACGGCGGCGACCCGGGCGACCGACAGGGATCGCGACGCGAGCGGGATCTAGCGCGAGCGCCACAGGGCGCTGACGCGCCCTCGCGACATCGGCGCGCGCGGGGCCGACAAGGACCGCGGAACCGAGCGTGGCCAGCCGGTTTCCGCCTCGGTGCAACGACTCGGCGGGGTCCGGGGAAGCGCCGCGCATCGGAGGGTCTCATCGAGGACCGACGACAAAGCGTGAGGACGCCGCACACCGGTACGCCTTTCGACGCGGTTCGGTAGGCCCTTCTGGCCTCGGTCAAGCGTCCAGCGAGTTCGGGCCGATACGCGTGATCCCAGGGGTCCCCTGATGCGTCGAGCTGGGAAGTTCCCGTTTCGAACCCGCCCGCCCGGATGGCTCCGACCCCACGACTCCAACGGAACCTCACATGATCCTCCGGTCCACCAAGGGTTTCACCCTCATCGAGCTGATCGTCGTCATCTCGATCCTCGCGATCCTCGCGGGAGCGCTGATCCCGCGCGTCACGAGTCACATGGCCGAGACGCGCGATGCGCGTCGACTCTCGGACATCAAGGGAGTCCAGTCGGCCGTCGAGCAGTTCTACATCGACAAGCAGCGCTACCCGGCCTCGAAGGCCAACGCGAGCTACGGCGGCTGGGATGTCAGCAACGACGGCGACTTCATCCCGGAACTCGTCCAGGACGGCTACCTGCCCGAGCCGGCGCGCGACCCGAACAACGATACGACGTACTTCTACTCGTACTACCTGTACGACAAGGGCACGTCGAGCTGCGTGGGTGACGGCAAGTTCTACGTGGTCGGTGTCAAGGCGTTCGAAACGTCGGCCTTCGCCGCCAAGAACAAGGGGTACTTCAAATGCGCCGACCGCGACTGGTCGACGGAGCTCGCCTTCGTCTCCGGTGGCGGCGCAGCGCTCGGCGACGCCAAGCCGAGGATGAAGTGACCGGACCCGCGCCTTCGTGACACGATCGAACGACGCCCCGATGGTTTCCACCGCCGGGGCGTTCTGCTTTTTTATGGGCCGCGGCCGTTAGCATCCGCCAGACCATGCAGAGCGCGACTCGCACCGTGAAGTTCGCCGGGACCGACCTCGACTTCGAGGTCCTCGCCGGGGACACGATCATCGGCCCGGCGATCGAGCGCGGGGTCTGGGAGGAGCACGAGACGCGGCTCTTCCGCGCGCATCTCGTCCCCGGAAGACGCGTCGTCGATCTGGGGGCGAACGTGGGCTGGTTCACGGTGATCGCGATCCTCGCCGGCTGCGAAGTGCATGCTTTCGAGCCCGTTCCCTGGATCGCCGACGTGCTGGAGCGCAACGCCCGCGCCGCGGAACGCGTCGGCAGCGGCCGCGCATTCGTGCATCGCGCGGCGGCGGGATCCCAGCGCGGTACGGCGCGGATCGCCCTCGCGAACGGCAACTTCGGCGACAACCGTCTGCTCGACGTCGCGGGCGCGCGTCCGGACGACATGGGGCCAGGACGCGAGATCGAAATCGCCGTCGAGCGCGTCGACGACCACGTCACGGGCGCAGTGCATTTCCTCAAAGTCGACACGCAAGGATCCGAATGGCACGCGCTCCACGGCGCACGCGCACTTCTCGATGCCAGTCCGCGGCTCGCACTACTCCTCGAGTTCTGGCCCTATGCCCTGCGCGGCGCCACACCGGAGGAACTCGTCTCATTCCTCACGCAGCACGGATTCCGGCTGGGCAAGGCGACGGCGGCTCCTTACCCCATGTCGAGTGAGCGCATCCTCCGCCAGGCTCGCGCGCGTGATCCGGTGAAGGGCGGCCTCGATCTCTACGGGACGCGCGCACTCCCGTTCCACGTCGGCGGTCCCGTCGATTACGCGCGTGCGCTGTGGCGTTCGTTGCGCGAGGATTGAGCACACTCCATGACCCTCGTCGACTTCCACACGCACTTCTTCTCGAGCGTCTACTTCCGATCACTCGCCGCACTTTCGCCGGAAAAGGGCGAGGTGGATGCGTGCCTCGCGCGCGTGTCCGCGGCTGCCGGTTTCGAGCTGCCCTCGGAGTCCGTCGCGGAGCACGCGCAGCGCTGGATCCGCGAGATGGATCGCCATGGCGTGGACCATCTGTGCACGTTCGCGAGCACGCCGGAGGAGATCCCGGCCGTGTGCGAGGCCGCCGCGCTCTCGAAGGGTCGGTTCTCGGCCTTCGCCATCGTGAACCCACGCATCGAAGGTGCGGCGACGCGGCTCGGCGCGCTGCTGGCCGACGGGCGCGTGCGCGGAGCCCTCGTCTTCCCGGCGCTGCACCACTGGCGTTGGGACGGACCCGAAGCCAAGGCGTTGCTCGAGGTCATGGATGTTCACGGTGCGATCCTCTACGCGCACTGTGGACTCCTCGTCGTGCGAGTGCGCGACCTCTTGGGCCTCCCGCGCGTCGCTGATCCGAGCTTCGCGAACCCTCTGTCGCTCGTGGCAGCCGCGAACGCTCACCGTCGCGTTCGCTTCGTGATCCCCCATTTCGGGGCGGGATTCCTGCACGAAACGCTGATGCTCGGTGCTCAGTGCGAGAATGTGTTCGTGGACTCGTCGTCCTCGAACTCCTGGACTTCGGTCCTCTGTCCGAAGCCTTCCCTGGCCGAGGTCTTCGCACGATCGCTCGAGGTGTTCGGCCGCGAACGGATCTTGTTCGGCACGGACTCGAATACCTTCCCCGCTGGGTGGCGCAAGGATCGTCATGACGAGCAGCGACGTGCGTTGGTGGCAGCGGGCGCCGACGACGCGACGGTCGAGTCCGTGTTCGGTGGCAACGCCCGTCGACTGCTCGGCCTCGAACGAGTCGGCTGATCGCGTTCGAAGTGGTCGACGCGAACTTCGATCGGTGCGAGCGTCAGCTCGACGTCGGCTGCCCGTCGAGCGCGCGCACGAAATCGGCTTCGAGGTCCCGGATGTCCTCGAGCCCGACAGAAATGCGCACGAATCCCGGCGGAATACCCGCCGCGAGTCGCTCGGCGGAGCTCATCTTCGCGTGGCTGGTGTTGAAAGGCAGACTGACGAGCGTCTCGACGCCGCCCAAGCTCGACGCTTCCAGAGCGAGGGTCAATCCGCGGACCGCGCGCAGCGCCGCCTGATCGCCGCCGCGCACGACCAGGGAGAGCATTCCGCCGAAACCGTGCAACGTGCGGGACGCGCGCTCGTGTGCCGGATGCGTTGTGAGGCCGGGGTGTATGACGCGCTCGACATTACGGTGCTGCTCGAGGCGCCGCGCGAGTGCGAGCGCATTCGAGAGATGCCGTTCCATTCGCAAGGGCAACGTCTTGAGGCCTCGGTCGAGCAGGAATGCCGCGTGTGGATCCATGCAACCGCCGGCAAGCTGCATCCAGCGGTAGACGCGCGCCATGTCCGCGGCACGCCCGCTCACGCATCCGCCGATCAAGTCGGAGTGACCGCCGAGGTACTTCGTCGCCGAGTGGATCGAGAGGTCGGCCCCCAGTTCCAACGGACGCTGGAGCAGCGGCGTCGCGAACGTGGCGTCGACGAGGACTTTGGCGCCGACCGCGCGCGCATCCGTCGCGATGGCCGCGAGATCGGGCACGTCGAGCGAGGGGTTCGTGATCGTCTCCAAGTAGACGACGTCCGCGCCCGAGGCCAGCGCCCGACGACGAGCCTCCGTGTCGTTCAAGTCGACGAACTCGGTGCGAATTCCGAGCGGAGGGAGCAGATTCGCGAGCAGATCCCACGTCGTGCCGTAGATCTCGCGGTGGGCCACGATGCGCGAACCGCTCTTCGTGACGGACAGGATGGAGGCGTGGACGGCGGCCATGCCCGAGGCGAAGACCAAGCACCGATCGGCACCTTCGAGCGCCGCGATGCGCGTCTGCACGACGTCGAGCGTCGGATTGCGGATGCGCGTGTAGATCCAAGCATCGGCGGAACGTCCACTCGTCATCGCCGCATACGCTTCGTCGTCGAGCAGGAACGTCGTGCTGTTCACGATCGGGGCCACGACGGCGCGCTGCTCGGAGCTCGCTCGGTAGCCGGCGTGGATGCAGAGGCTGGCGGGACGCAGTCCGGAGGGATTCGGTTCCAAGGGCCCGGATCCTAGCCGCGTCGAGGACGGCCCCGAAAGTCCGACTTCTTGCTTCGGGCCGCTCGACTCGCGTCCCTACACTCGACGACCCATGGCGATCGCACCGGCACTCGACCCGTCCCAATTCGACCTGACGCGCACGGTCGCGGGCCACTCCGAGATCTACTCGATCCTGAAGCAAAGCGGTCGATTCGCGCTCCTCGATGGGATCGCGTACTACGGCGCCGACGACTCCACGAGCGTCGGCTGGAAGGACATCCGCGCCGACGATTGGTGGGCGGCGGACCACATCCCGGGGCGTCCGCTTTTCCCGGGAATCCTGATGACCGAGGCGGCGGCCCAGCTCGCGAGCTGGGACTACGTGCAGCGCACGCAGGACCGCACGAGCTTCCTCGGCTTCGCTGGACTCAACGACACACGCTTTCGCGGCATCGTCGAGCCGGGTGTGCGGATGCACTGGATCGCGCGCGTGAAACGGATCCGAACGCGCATGTTCGTGTACCAGGTGGAGGGATTCGTGGGCACCGCCCGGATGTACGAGACCGAAGTCGTCGGCACGGTCCTGTGATCGCATCCACGGGTCTTGGTCACGCTCGGGGACCAAGAGCACGTCTCGCAAGAGCTCGTCCCCTACGGACCGAAGTACGCCTCGAGCCCGTTCGAGAGCGACCACCCGCCCGCTTGGTTTTGATCCACGAGTAGAGCCTGCATATAGCGTGAAGTGCCGACGAGGAATGGATCGTTCGGGATCACGAACCGCACAGTTCCGGTTCCATCCGAGGCGACGCGCAACCGCTGCATCTTCGTGATCGGGTCGGTGAGCAACGTGCCACCGCCGAACGGTGCGGAACCGCCGAAATCCGAGTACAGGATCCACCCTGTGCGCTCGCCCACGTCCGGCGCGCTGACGAGGAGGGTGTGCGTCGTCCCGATCGACGGCGGAGTCGTCGCCGACAGATCGAGCACGTTCGCGCCGCCCTGATTCTGTCCGTAGGGGATCCACTGCGCGACCGGGACAGCGGTCGGCAAGCGGTAGTCCCAGATGCCGCGCGCGTACGTGCCGAAGCGCATGACGTCTCGATCGGGGACGCATTCGACCGACCAGAACAGGGTGATCGGCGTCGTGGACTCGAGGATGTTCACCCACGAGCCACTCGTGCGCACGAAGCGCCAAGCCCCCGTCTCCGTCGCGGCGTAGATGTCGCCCGTGCCGTCCTCGGCGTACGCCAGGTCGTAGACGAGCGTGCTCGGCAAACCGGTCGTGAGCGCGGTCCAAGTCGTCCCGCCGTTCGTGGTGCGTCGCACGCCGGCCGTGCTGTAGCCCGAACCGCCGACCACGGCCTCCAGCGGGTTCGTCGGATGCACCGCGATCGAGTTCCCGTAGAAGTAATGCGGACTCGGACCGGAACTCGCCGACTCGACCCAGTTCACGCCGTGGTTCGTGGAGACGAAGAGTCGTCCCGCGTTGTTCGCGGCGTACATCCGCTGCGCGTCGGTCGGCGCGAACGCCACCGCCGTGAGGTACGTCGC
>CAZKIY010000118.1:0-8714 GCA_964552875.1 uncultured Planctomycetaceae bacterium
CCGACGAGGACTTGGGGGGCCGCCTCGAGGCGCGCGACCAGATCCGCATCGCGCGACGCACGGTCACGAAGTATCGCAAGGCGCTCGGGATCCCCGCTTCGAGCCAGCGCAAACAGTTCTGAGAGCGTGGAGGAGATCGAGCCTACACGCTCTCGGACGCTGTGGGCGCCGCTTCCGCGGCGCGTCGCCCGAGTCGTGTTCACAGGCGATCATCCAACGGGAGGTCGCGTGCACGGAGCAGCGCCCGTATCCTCGTCCGGCAACGAATTCGAGACCGAGGATCCACCCATGGCCGTCAAGGCGACTGAACTGCGCAAGGGCACCGTCATCGTCGACGGACAAAAGCTGCTCCTGATCACGGAGTACAACCACCACACGCCGGGCAACCTGCGCGCCGTGATCCACATGAAGGTCAAGGACCTGCGCACGGGCGTCCTCTCGCCGATGCGACTCGGCTCCAGCGACGCGTTCGAGGTCGCGTACCTCGATCGCAAGAAGGCCGAGTACCTCTACAAGGAATCCGACGGCTCCTACATCTTCATGGATCAGGAGTCGTTCGAGCAGTTCCCGCTCCAGGAGGAACTCGTCGGCGACAAGATGGGCTTCGTGAGGGAGAACACGGTCGTCGACGTGACCTTCCACGAGTCGACGGCGATCGGGGTCGAACTCCCCTCCAGCGTCATCTTGCTCGTCGTCGAATCCGAGGCTGCCGTGAAGGGCAACACGGCGACGAACGTGAAGAAGGAAGCGGTGCTCGAGACAGGCCTGAAGATCAAGGTCCCGTTGCACATCCAAGCGGGCGAGAAGGTCAAGGTCGGCACGGCCGAAGGCGATTTCCAGGGTCGTGCGAACTGACGCGACCTGTCGCGAACGGATGCGTGGGGCGAGCAGCGTGCGCGTCGTACCGCGCCCGATTCAGTCGCGAACGTAGACCCAGACGGACAGATCGCGGCTTTCGACGTAGAGCGGCCAGACGGCGTCGAGCCGGCATTCCTCACGCAAAAATCGCTGAAAATCCGCCGCGTCGCGCGAATCCCAGCCGGCGAAGTCCTCGGGATTGACGACGAACCACTGTCGCCGCCCCTTCGCGGCCCAGTGCTCGGGCATGCGCGCGTGGTAGAGGTCGAGCGAGGCCAACGCGGTGGGTCGCCGCAGGTCGGTGTTCTGGGGCGCGAGATAGAACTCACCGACCGGCGCGGCCATCCCGAAGATCTGATCGCCGCTCGTGCGCGCACTCGCCACGTACTGGTAGGCCTCGCGCCACGGCGGCCGCTCACCTCGCCGAACGGTCAGGTAGAGGAACGACGTGACGAGCGCGGGCAGCATGAGCACGAGGATCCAAGCGGCTTCACCGCGACGACCTAGACCGTGCTCGCCCCGGCTGCCGACGGGCAGGGCCGCGACGAGTGCGATCCAGGGCAGAACCACGAGGACGTACTGCGCGCTGACGCGCACGAACGCAGCGGCGAAGAAAGCGAGCACGATCGCGCAGAGGACCAAGAGGACCGCGAACAAGTCCGCGCCGCGACGCGAGGTGAAGGCGAACCAGGTCCCGATGAGGACCCCGGTGGCGAGGAGCGGCGTCACGAAGAACCCCGTCGTCTTCACGAAGTGCGCGACGGAGGAGGCCGCGGCGGACAGGCCTTCGTGCCCCTTCTGGTAGGCGTACGTGTCCCACGCCTTGAAGATCCAACCGGCCGAGAGGAGCGCCCCGAGTATCCCCACGGCGAGGAGAACGCGCGCCACGAGCTCCGAGCCGTACGCGATCGGACGCCCGATCCGACCGAGGAAAAACGGTCCCAGCGCGAGCGCGGGCAGGACGAGGACGCTCGACGGATGGAACAAGGCCCCCGCGGCCGCGAGTGCGAACCCGACCAAGGCTTTGAGCACGGAACCCCGTGTCAGAGCGGACAAGAGGACCCACGCGCCGAGGAGCGTCGTGAGCTGCGCCAGCGTGTAGAAGCGCGCGCTCTGGGACCAGTAGAGGTGCCACGAGCTCACCGCGACGAGAAGGCTCGCGACGGCCGCGCGACGCGACCCGAACAGCGTACGGAACGCGCAGTACGCGACTGGGATGCAGGCCCAACCCGCGACGGCCGGCAGGATCCGCAGGGAGAACTCGCTCGCGACGCCGCCCAGGAGGGCGACGGTCCACTCGATGAGTCGGTAGCCCAGCGGGTTCTGGATCTCCCCGCCCACGATCCCGTGATGCGCGTCCGTCCACGTCAGCGATTCGTCGATCCACAGGCTCCAGGTGGAAAGGCGGACGAAACGCAGGAGGCCCAGCAGCAGCGCGGCGGCGAGGATCCAGCGCGCGACCCGATCGCCGCGGGAGTCCGAAGCCGCGCTTGCCGATGCAATCGGGGTCCTCGCGCCTACGGATTCCGCCCGATCCATTGCAGTCCTGTCCCAAAGCCGTCCGAGCAAGGCAAGAGGTGCGTCTTGCCATGTCCTCACGCAGCGGTCAGAGTCTCGGCGTGCGTCTCCTCGCCGTCTTCGTCGGTTGCACGCTCACGAGCTGCAGCTTTCTCGCGCCCAATCGTGCGGTCGCGCTCTCGACCAGTCCACCTGGAGCGACGGTCATCGTCGATGGGCAGAACATCGGCTTCGTGACGCCGTGCATGCTCCAGTTCGACGTCGACGAGGACGTGCGCATCGACATGGAGGTGGCGGGCTTTCGCCGCGAGACCCGCTTTCTCACGCCGCACGACGAGGTCTACTCGATCCTGTGGACCGAGATGTACGTGGGCCCGCAGACGTGGCACTTCCCGCTCTTCCTGTCCTTCCGCGATTTCCTCGTGCCCGTGAAGTGGACGGAGGGTCATGCGCCCGGACGGATCCACATCGACCTCGACCGGTTGTCGGACGACGTCGAAGCGGAACGAGCTGGATCGGCGAAGTCGCGCTCGAATGCTGCGAGCACCAGCGCTGAAGGCGCGAGCCGGAGCGCCAGAACGGCGAACCCGGGCCCTGAAGCCGCGAGCCCGCGGTGAACCCGCGTTCGCCGCGTCCGGCGGTTTTCCTCGACCGAGACGGGGTCTTGACGCGCGAGGATCCGTGGGTGTTGAAGCCGGATGACGTCGTGCTGCTCCCGGGAGCGGCGGAGGGCGTGCGACTCCTGAACGAGGCCGGAATTCCCGTGCTCGTCGTCACGAATCAGAGCGCGGTGGCACGCGGGTGGATCGACGAGGTGCTGCTCGGCGCGATCCACGATCGGCTCCGCGAGCAACTCGCGGTGAGCGGCGCGCACGTCGACGCGATCCGTCATTGCCCGCACCATCCCACGGAAGGCGTCGGTGCCTTGCGCATCGAATGCGCGTGCCGCAAGCCTGCACCCGGGATGCTGCAGGACCTCGCTCGCGAGCACCATGTCGATCTCGCGCGGAGCTGGCTCGTCGGTGACGCCGCGCGCGACGTCGAGGCGGCTCGCGCAGTCGGCGTGCGCGCGGCACTCGTGCGCACGGGCAAGGGAGCCGCAGAACTCGCGCGCATCGTTCCGGCTCCCGAGATCGTGGCGGACCGACTCGACGAAGCCGTGTCGCTCGTGCTCGAGCGGTTGCGGACGTAGAGGAGCTCGTGAAGAATTCACGGGCGACGCACCGCGGAGTGGCGCAGATGGTGTCTGAGAGCGTGTAGGCTCGATTTCTTCACACGCTCTCAGGGCAAATAGCGCATCAATCGATTCGAGAGTGCCCGCGTGGCCCAATCAGGCAACTTCCCCCACGTTTCACGCCACTTCTCGGTCTTCGGATTGCTCGGGTTGAAGTTCGAGACCGCGCGACTCCGCACCAGCTTCGTGCGATATCCGAGCAGTCGCGGTTCGAAGCCTTGGTTCTTCTTGAACTGGTACGGACCCGATCCGACGCGACTGCGTCCGAGATCGAAACGGCGTATGCCGCGACGCACGCACATCTCCTGCAGGCGCACCACGAGGAAGTTCGTCGCGTTGAACTCGCGGTTCGCCTCGTCCGTCACACCGATGTAGTAGAAGTCGAGCTTGTCGCCGTGCACGAACGACATCGTCGCCGCTAGCGGCTCGGACGATCGCCGGGCGACGTGAACGAGGACGTCCGCGCCGAGTTCCGCGATCAGGGCGTGGTACCACGCGCGCGGAAGCGCCGGCGAACCAAGGCGTTTCTTGCTGCGGTGGAACAGCTCGTAGAGATCGTCGGCGTACCACGGTCCCTCGCTCATCGAGAGCCCATTGCGTTCGATCGTCTTGCGCACTTCGGCGCGCGCGCGCTTCGGCATGCGCGTCCAGATCTCGTCAGGATCCGCGGGAAGTTCCTGCACGAAGGCGGCGTACAGATCGGAACCGACGAATCCGGGCGTGCCCGGATCGTCGACGCAGCGCAGTTCGAGGCGACCGACGCGCTCCGACTCGGCGAGACGCGTCGCCGCGGTGATGAGCGCGGGATTGGCGCTCACGTCGCTCGACGCGGGCCCGCCGTACACGCCGTAGGGCATCGACACGAGGTGGCGGCCGAACGTCGGCCGGCGACACAGCATGAGCGGGAGGACGCCCACGAGTTCGCTCCCGCGGAAGGCGCCGAGCGAGCACGGTTCGTGATGGAACACGCGTTCGACGGCGCGTTCCCAACCGGACATGTGGAAAATGGAACCCGCGCTCGCGCTGCGAACGAGTGCGTCGCGTGCGGCATCGTCCGCGCGCGTGAGACCGCGCACGGACACGGGCAGGCTCACGGCCGCGCTCGGATGTTCATCGATCGGCGCCGCGCCGAGCACGGACTCGTGCGCCACGGGCGCGCCGTCCGGCCGCGGATCAGGGACCAGGGCCTGCGCCTCCGCCGCTCGGGCCGTCGGCGCTTCCATCGGCGTCGTGCGACTCATCGCGACCTTCCCAAACCTTCTCGACGCGATATTCGCGCACGTTCTTCGCGCGCGTGAAGATGATGATCTCGCCGACCAGTCCGAAGCCGATCACCTGGACGCCGAGGACTGCGATGAGCAGTCCCATCAGGAACAATGGCTTCGACAGGTTGAGTCCGTCCCCCATGACGAGGTCGCGGACCACGATCGTCGTGCACAGTAAGCCGCCAAGGAGCAGGAAAAGACCGCCGACCGCTCCGAAGAAGCGCAGCGGCTTCAGTGTGAACTTCGAGACGAACACGACGCCCAGGACGTCGAGAGCACGGCGCAAGTAGACGCCCGGACCGAAGAACCCCTTGCCGCCCCATTCCTTCAGGTGTCGGACCCGGACCTCCACGACCTTGAAGCCCTGTCGCGAAGCGATCGCGGGAAGGAAGCGATACATGTCCCCATGGATCGGGACGTCGGCCAGGACTTCGCGTCGCATGGCGCGAAACGTGCAATTCAGATCGTGGAATTGCGCGTGGAGGATCCAACGCATCACGCGGTTGAATGCGGCGGATTGAATGCGGTTCAGGACGGGGTCGATGCGGGGGTGACGCCACGGGGCTACGAGATCCGCGCCCGCGTCGAGCGCGGCGAGGAGGTTCGCGAGCTCGTACGGATCGACCTGCACGTACTGCGGCGAAGTCACGATGATGCGACCTCGCGCGCGCTGGAAACCCGCGGAGAGACACATCGCCTCGCCGAACGACTGTTGGAGCGCGATCGCCTGCACGACACCCGGTCGCTCGCGCGCGAGCTCCTCGGCTTCGATCCAGGCGTGACCACGCACGCCGTCGAAGACCAGGACGAACTCGAACGAGCGGCCGAGTCGCTCGAGCTCGGCCGAAAGTGCGGTCACGACATCGCGCACGCTTCCGTCGCCGGTCGTGATCGGCACGATGACCGTGACTTCCGGCGAACCGGTCGTCGCCGCCCGCACGACGGGTGCGGCGACGGGCGGTGCTTTCTTGGGCGCTTTCCGCTTGGGCGTCCTCGGCGCGCCGGCAGCACCCTCGTCGATCTCGGTCGCTTCTTGAGGGGCGAGCGGCATTTCCTCGGGGATCGAGCTCATCGACGGTGCCCCGTCACGATGAGGCGTCGCCCGTCGTCCCCGTGGAGACCGCTGGCTCGGACGGCGAGTTCAGCCAAGAAACCGAGCATGAGGAAGTAAGCGCACACCATGAAGAGCAGCATGAACGTGATCAACGCGACGCGACCCCAAGCATTGTCGAAGTGGATCGTATCCGCGTAGACCGCGCAGTAGCCAAGGAACCCCAGGCTCAAGACGGCGAACGGTGCCGCGACCAGTCCGAAGAATTGCATCGGACGGTGCGAGAACTTGCTGATGAGCTGGATCGAGAACAAGTCGAGCAAAACGCGCGTCGCTCGGCCGATCCCGTACTTGCTGTGCCCGAAGCGTCGCGCACGATGGTTCACGACCATCTCGCAGACACGCGCACCTCCCCCGGCGGACATCGCCGGCAGGAAGCGGTGCTGTTCGGCATAGATCGGGAGGTTCTGCACGACCTCGCGTCGAAACGCCTTGAGCGTGCAACCCGTGTCGTGGATCGCGACGCCGGTCACGCTTGCGATGAGGCGATTCGCGAGGAAGGACGGCAGACGGCGCAGCACGAAACCGTCGTGACGTTCCTTGCGCCAACCCGCGACGACGTCGTGACCTTCGCGCAGTCGGGCCACGAGCCGCGGGATGTCGGCTGGATCGTTCTGCATGTCGGCATCGAGCGTGATCACGATCTGGCCGCGCGAATGATCGAAACCGGCGGCCATCGCGGCCGTCTGTCCGGCGTTTTGCGCGAACTGCACGACGCGGATGCGCGGGTCTGAGCGGCGCAGGTCGAGCAGCACGGCCAAGCTCTGGTCGCGCGAACCGTCGTCCACATAGAGGACCTCCGCCGATTCGCCGAGCAGGTCGAGTGCGGCCGTGATCTCGGCATGGAGCGGGCGCAGATTCTCCTCCTCCTCGAAGACGGGGACGACGACCGAGATCGAGAGAACGTGCGCCATCGGTGTACCCGGGCGAGGATACCTCGCCCGGATGCAGGACCCGGGTTGAGTCAAACCGCGGGTGCGCCGCACCCCGAACGCCGACACGGAATGCGCGTTCCTGCGCAACCCCGGTCTTGCCGCGGCGTTTCCGGGTTGTAGGATCGGTCTAGATGCCTGCCCCTCTCCCCCGGGATCCGCGCGCTTCCCGCGGAATCCTGCTGGTCGGGCCCGGACCGCGGGCTGCGGACCTCGCGCGCGTCCTCGCCGCGCTCGGAACAGCCCACGGAATCGAAGCGCGGAGTTTCGCGGATGTCGCGGACCTCGCTCTCGAGAGTGGCCGCGCGGGCGAGGTCCTCCTCGACATCGATGCGACGCCCCTCGAGGACGTCGGTTACGTGCGGCGTTTCCTGGTCGCACATGCGGGCTTCGATATCGTGCTCCTCGGGGCGGATTCGCGCACGCGCGCGGCACGTGTCCTCGGAACGCAGCGGTTCGTCCACTGGCCGCCCGATGTCGAGGAGTTGAGCGCGCTCGTGGCGAGCGCGCGCCTGGCTGCGGGTCCGTCCGTTCCGGGTCCGCGCCCGGCCACGCAGTCCGCACCGCCCTCCACCGGAGCGCCGCCTGTCTCCACGTGGAACGCGCCAGAGGACGAGCTCGAGCTCGTCCGCTCGATCCTCGAACGCGAGACCACGGGCGGCGTTGCGCTGCAGCGCGAACGGGTCGAGCACGAGCATGATCTCGGCGAGGACGCGACGCACGCGCGTGGCGAGTTCGCGGACGTGTTCCGCGAAGACTTCGACGTCCAGACCGACGCGCGGAACGAGGAGGCCGAAGCCCTGCGCACGCGCGCAACGCCTGTCGCGAACCTTGACTTCGATGAGGATGTCGATCTGGACGCGCCGCGAGCGCGCATCGGCCTCGACATTCCCCCGTGGTGGCGAGCTCAAGTCGCGGACCTGGCCGACGCCGCACAGCGGATCGACCTCTCCGTCCGCGTCCTCGCCCGCGCGGCGCCCCAGATCGATCAGGGCGATCTCGAGGAAGCCCAGAAGCGTTTGCGCGAACTGGAAGCCGAGGTCGCGCGCTTGCTCCAGTTCACGCGCACCCTGGGTTACGTCGCCGCTCCGCCGCCGGCGGGAACGCAAGTCTTCGACCTGGGCGAGATGGTGCACCTCTTCGCGGCGAACCTCGCGGCAAGTGGCGGCGAAGCGCCGCGCTGCCAGTTCAAGACCGCTCCCGGCGCGGACGTGCGCTCGGATCGGCTGCTCTTGAACCAAGCGCTCGATGCGGTCTTCTTCCTCGTGCGCTGCACGTCGAAGAAGGGTGATCTCGTGCGCGCGCAGGTCCAACGCAGCGACGAAGATGGAGGCGCGTGGGTCGAATTGGCGCTGGATTTCCCGAGCGGTCCGCTCGAGGGCTTCCCCGAGGACGAGCTCGTCGCGCCGTACGGGCTGGCCGATCTCTTCCCCGATCTCGGGCCGAACGCCTTGGCCGCCGCGCGCGGCATCGTCGCGGGGCAGGGCGGTCGGCTCTCGCTCGCGAGCCGCGCCCGCGGTCGCATGACGTGGCGCCTGCGATTGCCCCGTCCCCTGCAGTGATGCCTGCCCTGCAGTGATTTCCTGCAGTGATGCCCTGCAGTGATGCCCTGCAGTGACGCCCTGCAGTGACGCCTTGCAGTGATCCCTCGGAAGTCGCGATCCTCCGAGGCAGGTGAACGCTCTGGATCGCGCGCGCTCTGCAACCGACGATGCCGTTCATGCGTGTGCTCGTCCTCGGCTCGACCGGCTTCCTCGGGCAACTCGTCGTCGACGATCTCCGTCGCGCGGGGCACG
>CAZKIY010000118.1:8814-11574 GCA_964552875.1 uncultured Planctomycetaceae bacterium
TCGACCGGCTTCCTCGGGCAACTCGTCGTCGACGATCTCCGTCGCGCGGGGCACGACGTCGAAGCCTGGTCGCGTTCCGAGATCGAGGACCCGCACACGGCGCGTCGACGCGTGGATCTCGACGGAACCGAGCCGTGGCCCGCTCCCCTCGCGCGCTTGCACGCCGCGATCTTGCTCGCTGGACCGAGCGTGCCGGCGCGCTTCACGTCGGCGCGTGATGGAGCCGCGACGCTTCGAATCGCCGAGCGCGCGCTGGCACACCTCGCGCGCCACGCTGCTGGTGCACGCGTCGTCGTCGTCTCGAGCGCACACGTTCTGACAGCCGCGAGTGCTCCGCTCGGGGAAGACTCTCCCGTAGCTCCACGCGGCGACTACGCCATCGCGAAGTCCGCGGTCGAAGCACTCGCGCTCGCCGCTCCGCCGGAACTCGACGTCGCGATCGCGCGGCTCTTCGGCAGCCTCGGTCCCGGTCTACCGCGCGGACTCTTCGTGCCGGATCTTCTCACGCGACTCGTCGCGGGCGATCCCCATGTCGTCCTCTCCGGTCCCGATGGGCTGCGCGACTGGACGGATGGTCGCGACGTCTCACGAGCACTGCGCTTGCTCATGGAGGTTCCACCCGCGGGCTCGCGCGTGTTCCATCTCGGCAGCGGCCGTCCGACGCGCCTGTCCGACTTCGCGGGTCGCATCGCGCGCGCCCTCGGGTCCACGGCGCGGATCGATTTCGCGCCGGGCGTGGGACCGACACGGATTGCGGATGCGAGTCGACTCCGCGCTGTGACCGGTTGGAAACCCGAGCACGACCTCGACTCGACGATCGCTTGGATCCGCGATTCCCTCCAGCTTGCGTCCCGGGCGGCGGCATGGGAGGACGAGCGCCTAGGAAGAACCGCGGACGCTCGGCGTCCAGACACGACGTCATGACGCGCAACGCGTTGATCACGGGCATCACGGGGCAGGACGGCAGTTATCTGGCCGAATTCCTGCTCCAGCGCGCCTATCGCGTGCACGGTCTCGTGCGCCGCAGGACGGCCGAGTCGCTCTGGCGGATCGCGCACCTCCTCGAGGATCGCTCGCTCGATGGACGGTTGGTGCTGCACGACGGTGACTTGGGCGATGGGCTCGCGCTGCGCGCCGTGATCGAGCGGGCCGAGCCCGACGAGGTCTATCACCTCGCCGGTCAGAGTCACGTCGGTCTGTCTTTCGCCGCGCCCGAGGCCACGATCGCGACGACGGGACTGGGCGCCGTGCGGATGCTCGAGGCCGTGCGCGCCCATCAAGCTCGCACGCAGAGGCAAGTGCGCTACTACCAAGCTGGTTCGAGCGAGATGTTCGGCGGAGCGCCGTCTCCGCAGGACGAGCGCTCACCGTTCACGCCGCGTTCGCCCTACGGCGCGGCGAAAGTCCTCGCCCACCAAGCGACCGTCATCGCGCGCCACGCGTACGGACTGTTCGCCTCGAACGGCATCCTCTTCAATCACGAGAGCCCGAGACGCGGCGACGATTTCGTGACGCGCAAGGTCGCGCGCGCCGCGGCGCGGATTCGCCGCGATCCGGCACAGCGCCTCGCACTCGGGAACCTCGACGCGCGTCGGGATTGGGGCTACGCGCCGGACTTCGTCGAGGCGATGTGGCTCATGCTGCAGCACGAGAAACCGGGCGACTGGGTCGTCGCGACGGGCGTCGCGCACAGCGTGCGCGATCTCCTCGATGCCGCGTTCCGACACGTCGGCCTCGACTGGCGCGACCACGTGGACGTCGATCCGCAGCTCTTGCGCCCGCTCGACGTCGAGGATCTGCGCGGTGACGCGACTCGAGCGCGCGCCGAACTCGGTTGGAAGCCACGCAAGAGCTTCGCCGAGATGATCGCCGAGATGGTCGACCGCGAGGTCCTGCGCGAAGCCGCGGCCCTGCACGCTCCGACCTCCGAGCGGTAGGACCTCGACCGAAACGTCCGCAGATCAACGCGTCAGCAAGCCGCGGAAGCATGGATCGGCGAGCAGTCCAGCCGACACGCGCTGTGCCTGCGCGCGACAACCCTCGTCCGTGAAGTGAACCGAGTCCGCGAAGTGGCGCGCATCCGCGGGAATCGTGTCCTCGCCCTCGACGAGCGCGACGCCGGACTCGGCTGCCACCGCTCGGATCGCGTCGTTGTATGCCGCGAACCCGCGCACGACGGCGTCGTGGCTGATGTAGGGCATGTAGTACGCGTGCGTGACGCAGGCCGCGTCGCGCTCGGCCGCGTCCTGACCGGCACGTGCGCGCTGCGAGAACGTGACGAGTAGGACGCACGGCGCAACCGACTTCGTTCGCGCGACCAACTTCACGAGTCGCTCGCGGAACGGCGGCACGACGCGCTGTTCGTCGAGGACGAGTCGTCCCGCGGCCGCGGCCGCTTCTTTCTGGCGTGCGCGCACGAGCAGATTCTTCTCGATCAAGTGCCACGCGAGCGACGTCTCGGACAGCCAACTGTCACCGTCGGAATGGCCCGTGTAGACACCTTGCTCGCGCGCGAGATCGCGCGTCCACTTCGTGAGATCGTTCGTCGCTTCGTAGATGACGACGACGTCGGGCTGGAGCGGCGCCACGCGGTACTCGAGGTTCTTCGCGATGTCGTCGAGCACGTAACCGGCCACACCTGCGTTGACGAAGTCGATGTCCGCTGTCGGATACGAGGCGCGCACGGCATCGATGACGAGGCTGGGCCAAGTCGCCGCGTTGCTCGAGGCCTCGGCGCAAAAGGTGGTGGAAGCGCCGAGG
>CAZKIY010000119.1:0-11511 GCA_964552875.1 uncultured Planctomycetaceae bacterium
ACGCACCGCCTCTTCGCGCTCCGCCTCTTCGCGCTCCGCCTCGTCGCGCACCGCCTCGTCGCGCACCGCCTCTTCGCGCACCGCCTCGTCACGCACCGCCTCGTCACGCACCGCCTCGTCACGCACCGCCTCGTCGCGCACCGCCTCGTCACGCACCGCCTCGTCACGCACAGCCTCGTCACGCACAGCCTCTTCGCGCTCCGCCTCTTCGCGCACCGCGCAGCCCGCGACGCGGCGACGGGATCGCGTGTCGTGAGCGGCGGTGCGCGCTGCGAAGGCAGCGTCACCTCGGTCGCTTCACGCGCGTCGCGACGCGCCGGACGCGATCACTGGCCGGAATGAGCGCGAGCCATTTCGGGCAGCTGCACGAGCTCGCCGCTCCCGAACCACGGGTCGAGCACGTGCGGGCCGATCTTCTCTCCGCGTCCCTCGAGCAGCTTCCCGCAGGCGTCGAGGTCCTTCGCGTCGAGCAGCGCGAGCCCACGTCCATCGGCCAGGTCGCCCCACAGGAGCACACCCTCGAGGTCCGCCATCGCCAATCGCGCCTGTCGCCCTTTCTCGGCGGTCAGCCACACGAACCCGCGTCCTCCCTCGCCGGGATCGCGCACGCGGCCTTCGGCCTTGGCCTGCGCTTCGATCGCGAGCTCGTGCTCCAAGTACTCGCGCAAGGGCGCCCAGGTCCGCATGCGAACTTGTTCGGTGCGAAATACGCCGGCGATCACGCCCGGATCCGTGCGCGCCAGCGCAGCCGCTTCGTCCGTTCCCAGGACGTCGAGCACGAAGATCCCGCGCAGTTCCGCATCGCGTTTCGGCGCGCCGTAAGGCCCGGCCACGAGCAGTTTCCGCTCACCCGCGAGTCGCTGCATGTTCGCGAAGTGACCTGCGAACACGCTCTGCGCCTCTTCCTTCGAGACCGAGGCTGCGCGCGGGCCGCTTTTCAACTGGAGGAAGACGCAGTCGATCCCCGACACATCGCGGGTCACGGGCGCCGTCGTGGAGCAGGCTGCGGCGAGGAACAGAACAGCGATACCGAGCAGCTTCGACTTCACTAGGATCTCCGGGAGAAACGCGGCTCCAAAACGATCCGCGCGCGCGACGATCCTAGGCAAACGGCCCCGCCACCGCATGGACCCCATCCGTCAACCGTTCGAGGACGCGCGCGCCACGCTGGACGCGTTCCTGGCCGATCCGCGTTGCCTCGAAGGCGTGCGCGCCTTCACGAAGCTCGCCGGCGACACGTTGCGCCGCGGAGGCACGCTGCTCGCCTGCGGCAACGGCGGCAGCATGTGCGACGCGATGCACTTCGCCGAGGAATGGACCGGACGCTTCCGTAAGGATCGCGCCGCCCTGCCCGCCATCGCGTTCAGCGATCCGAGCCAACTGACGTGCATCGCCAACGATTTCGGCTTCGACCAAGTCTTCGCGCGCTCGGTCGAGGCTTACGGGAAGTCCGGCGACCTGCTCGTGGCCATTTCGACGAGCGGCGGCTCGCCGAACATCCTCAACGCCCTCGAAAAAGCGCGTTCGAAAGGCCTGAAAACCGTCGGTTTGCTCGGTAAAGGCGGCGGCAAAGCCCTGGCGCTGTGCGACGTCGCGATCGTCGTCCCGCTCGCGACCACGAGCGATCGAATCCAGGAGATCCACATCAAGGTGCTCCACATTGCGATCGAAGCGGTTGAACGCGAGCTGTTCCCGGCCAATTACGACAGCTGATTCCTGGCTCCCGAAGGCCGGAAAACGCTTCTGGACTCGTTCGTCATTGGCCTCGGGGATGCCGAAGTCCCGTGCCGCGCGGATCCATGGGCGACAAGGCGCGGGAGACAGAAGCCGAACACCCCGAAAGTGCTCCCGGCGGGGTAGCCTGGATAGATGGACTTGTCATCGAAAGGCCCTGCTGGAGGGCTTTTCTCCGTCGAAGTCCCCGCCCGTCCGGACCGGGCTTTCCTACCGTGATTCCATCGACTCTCCATGCAAAGCTCCACCTTCGCCCTCGCGATCGGCGCCCTCCTCTTCGGTGCGGCTGACGCTCAAGCCCAGAACTCCCAAGTCACGGCCGTCGCCGTCCAACCGGGGAACCCCAACCGCGTTTGGACCGTGAACCGCGACAACAGCACGGTCGCGGTCGTCGACGTCGCGACCTCGACGCTCATCGCCGAGATCCCCGTAGGCAATTGGCCGCGTTCGTTGGCCTTCAACGCCGACGCCACGAAGGTCTTCGTCGCGAACCAGCGCGGGAACATCCCGCTCGCCGCGAACGAGGTCACGGGGTTCCCGGTCGGTTCCATGCCGGGCACGATCAGCGTCATCGACGTTGCATCGCAGACCGTTCAAACCACGCTGTCGCAGGTCGGCACGGAGCCGTACGGCATCGCACTCTCGCCGAATGGCAAGTGGTTCGCGGTGTCGGCGATGCGATCCGGTCGCGTGACGCTGTACGACGCGGCGACTTTGCAGCAAAGAGCGTCGCACCAGTACCTCTGGAACATGAGTGACATCCCGGCGCCGTTCACGCTGGCCGATGTCGACTCGGATCGCGACGGCGTCGCGGACCTCGGCGACCCGCGCGGGTTCACGATCCGCGCCGATGGAGCGCGCATCTACGTCACGCACTTCCGCTCGCCGTTCGTCTCGCTGCTCGATGTGACGGTCGACGGGAACGGTCTGCCGACGGCGGTCACCCTCGGCGGTCGGATCTCGACGGACGACTACGCGTTCGACCCGATCCTGAACCCGGTCCCGGTCCGAGTGCTCCTCAGCCAGGGCCAGCCGCGATTCCTCGAGGACATCGCGCTGTCACCCGACGGGTCGCGCGCGCTGATCCCGCACGTCCTGCACAACATCAACCACGACGTGAATCACGCGTTCGGGCCGCAAATGGCCGGTGATTTCGCCAACCGCGTGTACCCGTCGATCACGATGATCGACGCGGCGCGCAACACGTTCGGAAGCGTCGGTGACGATTCCAACCGACTCCATCACGAGCTCACCGACTCGCTCGCCCCGGCCGAATACGTGCCGTTCGGCGACTCGAAGGTCACGAGCCTAGGCGACATCGTGTCACTCGGCGGTCAGGGTTCGCCGATCATGGGCGGGTCCATGACGCTCGTCCTCGACGGCATCCGTCTCGGCGACACGGCGATCCTGAACATCGGCCAGCGCGAAACGAACACGCCGGCCGGATCGCTCGGCACGAGCTACGTCCTGCCGCGACAGACGCGTGTGTTCGTCGGCAACACGGTCACGATCCCGATCCCGAACATCGCGAGCTACGACGGCCTCGTCCTCGTCGGGCAAGCCAGAATCACGCGACCGGGCGGCGAGCAGGCGCTCAGCAACGGCGTGCGCATCGTCGTTCACCCGGCGGGCTTCGGCGCGAACAAGATGGGCTACCGCGCCGGTCAACCGAGTCGAGTCCTCTACAACGCTGCGGGCAACCGCGCGCTGATCCTGAACCGCGGATCCGAAGACGTCTTCCTCTACCGCGTGAACGGCAGCGACATGGACCTCTTGAACGTCTATCCGCCGCGTTTCCGCTTCGCCGAGCGCGCACCGCTCGACACGACGACGCCCATGGGCGATCTGCCGGTCGGCATGGCGATCAGTCCGGATCCGACGACGATCGACGACGACGCGAAGCTCTTCGTCATGAACGAGGCGACGCGCACCTTGTCCGTCCTGCGCGTGAACTGGACCACGGGCCAGATCTCCAAGGAGCGCAACCAGATCCCGACGCATTCGGGCGTCGACGCGCTGACGCTCGATCAACGCCGCGGGCTGGAGATCTTCGAGGACGCCTCGCGTCCCGCGACTGCCGGCAACTTCAACAACTCGTGCGGTTCATGCCACTTCGAGGGCGGTGAGGACGGCAACGTCTGGCAACGTCCCGCGGGTCCGCGCAGCACGATGCCGATGTACGGCGGCACGCTCGGGACGGGCCTTCTCTTGTGGAAGGGCGTGCGTCTCAACCTGGGCGAGACGGGACCGATGTTCGGCGGCGAGAACGGCGGCAACGGTGTCTTCGACAACACGGCGCAGGTCGCGCTGACGGCCTTCCACGAAGTGATCCCCACTCCGCTGAACCCGAACCGTGATCCCGTCAGCTACGGGCTCTCGACGCAGGCACTGCTCGGCCGCGACTTGTTCTTGGCCACGAACGACACCGGCTTGAACCCCACGCTGCGCCACGCTGGGTGTGCGCAATGCCACAAGACGGTCGAGTTGGGCCTCTCGACCTTCCCCGGTCCGCGCTTCTTCACGGCGGACTTCCTGAACCCGATGCTCTCGGCGGGCGAGAACCTTGGCCTCGGGTTCGATCCCAACTGCTCCTCGTTGCGCGAGAACGTCGTCGCCATCAACATCCGCAACGTGAACACCGGCGTCGATGTGGACGCCGACGGCGACGGTTTCCCCGAGCTCGATCGCAACAACGACGGCTTCGTGGACACCGAGACCTACGTCGCGATGAACTCGGACAAGGAAGACGGGTTCCGTCGCGACGATCCGAACAGCTACTCGTGCCCGTGTAATCCGGCGGACGGCGAAGCGAACTGTGACCCGCTCACGAGCACGCGCACTTTCGGCCGTCGATCCGAAGCGTTCTCGATCCCATCCAAGCTGGGGTTGTTCTCGACCGGACCCTTCTTCCACGATCACTCGGCGCACACTCTGCGCGCCGTCGTCGATCCGGCAGCGCAGGCCACGAGTTCGGTCTACGGGAGTCCGGCGTTCCCCGCGCCGGCCCTCGCCGGCCTGAACAAGATCTTCAACGAGGTCCACGACATCCGGGGCAACGATCTGTTCGTGCCCGGCTCGTCGAAGGTCCAGCTCACGCTGAACAGCGTGAACGTGAACGCGGACATCGAGGCCGTTTTGGCCTACATTCAGTCGCTCTGAACGAATCGACGCGAACCCCGCGACGACCGATCGCGCCCCGTGCGGCCTCCATGGCTGCGCGGGGCGCGCTCATGTCGGCGCCCAGGGCGGAGATCGCATGAAGAAATCGAGCTGACGCGTACCCAGTCGTGGTTGCGCCGCTTCCCAGAACGAGTTCCGGTCAGACGGGCTCGCTGTCCTTGAAGGAATGGCTCCTTCGGCTTCTCCGAACATCGTCGCCGTCTCGCGACGCGGAACTTGTCAGCTCTGGACGGGCTGCGAGTTCACCTCGGCTTGTGCCGCACCTCGACGCGCCCGTCGGGATGTCCGATGACGAGCACGTGCGCCAATCCGACGAAGAGCCCGCTCTCGACGACGCCCGGTATGCGGTCGATCGCACGCTCCATCGCGCTCGTGTCGAGGATCCCGGCAGGAAAGCGCGCGTCCAGGATCTCGTTGCCGTTGTCGGTGCGAACGGCGACTCCATCGCGCACTCGTAGTGTCGCCTCCGCACCGAGCTGCAGCAGCGCTCGTCGCACGACTCCGCGCGCGAACGGAACGACCTCGACGGGCAGCGGGAACGTGGTCCCGAGTCGCTCGACGATCTTCTTCGCTCCCACGACCGCGATCTGTCGCTTCGTGATCGACGCGACCACCTTCTCGCGCAACAACGCGCCGCCGCCGCCTTTCGTCATGTCGAAGCGTGAATCGATCTCATCCGCGCCGTCGACCGTGACGTCGATCGACTCGATGTCGTCGAGGGTCGTCAGCGGGATCGAGAGTTCGCGCGCCTTGCGCTCCGTGTCGAGGCTGGTCGGCACGCCCAGGATCCGCAGACCCTCGCCGCGCATCCGCTCGGCGATGCGCAGCAGCACGAAGTGAACGGTCGAACCCGTTCCGAGCCCTACGACGGCGCCGTCGGGGATGAGGTCCGCCGCAGCGCGCCCGGCCACGGCCTTGGGGTCGATCACGGGGGTCGCCATGGCTGGATCCTACGGCGCGGTGCGCGGCTCGTCGGGTTCGGAAACCCGTTCGCTCCTGTAGCGGACAGCCCGCGACCGATCTATCCTGTTGAGACTGGATCTCAATCTTCTCATGAAGCGTACCACTGACATCCTCCCTGGCGACCGCGCCCGACTCGTCCAAGTCGGCGGTGAACGCTCGTTCCGCCGGCGTCTCATGGAACTCGGCTTCCTGCCCGGCACGACCATTCGGCTCGTGCGCCGCGTCGCGGTCGGCGACCTCGTCGAGTTCGAGGTTCGCGGCGGACACATCAGCCTGCGCGCCTCCGAGGCGGCCGCACTGCTCTTCGAGAACGATCGATGAAGGCCGCAGCCGCCGGCCTGGCGGCAGAGGTACGGCCGCCGCTGGTGGCGATCGCGGGCAACCCGAACACGGGGAAGACCACGCTCTTCAATCGATTGACGAAGAGTGATCGCAAGGTCGCGAACTATCCGGGCGTCACGATCGATCGTCACGCAGGGAAGTTGACGCTCCCGGGTGGACGCGAGATCGCCATCCTCGACGTACCGGGCACGTACAGCCTTTCCGCGCGCAGCCGTGAGGAGGAGATCGCGATCCAGTCCATCGCGGGTCTCGAGGGCGAACACGTTCCCGATCTCGTCGTCCTGGTCGTCGATGCGACCCAGCTCTCGCGCAACCTCTACATGGCGCTCCAGATCCTGGAGCTCGAGGTGCCGCTCGTCGTCGCGCTGAACATGACGGACGTGCTCGCAGCACGCTCGGAATCCATCGACACCGCAGTGTTGTCGCGTGAGCTCGGCGTCCCCGTCGTCCCGATCTCGGCGTTGAAGGGACGCGGACTCGACGGACTCGAACGTGCGATCGAACTCGCGTTGGCCTCGCCCGCGAGCGCACGACCCGGACCGCGTTGGATCCCCGACACGGCCGAGCTGCGCGAGGACGTGGACCACGTCGTCGACGCGCTGCCGCCGGACTGGGTGCGTGGCAGCACGTCGCGAGCGCGCGCACTCGCCGCGTGGGCGCTGCTCTCCGTCGACGATCCCGACGAACTCGCCAGCGTGCCCGACTCGGTGCGCCGCGCGGCGCTCGAGCGCCGCAACATCGCGCAAACGGGCGGCCGTCAGATCGACGCCGAGATCATCCGTGGTCGATACGGTTGGATCGACGCGCGCATGCGTTCGTTCATGCCGCCGAGCACGCGCGGGCGTGGTGTCTCGGAGCGCGTGGACACCGTCCTGCTCAACCCGTGGCTCGGATTCGCGGTGTTCCTCTTCACGATGAGCGTCGTGTTCCTGGCGCTTTTCTCGTGGTCCGAGCCCGCGATTCGCGCGATCGAGGTCGGATTCGGCTGGCTCACGGACATCGTTCGTGGAGTCCTGTCGCCGAGCCTTGCGCGCGACTTCGTCACCGATGCGCTCATCGCAGGTCTAGGCAGCGTCGTGGTGTTCTTGCCACAGATCCTGCTGCTCTTCTTCTTCATCGGACTCCTCGAGGATACGGGCTACATGGCGCGCGTCGCGTGCATCATGGACCGTCTCATGCGGGCGATGGGCCTCTCGGGCCGCGCGTTCGTACCTATGCTCTCGGGCTATGCGTGCGCGGTCCCCGCGATCCTCGCGACCCGCACGATGGAACGTCAGCGCGATCGCACGCTGACGATGATGGTCGTGCCGCTCATGACCTGTTCGGCGCGCTTGCCCGTCTACACGTTGGTCATCGCTGCGCTGTTCCCACCGACCATGCTCTTCGGGTTCGCGCCGGTGCAATCGCTGCTGCTCGTCGCGATGTACCTCTTCAGCACATTATTTGCCCTCGTTGTCGCGGCAGTGCTCTCGCGCACGATGCTCAAAGCACGCAGCGTACCGCTGATCCTGGAGTTGCCGCCGTACCGGATGCCGCATTGGCCGTCGGTCGCGCGCCAGATGCTCCAGAAAGCGCGCGCGTTCCTCACCGAGGCGGGCGGCGTGATCCTCGTGTGCACGATCATCCTGTGGGGACTTCTGTCGTTCCCGAAGGACGGTGCCGTCGAAGCGCGCAAGCAGGTCATCGCCACCGAGATCGCGACGCTCGAGAGCGGATCCGATGTCGACTCACCCGCTGCGCAGGCCCAGATCGAAGGGCTGCACGCCGAGGCCGGCGATCTCGCGGGCGAATCGCTGCGTTCGAGCTACGCGGGCACGCTCGGTCGCGCCATCGAGCCGACGATCGAACCGTTGGGCTTCGATTGGAAGATCGGCATCGGCCTCATCGGTGCGTTCGCAGCCCGCGAGGTGTTCGTCGCGACGATGGGTGTCGTCTACGGCATTGGCGACGCCGACGAGGAGTCGGCCACCCTCCGCGACCGAATCCGCGCCGAAACACGCGCGAACGGCGAGCCGGTGTACACGCCGCTCGTCGGACTGTCGCTGATGGTCTTCTTCGCGCTGGCATGTCAGTGCATGAGCACGCTCGCAGCCGTGCGGCGCGAGACGAAATCGTGGGGCTGGGTCGTCTTCCTGTTCGTGTACATGACGGCGCTCGCGTGGATCGCGAGCTTCGTCGTCTACCAGGGCGGACGGCTGCTCGGGTTCGAATAGCGCGCAGGAACCCGGCCCCAATCGTTTCCCGCGATCGAGCGAGCGCCGGACGCTCGGGAAGCGCCGCTCGCAAACGGCGTCGACAGTGGGCGAGGCGACGAGCACGGCATCGTCCTTCGCTACGCTTCCCCAGGAACGGAGCACGGTGCACGACCCTTCTACGCGCAATCGAACCATCTGCCCGTCCGCGTGAACGATGGGTGCGCGCAGCCGCATGAACTCCCGGTGACCCCGCGGTTCGAACTGCTCGAGGATGGCTCGGACCGCGTGCGGCTTGGGTTTCCGCGAACCCCTCGAGGACAGGGGACTGCAGGACCGCTCGCTGTTGCCGGTCGGCATCGAACGCTACTGCGATCGGGTGTTCGAGCCCGACGAGCGCACGCTCGTGCGTAGCCAAGGACACGCGGACCAAACCGTGCGTGTGACGGTCAAAGCCGGCGAAGCGAGGTCGCTCGTCGTGCGACTCGACCCCGCGGAGTGACTCAGCCGCGCGGGCTCAGTGAACGGGCCCGCGCAGGAACAGCAGGAAATCCGCCTCGCGGAGCAACCCGGCCTTCTTGCGCAGCGGCTGGCCGGTCTTCGGGTCGACGATGACGTAGATCGGGTTCGCGACCGAGCGCGTCATCTCCTTCTGCAGTTCCTTGTTGCGATCCATGGCCGGACCGCCGTCCGTATGGAGACGCGCTTCGATGAATCCGTTGCGGAGTTCCCCGGCGACCGCCGGGAGCGGGAAGACTTTCTCTTCCATGACGCGGCAATTCACTCATGTGAACCCCGTGAAGTTCACGAGCAGCAACTTCCCTTCGCTCGATGCGCGCGCCAGAGCGGCGTCGTAATCGTCCTTCACGATCACGTGGCCCTTCGCGGTCGTCGCTGTGCCGCCGGTACTTCCCGAACCGGCGATGGCCGTCGAGTAGTTCGGCGCCAGCGCCGTCATGATCGGATCGACCGAGTGACCGAGCGCGCCGTACATGCAGTACACGGCGAACAAGAACGTCCCGACGCCCCACACCATGCGCTTGGGCGAGATGGTCGCGGCGTCCTCGGCGCCGTACTCGTCCCTCGTGCGGATCCACGCGAACAGGTACGCGGCCGCGGCGAAGAAGATCCCGGCCCACAGCCACAGGAACAGCTCGCGCGACAGCAGTCCCCAGCCCCACACGAGGTCCGCGTTCGACAGGAACTTCAGCGCCGCAGCGACTTCGACGAAGCCCAGCCACACCTTGAGCGTGTGCATCCACTCCCCGCTCTTGGGCAACGCCTTCACGCGTGCCGGCACCATCGAGAGGAATACGAAGGGCACGGCGATCGTGAGGCCGAACACCGCCATGCCGAGCGCGATGCGTCCGATGTTCCCTTGTCCAGCGCCCTGTCCGAGCAACGCGCCCACGAACGGCGCCGTGCACGTGAACGACGTGATCACGAGCGTCGCGCCCATGAAGAAAACGCCGGCGTAGCCGCCCTTCTGCGATGCTGAACCCGCGAGGCCCATCAGGAACTGCGGCGGCTGCAAGTTCATCACGCCGAACAAGGTCAGCGCGAAGACGAGGAACATGCCGCCGATCAGGATGTTCGTGATCGGATGTGCAGCGAAGGCGATCACGATCGGTCCGACGAGGATCCCGATCACGACGAAAATGCCGACGATTCCCGCTCCGTACGCGAGCGACAGCGGCAGAGTGCTCGTCTTGCGCTTGTCCGCCTGCTTCGTGAAGTAGCTGATCGTGATCGGGATCATCGGGTACGTGCACGGCATGAGCAGCGTGAACAGTCCCCAGAAGACCGCGGACAAGAGGAATGCGAGGAGACTCGCCTCTTGTCCGATCTCGTCACTCGCACTGCTCGCGGCGCTCGTCGTCGCGCCTTTCCCCGCTCCACCCGATCCACTGCCCTTCGATTCGGTGTTGATCGCCGGCGGAGCTCGCGCCGAATCGGGAGCGACCTTCGGTGATGGCGTCGCGATCAGGTTCGCGGGGAAGGCCGCGAAGACGGCGTCGGGGCCCGCGCCAGCAAGCTCGACGGTTTCGGCGTAGGGCACGCACACTCCGCCGTCGCCGTCCTCGCAGGCCTGTCCGGCGAGCTTCGCCGTGAGAGTCGTGAGCGACGCGCCCTCGGCCAACGTGCCGCGACGCCAGATCACGAGCGTGCCGCTGTGGATGTTCACTTCGATCGGCTCGCCGAAGTCGTAGTGCTCGACGTTCGGCGTGGGAAAACGCCAGTCGCCCCACGTGACCTCCGCCCCGGACAGCTCGATCGTCGTCGCCTGACCGACCATGAACTCGTCGGGTCCCCGGCCCAAATCCGCCTTGGTCGGCCCGTGGAAGATGTGCCAATTGCGCTCGACCTCGATCCGCAAGGCGAGCTGCACATCGCGACCTTCCACGCGCACGAAGAGCTCGGCCGAGGCCATGTTGTCCGAGTTGGCGCTCGGTGATGCGGCCGCGGCGTTTCCGCCGAGAAACGCGACGGACAGGAACAGCAGGTTCTTCATGCGAGAATGCGTGGGCTCTTCGATCGACCGACGCTCGATCCGGGTCGGATCCGGGCGCAGTCCGGGGGCAAATCGTAGCTTGGTACGAGCTCCAGGTCGGCGTGTGATCGCCAGACAGGAACTTTGCGATTCATCTCCTCGTCTGCGCATGCACTCACGATGAACTTCCTTCCGGCGTCCGTGGCTCTGGCTCTCTTCGCCTTCCCGCTCCAAGGTCAGAAACCCGACGGCACACCGGCGCGGCCCACGGCGGAGGCCCCGCGACCCGTCGCGCTCCAGCAGATCCTGGGCGCGTGGCGGCTGACCGAGTTCGAAACGCTGATCTTGAAGCGTGAGCGACGCGAGGAAGTCGGATACCTCCTGATCGGCGACGGTTTCCTCTCCTTCGAATGCCACATCGGCTGGCGCACCGATGGCGGCGGTCGGGAGTCGGGCACGTACTTCTCGGGCACGCACTCGTTCACGATGCGGTCGGACGACGTGCTCGAAATGTCCTCGCTCATCGGCACGGTCATCGACCCGAACGGGTCCACTCCGATGGCCTTGCCCATCGGCACGAAGCGCCAGTACAAGGCCAAGATCGTCGGC
>CAZKIY010000120.1:0-6967 GCA_964552875.1 uncultured Planctomycetaceae bacterium
GCACCCGGTGTGCGCGTCGCCGTTCCGTTCGGGCCGAAGCGCGAAGTCGGCGTCGTCACGGCTGTGCGTGCGGAAGGACCGGTGCGGGGCAAGGCGCGCCCGATCGCCGCCGTGCTCGACGAAGAGCCGCTCGTCGACGCGAAGCTCCTCGAGCTCGCGCGTTGGATGGCGGCCTATTACGGGTGTTCGTGGGGCGAGGCTCTGGCCGCGATCCTCCCCTCCGCTTTGAAGCGCGAAGGCGGCGCGCGTCGCGTCCCGTGGATCGGTGCCGCGGACGGCGTCGGCATCGATCAACTCGCGCAAATCGAGAAGTCGAATCCCCGGCACCATCGGCTGCTGCGCGTGCTGCTCGATCTCGGTGCACCGATCGAGACGCGCGAAGTGTGCAAGCGTGCGAACTTGTCGCCCGCGTACGCGCAGTGGCTCGTGCGCAAGGGGCTCGCGCGTGTCGAGTTGCACGAGATCGCGACCGATCCGCTCGCGGGGCCGGCGCCTTCGCGTGAGCGTCCCGCGCTGCTTTCGCCGGATCAGGAACGAGCGGTGACCGAGATCGCGACTTCCGTTGAAGCGGGGAAATACGCCACGTTCCTGCTCCAAGGCGTCACCGGCAGTGGGAAGACCGAGGTCTACTTGCGCGCGATCGAGCGCGCGCTCGCGCTGGGCCGCGGCGCGATCGTGATCGTGCCCGAGATCTCGCTGACACCGCAGACGGTCGGGTGGTTTCGCTCGCGTTTCGGACGCGTGGCCATCCTGCACAGTCGCATGGGCGATGCGCGGCGTCGCGACGAATGGCTCGCGGTCCGCCGACGCGAAGTGCGCGTCGTCGTGGGCGCGCGATCGGCTATTTTCGCGCCCGTTCCCGATTTGGGCGTCGTCGTCGTCGACGAGGAGCACGAGCCGTCGTTCAAACAGGAGTCGACGCCGCGCTACCACGCGCGCGACGTCGCGGTGGTTCGCGCGCGCGACGCCGACGCCGTGTGCATCCTCGGATCCGCGACGCCGTCGCTCGAGAGTTGGCACAACGCGCGCACGGGCCGCTACCGGCACTCGAAGCTCTCGTCGCGGATCGGCACGCGCCCGATGCCGAAGGTCGAGATCGTGGATCTGCGCTCGGAGCCGCGCGAGGCGGGCGAGGCGCCGCTGTTCTCACGGCGCCTGTTGGAACTCCTGCGTCGCGGACACGAGCGTGGCGAGCAATCGATGCTCTTCCAGAATCGCCGCGGGTATGCACCGGTCTTGTGGTGCCCCGCGTGCGCCGAAACGGTGCGGTGCGCGAACTGCGACGTCGCGCTGACCTATCACCGCCGGATCGATCGGCTCGTGTGTCACTCGTGCTGCGAGGAGATCGCGCCGCCCAAGCAGTGTCCGAGCTGCACTGCGCCGAAGCTGCGCTTCCTCGGCTCGGGCAGCGAGAAGATCGAGAGCACGCTTTCGCGACTCGTTCCCAGTGTGCGCGTCGCGCGCATGGATTCGGACACGATGGTGCGCCGCGAGGACTACGAGCTCGTGCTCGACCGCTTCGGACGTGGCGAGGTCGACGTCCTCGTCGGCACGCAGATGATCGCGAAAGGCCTCGATTTCCCGCGCGTGACGCTCGTGGGCATCGTCTCGGCGGATTCGTCGTTGCACCAACCCGATCCGCGCGCGGCCGAGCGCACGTTCCAGTTGCTGGCGCAAGTCTCCGGCCGTGCGGGTCGAGGTGACATCGAGGGCCGCATCGTCGTGCAGACCGTCACACCCGCGCATCCCGCGATCACGTTCGCTGCGCGCCACGATTTCGAAGGGTTCGCGGCGAGCGAAATGCGGATGCGACAGGAGCTCGGCTATCCGCCGTTCGGACGCTTGCTGCGCGCCGTGTTCGAGGACGAGGACGAAGCACGCGCCGAGGAAGGCGCACGCGCGTGTGCCGCGGACCTCCGACCGTTCGTGACGGACGGCGCAGTCTTGCTCGGCCCCGCTGAAGCCCCGATCGCGCGATTGCGCGGCCGATTCCGACGTCACTTGCTGATCAAAGCGCCGGCGGGCTCACCGGCGCTCGCGAAGCTGCGCGATCGATTGCTCGCGTGGTCCGAAGCGAGCCCGCGTCCGCGCACGATCGTCGACGTGGATCCGGCGTCGCTGCTGTAGGTCGAAAGCCTGCTTCGGGGTTCGACCAACCCAACGGACTGCACCCGTGCTCGACTAGCCTCGCGCTCCTATCGACGTCTTCCGGGCTCCCTCGACCAAAGCGCGGAACCGTCGGAAGAGGTGCGCGCTGTCGAGCGGGCCCGGTGCGGCTTCGGGGTGGTACTGGACGCTGAAGACCGGTGCCTTCGTCGAGCGCAGGCCTTCGACCGTGCCGTCGTTCAGGTTGATGTGCGTGACCTCGAGGCCCTTCGGCATCGTGGTCGGATCGACCGCGTACGAGTGGTTCTGCGACGTGATCTCGACGCGGCCCGTGACGATGTCGCGCACCGGATGATTCGCGCCGTGGTGACCGAAGGGCATCTTGTGCGTCTTCGCGCCGAGCACGATCGAGAGGATCTGGTGTCCGAGGCAGATGCCGAAGATCGGCTTCTTCCCGACGAGCTTGTCCACCGCTCCGATCGCCGGTTTCACGGCAGCGGGATCGCCCGGTCCGTTCGAGAGGAAGATCGCATCGGGATCCATGCCGAGGACATCGTCCGCGCTCGTCCCCGCGGGCACGACGGTCACGTCGAAGCCGTCGTGGACCAAGCTGCGGAGGATGTTGCGCTTCGCACCGAAGTCGTAGGCGACCACGCGGAAGCGGCGGCCGTCGATCGCGCTCTCGAGGCCGGGATACGAGACCTCGTAGCCTTCGGTCCACGCGTACGGTGCGCGACACGTGACGCCAACGGTCAGGTCGCGACCGTCCGTCGCCGGCGCCGCGCGCGCCTTCGCGAGCAGCGAGTCGTGGTCGCCGTCGAGCGTCGACACGACGCAGCGCAAAGTACCGACGTCGCGCACGATGCGCGTCAACTTGCGCGTGTCGACGCCTTCGATCGCGACGACGCCGTGATCGGCGAGCCACTCCGGCAGGGATCGCGTCGAACGTCGGCTGCTCGGCACCGCCGACATCTCGCGCATCACGAACGCTTCGGCCCAAGCCGCTGCGCTCTCGGCGTCCTCGTCGGCGACGCCGTAGTTGCCGATGAGCGGGTAGGTCATGATCACGACCTGCCCGGCGTAGCTCGGATCCGTGAGGATCTCGTGGTAGCCCGTCATCGACGTGTTGAAGACGAGGTCGCCGCCTTTTTCGCCCCGCGCTCCCACCGAGCGGCCTTCGAGAACGAGGCCGGATTCCAGCGCGATCCAGGCTTTTCCACCGCTCATCGTTGTGCACTCCCCGTGCGCGCGGCGATGCGTGCCGCGGCGAAACCTGCTCCGAATCCGTTGTCGATGTTCACGACCGTGACGCCGGCCGCGCACGAGTTCAGCATCGCGAGCAACGCCGCGAGCCCGCCGAACGACGCGCCGTAGCCGACCGAGGTCGGCACCGCGATCACGGGCACGTCGGTGAGCCCGCCGACGACGCTGGGCAAGGCACCCTCCATGCCCGCGACGACGACGAGCGCGTCTGCGGCGCGCAAGTCGTCCTGGTGTGCGAGCAAGCGGTGCAATCCGGCGACACCGACGTCGCGAAGCACGTCCGCGCGCGCACCGACGAAACGTGCCGTGATCGCGGCTTCGTCGGCAACTGGTTCGTCGGAGGTGCCTGCGCTCACGACGAGGATGCGCCCGCGCGCCACGACCTTCTCGCGACGATCCGCGGTGACGCATGACGCACGTTCGTGATGCACGGCGTCAGGGATCGCGGCGAGGAGCGCGATCGCCGTCTCGCGTGGCACGCGCGTCGCCAAGAAGCGACCGTGCGCCTCGAGGAGCGCGCGTGAGACCTCGATCGTCTGCGCGGGAGTCTTCCCGGCGCCGAAGACGACTTCCGGCGCGCCGCAGCGTGCTTCGCGGTCCGTATCGAGCCGCGTGTGGCCGAGGTCGCGCACGGCCAGGCCTTGCAGCCGTGCGAATGCGGTCTCGGCCGGCAGTTCGCCGCGCTCGACGGCCGCGAAGAGACTCTGGACGTCCTGGATCAAAGCGCGAAGAGGATACCGGTGCGGCGGCCTTTTCGCGCTGGATGCGCGCGATCGCTCAGGCGTCCCAGCGGACTTCGAAGCCGTTCGACAAGTTCGAGGTGGACGCGGTGCAGAACGACGCGGAGTTCCGGTACCAGACCTGGTAGACGCGCGTCGTGCCCGGTGCCGCGATCTGGCCCCGCACGGAGACGGGCACGTCGCCCGCCGCGGATCCGAACTGAGCAGCGCCTCCCGACGCGTCGCGCGAGCCCAGGCGGATCACCGATCCCGCGGCGCAGCGCAAGCCGTCGCCGAACGGGCTGCCCGCCCCTGCGCTCTGCAGCGTCGTGCCTTGGAAAAAGAGCGCCGGCGCCGTGGGCCCGAGCCCTTCGACATCCAGCGTCAACCTGTCGCCCGCGAGGCTCGCGGATCCGAAGACGTCGAGGCGCGCACCGCCTGGGCCGAACGAGTTCTCGCAGCCCGCTGCGCCGTGCCCTTCGTTCCCGCAGGGACACGCGTCGAAGAGTCCGAAGCAGATCGGCGTGCGGCCGGGCTCCGTCGCGATGCCGACGGGTGAGATCGTCGCGCCGGGTGCGCCGTTGCACGACCACACGCTCTGGTCGGTGCCGGCCGCGCCGGGCGTGAACGAGCACAGGTACTGCGCGAACGAGCCGCCAGAGGAGAGGACGCCGCTTCCGCCGTCGCCCGCGCAGCGCAGGTCGAGGAAGTGCGAGGAGGAGTCGCCGCCGCGCCCGCCGACGAAGTTCGATCGCTCGGCGTGCGCGCTGCCGCTCGCGACGCGGAGGCCGGGGCCACCGCGTTGTCCGTCGAAGAGAGTGTCGTTGTTCGTGCCGTCCCAGTTCGAACCGCCTTGCCCGCCCGTCGCGATGCAGCCGTGGAGTTCGACGGACGATGTCACGACTTCCATTCCTGGCGCGCCGCTGCTCGACGAATTCACGGACGACGCATGGCCACCGCTCATCGAAGCATCGTGGAAGAGCACGCGCTGAGCGTCGGTCACGCGTACGGCAGCCGAGGGAGTCGAGCTGTTCCGCCCGCTGACGGTGCAACGCGAAATGGTCACGGGCCCAGAGCTCGGGCCGATTTCGAGCGAGGCATCACTCGTGGCGATCGACGGCTCGATCCGAAGCCCGATGCATTGCACGCCGCCCGTGATAGGCACATTGCGCACGACCACGCGTCCCGTGATCCACGCATCGGCTCCGGGCTCCTCCGCGACGACGATCCACTTCCCGTCGATCACGAAGCCCGCGTAGGTCCCCGATCGGACGCGCACGTGATCGCCGGGTTGCGCCACGTCGATCGCGGCTTGGATCGTCGTGAAGTCGACGCCCGGCCCGCCGTTGTCGTCGACGACGAACTCCGTGGCGTACGCGGCGGAGGCCAGTGCGAGCGGAGCCAGAAGGAACGCGCGGGATGGCGAGGGCTTCATGACCCGAATTCGGCCACGACGACTGCCGTCCGTGTGAACCGCGCGCTCAGCTCGACAACGCATCCGCCGCGAGCCCGGCGATGCGCCCGGCGCGCAAGTGTTCCCAGCCGAGCCCCGCGATCATGACGGCGTTGTCCGTGCAGTAGGCCGGCGAGGGGAACACGGCCTCGATCCCTGCGTCACCTGCACGCGCTGTCATCTCGACGCGCAGCCGGCGGTTGCAGGCCACCCCGCCGGCGACGAGCACGATTCGCGCGCGCTCGCGACGCGCAGCTCGCAACGTCTCCTCGACGAGTACGTCGACGACTGCCGCCTCGAAGGACGCCGCGACGTGTTCGCGATCCGGGATCTCTTCCGGCGCCGGGGTCGCACGCGTCGCGTCCTGTCCGCGGACGTGGTAGAGCACCGCGGTCTTCAACCCGCTGAACGAGAATCCGAGCGATCCGTCTTTCGCGCGGAAACGCGGGAACGCGAAGCGCCGCGGATCGCCGCGCTCCGCGAGCCGACTCACGCTCGGACCGCCCGGATAGCCGAGTCCGAGGATCGCCGCGACCTTGTCGAAGGCCTCGCCCGCCGCGTCGTCGCGCGTCGACGCGAGGCGCTCGAGCTCGAGAGGTGAGCGTGCGCGGTACAACGCCGTGTGTCCGCCCGACACGACCAGTGCGACGCACGGCCACGGCGTCTCCGCGCGCTCCATCGCCGCGGAGTACACGTGGGCTTCGATGTGATGCACTCCGACGAGTGGCTTCCTCTTCGCCCACGCCAGGGCTTTCGCGGCCGAGAGGCCCACGAGCAGCGATCCGATCAGGCCCGGTCTCGTGGTGACCGCGATCGCATCGATCTCATCGAGAGTCACCGCTGCTCCCGAAAGCGCCGCATCGATCACGGGCAGGATCTTCGCGAGGTGCGAGCGTCCTGCGATCTCCGGGACGACACCGCCGTAGCGCGCATGTTCCGCTGCTTGGCTGTGCACGACGGAAGACAGGACCTCGCGTCCTCCGCGCACCAGCGCCGCAGCGGTCTCGTCGCAGGACGATTCGATGCCCAGGACGAGTTCGTGAGTCGAACCCGATGTCATGGCGAGCGCGCCAGTCGTTCCGGCCCGGGCCGCTCTCCAGCGAGGAGTCTGCACGCCACCTCGAGCTGCGGATCCGGGGGGTGCACGGGGATGAAACTCGCACCCTCGGCTCGTTCCCACTCGAGGAGTGCTTCACGCCAACGCTCCGGAGGGCTGGCGCGTTGCAGGAATTCGTAGACGGCGCGCTGCACGTCCGAGTCGATCTCGACCACAACATCAGGGACGAGTCCGTGAGCCGATCCGCCTTCGGGGCGGTCGATTTCTTGACCCGCGGGCGTCTCGTATCGCGACGTCGTCACCTTGATCGCACCGCTCGCATCCGCGAGTCGATGGATCGTCTGAACGGCGCCTTTTCCGAACGTGGGG
>CAZKIY010000120.1:7067-11345 GCA_964552875.1 uncultured Planctomycetaceae bacterium
GCTCGCATCCGCGAGTCGATGGATCGTCTGAACGGCGCCTTTTCCGAACGTGGGGGTACCCACGAGCACTGCTGCCCGATGATCCTGGAGTGCGCCGGCCAGCACCTCCGCCGCGCTGGCCGAGCCCTCGTCCACGAGGCACACGAGCGGCAAGTCCGACCATCGCGCCAAGTCCGGGTTCGCCTCGTGGACGACGCGGTCGCGGCGGCCGAGCGTGCGCACGATCTCGCCAGTCGCGACGAATCGCGATGCGGTCTTCACGGCCGAGATCAGCATCCCGCCCGGATTCCCGCGTAGATCGAGGACGAGGCCGTTCAGTCCAGCGCGCGCCATCCGCTCCAGCGCAGCGTCCAGTTCACCCGGAGATTCGGCGCTGAACGCTCGCAACGCGAGGTAGCCGATCCGGTGCTCGTCATCGACGATCCGCTCGTGCCGCACGGTCGGTTCCAGGACACTGGCCGTCGTCACGGTCACATTCCGCTCGATTCCGTCTAGGCCACGCACGACGAGCTCGATCTCGCGGGGCTCGGGCGTCGAGACGATCGCGCGAAAGCCGTCGTGCCCGATGTCGGTCCAAGCTTGGCCCGCGACACGGATGATGAGGTCGCCGGCCCGAATGCCTGCTGCTTCCGCCGGCCCTCCAGGGAGAGGGAAGAGGATGCGTCCGTCGTCGGACGGCGCGCGCAGCGAAACGCCCAGACCGTGGAAGCGCCCCTCGGTCTCGCGATCGAGCTGGCGCAGGTCCTGCGCGTCGTACCAGCTGGACCACGGGTCGAGTCCGTCGGCGAGACCGCGCAGCGCGTCGTCGAGCAGCTCGTCGTCGCCGATCGGTCGCACGTAGGCTTCGCGCGTCCAGTCGCGAACTTCTCGATAGCGCTCGAGATCGGGATCGGCACTGGGCCAGACCAAGACGGCGCCCGCAGCGGCGAGCGCGAAACCGGCGGCGAACGGGAGGAGTAGCGGGGGGGCTTCGAGTTCGCGCGGGCTCATGCGGCGCGAGGATTCTAGACATACAGCGGGTCTCGCGAGTTCCCACGTCACGTGTCCTCCGCTGGGGACGGCATCGATCGAGCGACTGTGCCCGCGGAGCATCGCGAACCGCTTCGAAGTCTGGCACGCTGTTCGACGGCGCGCGCCCGGACATGCGCATTCAATCCCTACTTGCTTGGGCGTCGATGCTCCCGCTGGCCGCTGGTCAAGCGGGAGAGCTCGCGAACGGCCTCACCCGCGCTCGCACCGACTTCGCCACGGCCGACCGGGACAAGGACGGGCGTGTGACGTTCACGGAACTGCGCGAGCGTCGCATCGTCGTCTCGGAGGTCCTGTTCCGGGCCGAGGACGACGACCTGAGCGGAGCCTGGTCGCGCGACGAATTCACGGTCCAGTTCCGGGCGGCGCTCGTTCGTGCGGGACATCGACCCGCGTCGGATCTCGAGGCCGAAGTCGCTCGAGTCCTCGGGCTCCGTCGAGCCAAGACGGTCGACGCTGCTCGATCGGGTCATGGACCTGCGTCGGCTCGACTCGGCGCGGGAGCCTACGGTGCCACGCCCGATCTCTTGGAGTTGGACGCGAAGGCCGAACGCGCGCTGGCCGACCTCGAGGATCGAGCGTCGGGTCGCGGTGCCGTACGTGCGGATTTCGAGCACGCGCGCAGCGCCTGGAACGAGCGCATGACGAGTGCACGAGCGCTGGACGGGGCGAAGCCCGCCGGGTCCGATCCGAGCCCACGCTTCCTCGGCGCGCTCGAAGCCCTCGAAGCGCAGGCGCGTGCGGGCTCCGTGCCGCGTGGTGAATTCGCGGCGCTGCGCGCTGCGTGGGCGGAACGGCCGCGGCGCGCGCTCGATCCCAAGCCACCGAGCGCAGCCCGGGAAGCGACGTCGATCGAGGCGCGATTCGAACTCGCGCTGGCCGCGCTGGAGGTCAAGGCTCTCGCGCGCACGACGGAATCGGCGGACTGGACGCGCGTCGGGGATCTGGTCGTGGAGCGCGTCCGCCGATTCGTCCAAGGCGCGGAACCCACGGCGCCTCCCGCCGACGATCCACGTGTGGCGCGCGCGACGGCCGAGTTGCGCGACCGGTTGGCGAGCCTCGAAGGTCGCGCGCGCGAAGGTGCGTTGACGCGAGTGGACTTCGAGGGAGTGCGCGCTCTCTACCCGAGCGGCGAGAAGCGCATCATCCCTCCGGGTCCGAGCGATCGGGATCGTCCTCGCTGACACCGGAGAGGCCGTGAAGGAGCGATCCACCGGCCTCTACGGACCGTACGGTGGCGCTTAGCGACGCGAGAGCGCGTGAAGAATTCGAACCTACGCGCGCTCAAAACCTCATGGCGACTTTTCGCGACCAAAGGGCCGGCGAATTCCTCAGAAGGCTTTCGACGCGTAACGAGTGGTGCGCGAAGCGAGATGGCTCCGACTCGCGGGGAGAAATGGCCTAATGCAGCGACCCCGACCACGCTTTTTACGGCGGTCGGGGTCGCGTGTTCCAGGCAGCGCCTGTCGTGGTGCAGCGTCTTGACCCTCAGCGGGGAATCAGCTCGAGGTTCTCGAGCCTCTCGTCGAGCGGGCTCCAGGCGAAACCGTGGTCCAGCGCACCATCGGCACCCGGGATCAACACCCGCAGCGGGTGGTCCTCGTCGAGCACACATCCGAGGCGCTCGAGCTCACGGTGAGCGACGCGGATCTCGCGGCGCTCGATGGAGAGCTTCGCCTCGGCTTCGCCGCGCAGCTCGCGCGTGCGGCGCGTCTTCCCGAGTTCCTGCAGCGCGCTCTCCAGCGCGTCGATGGTCTCGGTGCGTTCCCGGATCTCGGCAGTGATCGAACGAAGGAGCGGCAACAAGGCACTCGCGCGTTCGGGATCGTAGCTGTGACGGTTCATGGCAACCCTCCTAGCCCTTTGGAACGTCGTTCGGAGGGGAAGCGCACGAGAAATCGTCTCGGTCACCTGGCGGGAAGCGCCACTACCCAGAGGTCCGATCGCTGTGCATCGAGCGCGCCATTGGCCGCGTACACTCTGCGCACGCTGGGGCTGGTCCTCAGACATGCCATGAGCGCACCCATCGTCCAGATCACTCGTCGGGAAGAGTTCAGCGCGGCCCACCGGCTGCACGATCCGCACCTTTCTCCCGAGGAGAACCTCCGTCTCTACGGCCCGTGCAACACGGACCACGGACACAACTACGCGTTCGAGGTCACGGTTCGCGGACCGGTGCCGCGCTCGGGGATGGTCATGGATCTGAACGCTTTGATGTCGATCTTGCGCGAGGAGATCGTCTCCGTCGTCGACCACAAGCACCTGAACCGCGACGTGCCGTTCCTGCTCGGCCTCATTCCGACCGCCGAAAATATGGCTGTCGCGTTCTGGAACCGAATTGCGCCGCGCCTAGCCCCGTTCGAGGGCGCACGGCTCGTCTCGCTGCGCGTCTGTGAAAGCCGTGACAACGTCGTCGAATATCGCGGGGAGCTGGGCTGAGGCATGGACGGAACTTCTCCGACTCAGGCGCTCTCGACGGAAGCGCTCATCCGGCAGCTCCTCGAAAATCTCGGTGAGGATCCCGGCCGCGAGGGTCTCTTGCGCACGCCCGAACGAGTCGCGCGTTCCTTCGCCGAGCTGACGCAAGGGCGGACGCAAAGCGTGCAGCAGGCCGTCGGTCAGGGCTTGTTCCATGAGGACTGCTCCGAGATGGTCCTCGTCAAGGACATCGAGTTCTACTCGCTGTGCGAGCACCACATGTTGCCCTTCTTCGGGCGCGTTCACGTGGCCTACATCCCGGACGGGAAGATCCTCGGATTGTCGAAGATCCCGCGAATCGTGGATGTTTTCGCGCGGCGATTGCAAGTCCAGGAGCGCATGACGGTCCAGATCGCCGAGGCGATCCAGGAGGTCGTCGCGCCGAAGGGGGTCGGCGTCGTGGCCGACGCGAGTCACCTGTGCATGATGATGCGCGGGGTCCAGAAGCAGAACAGTTCGACGATGACGAGCTGCCTCTTGGGAACGTTCCGAAGCGACTTCCGAACGCGCGGAGAGTTCCTGGGGCTCGTGCGCAGCATCGACCGGTAGTTCGCCCCGCAGAAAGCGAGGGTGAGTTAGTCTGCACGGAAGCCATGAACAACACCGTGCTTAGCTTCTGCGCTGCCGTCCTCGTCGTTTCCGCGGCTACGAGCTCACGCGCCCTCGCCCAGTCGATCGAGCGCATCTCGGTCTCCACGTCGGGCGCGACGGCGAATCACTTCGTCGAAACGCTGACGCGGCCCACCGATTCGGGCCGGTTCGTCGCCTTCA
>CAZKIY010000121.1:0-6276 GCA_964552875.1 uncultured Planctomycetaceae bacterium
CGTACTTCGCGGGAGACGCGTTCCTCGCGCGGAAGAGCGGTTTCAATCTGACGGCAGCCGCCGTGACCGCGGCGGATGTCGATCGCGCGTTCCGTGAACCGCCCCGATCCATGGAGCAGGTGCTCCATCCGGATCGATATTGGGATCCGAAGAAGCTCGACGAACCGCTGCGCGTGGAGTTCGACTCGAAAACGATCCCCGCTGGTTGGAGCGAGATGGCGCAGGACACTTTGGGCGAGTTCGCGTTGGCGCTCTTCACGACGCCGCCCGCGGATCGCAAAGGTCTCGATCTGTCCAACCCATTGCTGCTGCTCGGCATGAAGTGGTCGAACGAGGCTGCGAGCGGCTGGGGCGGTGATCGATTGATCCTCTTGAGTCGCGGCGACGATCGCTTCTTGCAGCTCGTGACGGCGTGGGACAGCGTGAAGGACGCTGAACAGTTCGCGGCCGCGCTGGAGAAGGCCGCGCCGAAGCTGTTCGCCGGGACTCGTGAAATCACAGCGGGTTTCGTGTCGAAATTCACTCCGACGCATTTCGACGTGCGCACTCCGACGGACATGCAGAGTCCGACCTTCGTCGTCGTGCGCGCTGCCTCGATCGCGTCGGCCGAGGACAATGGCTTCAGTGGTCTCGACGTCCGGTGGAGCTCGCGTGCGGCGGAAAAGGCTCCTGAACCGCACTCACCCGAAGACGACCGCTGAAGTGCGCGGGCCGGGCAGGCCGCCCGCGATCCGGCCGCTGAAGAGGAACACGCCTTCGATGCGCAACCCCGGTCGCGGCTCGGGGAGCCCGTCCTTCTCGAGCTGCCAGCGCGAAACGAACAGCGTCAGCGGTCGCTCCGGCGCGTCGACGGTGAGGAGGTCGAAGTCGGCGCCCGTGATCGGATTGCGCAGGTGGCGCACGGTCTGGATGCGCACCGAGATCTCCGCGCAACCACCGGGATCGCCTTCGCCACCGAGCGGCACGACGCTCGCGCCGCTCTCGCGCTGCAAGATGTCGCGGTCGATGACACCCTCGTTGGGTCCCACATAGCCGACGTCGAGCGCGAAGCCCGCGATCGTGACCGCGAGCACGTGACCCTGGAGAAGCGAGCCTGGCAATCGCCGTGCATCCGTGAGATACGCACAGATCGGGTAGGCGCCGGGTTCGTGCAGCGTGAGGAGGCCCGCGCGCTCCTCGGCGAGCGCGCGCGAGAAGTCCTCGTCCGAACGGATCGGCGGCGCGGCCCACCCGATGAGAAGGGCGTCGAAACGCGAGTCGGGGATCTTGCGGATCTCCTCGACGGCGACGCGCAGTCGCGTCTCCTGTCGGTAGTGGGGGACGACGGTCCAACCATCGCGAGTCGTGTCGCGCTCGATCGCGAGCTCGACACCGGCGACGATCGGCAGACGGCGGTGCGTGCGCGGATCGCCGCGCCACGCAGCCGGCTCGCCGTCGCGCAAAGCGCGTCCGACGAGTTCGTCGAGAGGGAAGTCCGGCGGGAATCCCACGCACTCGAGCAGGAAGTCCAAGACGCGTCGAGTTTCGCGCCTCGGCGCACATCGGGCAACCACCGAAGCCCGCTATCCTTCGGGAATGAGTCGATCTGCGTCGCGCGCTGCTCTGCTGTTCCTGGTTGCCGCCTGCACATCGCCGACTCGTGGTCCGGACGGTGCCCCCGAATCGGGATTCGACGTGGAGCACTACGCGCTCGACCTCGACATCGATCCAGAGACTCGTACGCTGCACGGCGCGTGTCGCCTGCGTCTCTGGCCGACGAAATCGAGTCTGACCGAGGTCGAGCTCGATCTCGTGGGCCTCGCGGTCGAATCGGTCCACGACGTCACCGGGGTCGAGCTGGAGTATTCGCAGGACGCGGACTCGGTCACGGTCCATCTAGCCCAACGTGTCGAGCTCGAGCAGTTCGCCGAGTTCACCGTCCACTATGGCGGGCGACCCAAGCGAGGTCTGTATTTCGCGGCGGATCGCGGGGCAGGCCCGACGCAGGTGTGGACGCAAGGTGAATGCGTGGACGCGCGCGCGTGGTTCCCCTGTCAGGACGAGCCGTGGGAGCGCGCGACGAGCGAGCTCACCGTGCGTGTTCCGAGAACTTGGAGCGTGATCGCCGCGGGCGAACGCATCGAGCGTCGTGAGGTGGGCGAGCACGCGATCGAGCACTGGCGCGTGAACTTCCCGCATCCCGCGTACCTCGAGACGCTCGCAGCCGGCGAGTTCGTCGTGCGGGAGTCCTCGTGGGACGGAATCCCGCTGTACTTCGTGGCCGAACGTCGGCTCGAGCCGTTTCTCGACCCGACCTTCGCGGAGACCGATGAGATCCTGGCGTTCCTCTCGCACGCGACCGGCGTGCGCTACCCGTATCCGAAGTACGCGCAGGTCGCCGTCGATGGGTTCATCTTCGGCGGGATGGAAAACGTGTCGGCCACGACGGTGATCGACGCGGCGGTGACGGATGCAGCGGGCCTCGCGGATTCACCTTCGACGGGCTTGGTCGCGCACGAAGCGGCGCACCAGTGGTTCGGCGATCTCGTGACGTGCGCCGACTGGTCGCATGCGTGGCTCAACGAAGGCTTCGCCACGTATTTCGCCAGCCTCTACGTCGAGGAGGCGCGGGGCCGTGATGAGTTCCTGCTCGCGATGGCGGATCAGCGCGCCAGTTGGCTCGCGCGAGACGTCGGTGCGAACCGCCGACCCATGGTGCATCTCGCGGACGGCGATCCGATCCTGTCGTTCATGACGGGACACGCGTACGAGGGCGGCGCAGTGCGGCTGCATCACCTGCGCCGCTTGCTCGGCGACGAGACGTTCTTTCGCGGAATTCGCCTGTATTTGGGTGAGAACGCTGGGCGCAGCGTCGTCACGGACGATCTACGTCGCGCGCTCGAACTCGCTTCGGCCCGCGACTTGCGCCTGCACTTCGAGCGCTGGTTCGAGGCCGTCGGGCATCCCGTCGTGGAAGTCACGACGCGCCACGACGTCGAGCGCGGCGAGCTTTCCATCGAAGTCGTTCAGACCCAGGAAGAGCCGCCGTTCCCGTGTCTCGTCGAGGTCGAGATCGGGAGCGACACGGGCGTGCGCGTCGAACGATTCGAGCTCGAAGGTCGTTCCGAGCGGTTCGTCGTCCGTCAGAGAGCAGCGCCGCGCTGGGTACGCCTCGATCCATCGTGCGCGCTGCCGGCACAGATCCGTGAGACGCGCACGTTCGCAGAGTGGCTTGCGATCCTCGCTGACGCTCCGGATGCCGCGGGACGGCGACAAGCGGCCGAAACGCTAGTCCGACGCACGCGGACGAACACCGATGGCGCTCTCGATGATTCGATCGAGCTCGCGCTCCGTCGAGCGCTGTCGAGCGATTCGTCCGCGGCAGTTCGAAGGCGCATCGCCGAGCTGCGCACCCGGGCGACGGCCGGTCCGGATCGCGACGAGTTCATCCGGCGCGTGCGGCTCGACACGGATCCGTCGGTCCGTGCAGCTGCGTTCCGCGCGTTGGAACCGTCGGCTCCATCGGTCTTCGATTCAGAGCTCGCGACACTCGCTCGTGCCGAAATCGCGGGAGGCGCGAGTCAAGCCGCCGTCGGGGCAGCTCTCGGCCTGCTCGCTCGCGTCGAGCCGAGCGACGCGCTCGATATGCTCCAACGCGAGCTGCGCGTGGAATCGCCGCACGGGGAGCGCGCCGCGCGCGTCGCGACTCAGATCGCGCGCCTCACGGACCCACGCGTCGTGACCGCGTTGCGAGCGTTGGCACGCGACGAAGCGCAGCCCGACGCGCCACGGCGCATCGCGATCGCGGAGCTCGGGCGAAGATCGGCCGACGATGCCTCCGTGCGGTCCGATCTGCTCGCTCTGCTCGACTCGCCGCGTTCCAGCGTGCGCCGCGAAGCACTCGGCGCGTTGGGGCGCGCTCGCACGGCCGACGTGCGCGCGCGACTCGAGCGGCTCGCGCGCCACACGACCGACAGTCGCGAACGCGCCGAATCGCTGCGACTCCTCTCCGCATGGCCGTGAGCAGGACGATCGATCAGCGTTTCGCCGCCGAGCTCGCCCGCAGCCTGCGCGACGAAATCGGAGCCCGAACGCTGTACGGTCGCTTGGCCGCTTCGGGCCGCGACGAAGAGCAGTGTCGGATCCTCCAGACGTTGGCCGAGCAGGGGCGGGCGTTGGAGCACGATGTTCGGGGCGTCATGAGCTCGCTCGAGTCCGAGGGCCGCGTGAAGAGTCCCGCGCGTTGGCTCTCCGCTCGTCTGCTCGACCTGTGCGCACGGATCGGGTTGCGCGGCTTCGTCCTCAGACTCGCCGTGGAGTCCGAGGAAGTCCTCGCCCGGCGCTACGCTGGTTTCGCGCACTGGCTCGCGCGCACGGGCCACGTCCGCGAGGCGAAAATCTGTGGGGAACTCGCGACGACGAAGGCCTCGCGTGCCCTCGCGCTGCGAGCGTGGGTGCCGCGTTGAGCTCGGTTGGGTAGGATCGGGGTCCTCTCAGGAAGAGTGACAGGAAGGACCCCCTCGATGACCGAAACCACGACGACCGGAATGCCGCGCATCGGCGATCCCGCCCCCGATTTCACGGCGGATACGACACACGGGCCCCTCACGTTCAGCGACTGGCAGAACAAGGAATGGGTGATCCTTTTCAGTCACCCCGCGGACTTCACACCGGTGTGTTCGACGGAGCTGACCGAGTTCGCGAAGCGCTCGGGCGACTTCGCCGCGCGCGGCGCGAAGCTGATCGGCATCTCGATCGACTCGATCCACAGTCACCTCGCGTGGCGCGAGAACTTGAAGCAGATTCTCGACGCGGACATCGAGTACCCCTTGATCGCCGACATCGACATGAAGGTGTCGAAGCTCTACGGGATGCTGCACGAGGGCACGTCGAAGACCGCCACGGTACGCGCTGTCTTCGTCATCGATCCGAAGCGCGTGGTGCGCGCGCTCGTCTACTACCCGATGAACGTCGGTCGGAACGTCGACGAGATCATGCGGCTCCTCACGGCCCTCCAGACCACGGACCAGCACGCTTGCGCGACGCCGGTGAACTGGAAGCCGGGCGACAAGGTCATCGTGCCGCCGCCGAAGAACGTGAAGGACGTGAAGGAGCGCGAGACCCACAAGGAGTACGAGCGCTACGACTTCTACTTGAACAAGAAGTCCCTCTGAGCGGACGTGAAGAGATCGATCCAACCGCCTCTCGAAAGTCTGCTGAGCCGCGTTGCGACTCCGAGCCCGCGAATTCTCCACGGGCTCTGAGGCACTGGAACCGATCTTCCGAAGTCGTTCGACCTGGATCGTCGCCGGCGTGTGCGCGCTGGCGGCGATCCTCGCGTTCGCGAACACGTTCGGCGCCGGATTCGTCTACGACGACGGTCAGATCACGAGCACGCCGCGAATGCTCGATCTCTCGCTGTGGAGCGAGGTGCTCACGCGACCGTTCCGCGATGCGCCGCAGAACGACGTCGAGATCTGGCGACCGGTCACGTCGCTCTCCTTCGCGGCGAACGGATCGCTGAACCGTGCTCTGGGTCTCGCGGCCGAGCATCCGGTCTGCTTCCACGTCGTGAACGTCCTCGTGCACGCGCTGGGCAGCGCGTTGGTCGCGGTGCTCCTCTTGGTGCTCGGTTCCGCACGCCTCCCGGCCGCTGCGGCGGGGCTCGTCTTCGCGGTCCACCCGATCCACGTCGAGGCCGTGGCGAACGTCGCGCAACGCGCGGAGCTCCTCGCCTGCGCATTCGGCCTGGCTTTTCTCGTCCTGCATCGACGACGCAGTCCGTGGGCGGCGCTCCCACTCCTGCTGGCGTTCGGCAGCAAGGAGTCGTCCGTCGGTTTCGTCGCGCTCGCACTCGTCGGCGACCTCTTCTTCCCGAATCCGCGCCGTCGATTCGTCGTGTGGATCGGTCCGGTCGTGGCGCTGACGTTGTTCTTCGTGCTGCGCTCGCACGCTCTCGATGGGCAGATCTCGCGGCCGACGATCCTCGAGAACCCGATCGCCGACGCGCCGACGCTCGAGCGGGTGGCGACTGCGTTGCGCGTCCAGATGCTCTATCTGCGACTTCTCGTGTGGCCCGTCGGACTCTCTTCGGACTATTCGTACGACCAGATCCCCGTCGTGCGGACGTGGTTCGACGGGCGCGTCCTCGGGTTCATCTTCCTCGCGACCGCTGCCTGCGTCCTCGCTTGGATAGGCCGTCGCGATCGACCGCGGATCGCCCTTGCAGTCGCAGCCTACATATCCCTGTTCGCGATCACGAGCAACGTGCTCGTCCCGATCGGGACCATCGCGGGC
>CAZKIY010000121.1:6376-11338 GCA_964552875.1 uncultured Planctomycetaceae bacterium
ATCCCTGTTCGCGATCACGAGCAACGTGCTCGTCCCGATCGGGACCATCGCGGGCGAGCGTCTCGCGTACGCGCCGTCGCTGGCCCTCGCGGTCCTTGTCGCCGAACTCGTCGCGTTCGGACTCGAGCGCGGACGCGGGCGCATCGCCGTAGCCGTCGTGGTCCTCGTCGTCGCGACGCTTTCGATCCTCACGGTGCAGCGCAACCGCGTGTGGAAGGACGAGATCACGTTCTTCATGGATCAGGCGGCAACGGCGCCGTACAGCGCGCGGTCGCATTCGAACTTGGGGATCGTGCTCCAGCGCTCGGGCAACGATGCGGGGGCAGTGGTCGCGCTCCAGCGCTCGCTCGAGATCTACAGCGACAACTCGCATGCGTGGTATGCGCTCGGCGTCGCGCTCTACAACCTGCGCGCCGAGCCGAAGCAGATCCTGCAGTCGTTCGACAACGCGCTCCGCTTCGGACCGATGCACCACGATGCGCGGGTGAAACTCGTGCTCGTGCTCCTCCGGTTCGGGGACAAGGAGAACGCGCGCCGTCAGATCGACGAGCTGGCGCGGCGCGCACCCGGTCATCCGATGCTGCCCGAGCTGCGCACGCGGCTCGCGGCGGCGAAATAGTCGATCAGACGAGCATCCCGCGCCGCATCGCACTCAGCGAATCGGCCCCGAAACGCGCTTGTTCGCGACGAACCCAGGGCTTCGCGAGGCGTGCCAGCGGCGCACGCGGCTTCGACAAGGCACGGATCGAGTAAGCCACGAGATCCTCGGGCGTGTGCTCGATGAGGAAGAGTTCCTCGCCGGTCTCCACGTGACCGGGCAACGTGCCGTACGCGAAGCCGAAGCGCTTCTCTTCGTCGAGGACGTAAGCGATGCGCGCCGCGTTGACGACCCACAAGCCGGCCGAACGCGCGACGACGCCGACTGCGGAGCCGACCGAGATGGGCGCCGCGGGCGTGTGCAACTCGATCCATCCGAGATCGAACATGGTCCAACGCTGAACGAGCGATCGAGCACGCACGAATGCGGCGCGACCTTGGCCGAGCACGGTGCGATAGCGGTCTTCGGTCCAATCCGCCGGCGCGTCCTCGTCCTTCGTCATGCCGACAGACGCGTACGAGAAGGGCAGTCGCGACTGCGACTCGACGAAGCGCGCGACCTCCGCGCTCGCGGGCTTCGTGAAGGTGAAGAGGCTCACTTCGGTTCCGCGATCGTCACGAAGCGATCGACGCCTTCGATCGCATGGGTCGTCTCGCGGCCGGAAGGCCAGCGCACGGTGCACGACCTGACGCTCGTCGCCTCACCCAGTCCGAAGTGCAGCTCGGGCGCGTTGCCCGACAGATAGCTCGTTCCCGCGCGCAGCGACCGCAACAACTTGCGTTCGCCCGCTTCGATCACGACTTGCGCCCCGATCGCGCGCGTGTTGCCGCTGGCTCCGACGAGGCGCAGCCCGAGCCAGTGGTTCTTCCCGCGCGGAGCGCCGTTGCGTAGCAAACGGAAACGCCCGTTGTTCGCCGTCACCGCGATGTCGAGATCGCCGTCCTGATCGAAATCGCAGGCGACTGCCGCGCGCGAAGCGAGCGGGATCGCGACGTCGGGCCCAGCTTTCTCGAGCGCGAGCGTGAACTTGCCCTCGCCATCGTTCTCCATGAAGTGACACGGCTGGCCGACGCAGATGCCCGTGCTCTCGTAGTCGGGCGACGTGTAGCCGTTCGCGTAGAAGAGGTCGAGATCGCCGTCGAGATCGAAGTCCGCGAGTTCCGCGCCCCAACCCGTGACGCCGACGCTCGGTGCCGCGACGCCCGCTTCGACCGCGCGGTCGCGAAACGTCGAGACGCGACTCTTCGCGCTCGTGTGGCGCAGATTGTTCACGTAGAGCGCGTTGGTCTCGAGCTGCCAGTTCGTGATGAACAGGTCCTCGTCCAAGTCGCCGTCGACATCGCCCGCGCTGAGCCCCATGCAACCGCGCGGATCGTCGAGACCGGTGGAAAAGCTGACGTCCTTGAACGTGCCGCCGCCTTCGTTGCGCCAGAAGCGATTCGGTGAGACGTCGTTCGCGAGGTAGAGGTCCTGGTCGCCGTCGGAATCGAAGTCCCACCAGAGCGCCTGCATGCCGCGACCATTGGGATCGTCGAGGCCGAGTTCCTTCGCCGCGTCGGTGTAGCGGAAGGGGAGTGCCGTCGCACCGGCCGCGGCTTCCGTCGTGCGCGCCGGATCACAGCGCAGGAGGAGCTTGCGTTCGCCCGGGAACGCGAACGGGAGCATCTCGACCGGATCCTCACGTTGGTAGCGACCGAGCTCCTCGTCGCTCGGCATCGCCGCGGTGTCGTAGCGCAAGTAGCTCGTGACGTAGAGATCGAGGTCGCCGTCCGCGTCGTAGTCCGCGGCCGTCACGGCCGCATGCCAGAGATCCGAGTCGAGCCCGACGCGCGCGCTCGCGTCGATGAACTTGCCCGTGCCGTCGTTCACGAGGAAGCGATTGCGCCCATAGTTCGCGACGAAGAGATCGAGATCGGTGTCGCCATCCGCGTCGTAGAAGAGGGCACCCATGCTCGCGCCGGTGTGGGCGAGTCCGCGCGCCGCGCTCTCGTCGACGAAGCTCTTTCCTCCGATGTTGCGGAAGAAGCGACTGGTCGGCGGCTCGCTGCCCTCGCGCCCGCCGCCTTGCGGCAGGAAGAGATCCACCCACCCGTCTCCGTCGACGTCGCCCCACGCGGCGCCCGGTCCCATCGTCGGACGGATGTCGAGCTGCAGATCGGGCCCTTCGAAGTGGACCATGTCGATGCCGACATCGCGCGCGACGTCGGGGAACATGCCCGGGCTCGGAATCTCTGGCGATGGGCGCGGCGCGTACGCGCGCGGCCAAGTGCCGCTGCCGTGAACGCTGACGAGGAAGGTCCAGGTCCGACCTTCCGGAGCACTCGGAGGAGCGTCGAACCAGACTTCGACCAAGCCGTTCGTCGCGGACGAGACGCGGAGATCGTCGTTTGCGCGCAGCGGGTCGGCGATCGGCTCGGTTGCGCTCGTCGATGCCGCGAGTCGCGGCCACAGAGGTCCTGATCCACGCCACGACGACCAGCTCGCCACGTTCGCCTTGCCCAAGGTGGCCGAGCCGAGTCGGAGCGGCACGCCGTCGCCCGACTCGATACGGCGCGTGGATGCGCGGAACACTTGATCGATGGCCCCGGATATCGACGTGGATCCGAACACGGCGGCCGAGCGCCCGCTCCACGTCCGATCGACGCGATCCGCCGCGACCAAGCCCTGATGCTCCTCGAGTTCTCGCACGCCTTCCGCCAGCACTCGCACGAGTGTGCTGCCCTTCGGGATGCCCTTGGGCAGCGGACCCTCGGAGAACTCGATGTCGAGACCCCCGCGGCCGGGGACGAACACGCCGTCCTGACGCGCGACCTCGGGTAGCGCATCGCGCTCCGTCACTGGGTTCAGCGCGGGGACGCGCGGTCGGGTCGAGCTCGGGAGCGTGGGAGCGCCGACGACGAAACGCTCTCCGTCACCTTCCAACAACCGCTCGTCGAGCGCGTGCTGCACGGCCAAGACTTCGATGCGGTCGAGTGCTTCGATCGCGTCCTCGCCGGCCCAGAGTCGGAAGCCCACGCCGTCGCGTTCGATCGAAGCGCACGGAATGCGCTCGCTCCGCGTGTTCAGCGGGACGATTTCGCGATCGACGACGCCGGATCGCAGAGGCGCCCAGCCTTCCTGGGTGTGCACGTACACGACGGGTGAACGCTGCGGTTCGCCCGCGCGGACCACGACGCTCCTCGTCGGCTTGCCGTCTGCGGGCGGACTCGATGCAGCGTGGAGGAGAAGGAAGAGGAATGCGATCACGCGCGGAAGGTCCCACGCACACTTCCGGCGCGCAAGCATTGCGCAGTGCCTACGAAGAGCGCGCGCCCCGCGAGACCGAGGTCTCGCGGGGCGCGCGTGGGGGATGGCGCGATCGACGCGCTCGCTCTCAGATCTTCAGATCGCGAATGTCGTCGATCGCGAAGTCGATGCTGACTTCCTGATCGATGTTGATGACGCGACCTGTGCCCTTGAACGGGTTGAAGATCAGCGCACCGGCGACGACGCGCCCGTCCTTGAAATGCATCTGCACCTTGTCGGCCGTGCGGGCCGACAGGAGCATGTCGTAGATGCGCTCGGGGACGAGCTCGCGGTTTTTCTTACTTGTAGTGCTCATGTGAAGGGTGGCCTTCTGTGCGGCGCCTTGCCGCGCGTTTCAAACCGTCAGGAGAGCGGCTGGAGTCGCGCGGCCTCGTGGGAACGGAGCAGCTCGCCGAGGCGCGGGACGAGCAGCTTGGACCAGGTCTCGAAATCAGCACCCCGATCCAGGAGGGCGCTGATCTCCTCGATGGACGAGAGACGTCCTTCGAGTTGTTCTTTTTCGCGGATCTCGACGGATCCTTCGACGTGGACGAGCTGGACGACGCCGACGTGTACCGCTCCAACTGGGTTCGAGTCGTCGTTGATCCACCCGATGGGGCGGACTTCGTACACACCTCGAACCAGGAGCTCTTCCTCGAGCTCGCGGCGCGTGCCAGCGGGCAACGGATCCCGCCCGTCTCCGGTAACTAGATCGCGCGGCTCGAGATGTCCACCGATGCCGATCGAGTACTTGTCGTGGAGTCGCGCATCCCCACCGCGCTTCGTGCGCTTGACGACGAGCACGCGTCCGTCGACCTCGATCAGGCCGTAGGGGATCACTTGCTTGAGGTGCGGTGAGCGCTCGGCGTAGGCGCGCTCGACGAAGAAGCCGTGCTGCTCGATCACGCGCTGGAACTGCGCCGCGTCCGCGGTCCCCGGGCCCGTGCCGAACGGCTGGAAGCCGTGCGGGTAGCAGTCCGTGAACAGGGCGTCCCGGGGGACGACGAAAACGAATTCCATGGCGGTGATGGCTGGTCCGGGCGAGTTCCGGAGGCCGGCGGGGGGGAGCGGGCGAGCGA
>CAZKIY010000122.1:0-109 GCA_964552875.1 uncultured Planctomycetaceae bacterium
ACGAGTCGGTGTCCTCCGACGGTGGCCTCGACGCGGATGGGAGTCGGTTTCATGCTGGGTTTCCTGTCCTAGTTGTCAGTCGGTTTGAATTTGGAGTTGGGGTGTACGG
>CAZKIY010000122.1:209-4869 GCA_964552875.1 uncultured Planctomycetaceae bacterium
AGCCAGGCTCGATTCCGCCGTTCTCGCGCGCCGCACGTCGCCGGCTCAAGGTCGCCGGTGTACGGAGCCAGGCTCGATTCCGCCGTTCTCGCGCGCCGCACGTCGCCGGCTCAAGGTCGCGTGTTCTCGCGCGAGAACGGCGGAATCGAGCCTGGCTCCGTACACCCGCGCAAGCGCGGGGTCTGGGTCAGCGACGCAACCCCAGCCGATCGATCAGCTTCTGGTACCGCTCGGCATCCTTCGAGCGCAGGTACTTCAGATGCTTGGCGCGCGCGCCGACCATCACGATCAGGCCACGGCGGGACGTGTAGTCCTTGCGGTGCACCTTCAGGTGCTCGGTCAGGCTCAGGATGTTCTCACTGAGCATCGCGACTTGGACTTCGGGACTGCCGGTGTCGCCGGGCTTCGTCGCGAATTGGCGGGCGATCTCGAGCTTCTTCTCAGGCGTCAGGGCCACGGTGCGTTCTCCTCGAACGTGGCGTCGGTTGAATCCACAGGCCCGTGCCCAAGGGGAGGGTCCCCGAGGCAGGGTGGACGATCTCGGAGCCGACGATCGGCGGTTCGAAATCGGCGCGGACGGCCGACGGGCCGTTCGTGCGGGCGAAGAGTCTAGCGGCGCAAGGCGAGCGAGGCCAGATGCCGTACGGTACCTGGAACGGCCTGGACAGACTCGCAGCCACCCCACGCCCGCTTGCCGCGCGCGTGGGGTGGCTGCGAAGGTGTCGAACCGTTCCTGGCACCGTGCGGCGCGCTCTCAGAGCGTGTGAAGAAATCACACGCTCTCGCGACGCGCAGCGTCGCCACCTGAATCTGAGAGCCCGTAGGCTCGATTTCTTCACGGGCTCTCAGCCGGGCGTCGTGCGCCCGGGCTTCGCCGTGCGCGCGGGCAGGCGCGCCAGGACTTCGGCCGCGATCCCGTCGCAGGCGAAGCGAATGCGCGCGCCTTCTGTGGCCAAGTGCTCGCGAACAGCGATGAAATCGAAGCGCTGGTCCGCAGTCGCGGTCCACAGCACGCTCCCCGAGCCCCGTGCATCGATCAAGCTGGCCGTGATGCGCGCCGTGATCGCGGAGTGCGTCGTCCACAACGACGCGTCCCACTTCTCGATCGCAATGGTCAATGTGGCGCTCTCCTCGGAAGCACCCGGCGTGTACGCCGCGTCGACGACCTTCCGATCGACGTACTCCAGCGCGAGCGGGCTGTAGCGCCGCTCGACGAGTTCCTTCTGGAACGCCTCGCGCAGCTCGATCGCCGGGAGCTGCGCCCCCGAGGCGTTGACGACGGGCGCGACCGCGACCTCGATCGGTGAACGCGCGAGGATCGTCTCCGACGGCGTCGAGCGAGTCGCGGATCCCGGCGCCTTCGGCACGGTGTTGCAAGCGGTGAAAGCGAGGGCGACGAGTGCGAGGGCGAGGGTCGGGCGGGTCACGTTGGTCTCCAGGGAGCGCGGGCGAAAAAACGCGCGCGGCGCAGTGCGGTCGGATGCTAGCAAGCGTGGAATCGCGAAGGAACGCCGTGATTCCGCGAGGATTCCGCCCGGACGGCTCGGCGGGTTCCGAGCGGCCCCCGGAAGAGTCACTGACCTGCTCGCATCCGGCGTCGCTCCCGCCCGAGAGTCGCGGCCGAACTCAGGGCACGCCGAGATCGGTCGGCGCCGAGTGCGCCGCGCGCTCGAACTCGCGCTCGACATCGGTCCACAAGAAGGACGCCGAGTCGAAGTCCGTCCACGACCAGGACGACGCCACGGCTTCGAGCGTTCCGGCGGCGAGCGGGAACGCCGCCCCCACCTGCGCGAGCGGCAAGTGGACGACGACTTCGGGGCCCATGACGTCGGGCTCGTCGAGCCGCCAAACCGTCCATCGCCGCCCGGCCGAGTCCGTGAGCGTCAAGCGGTGGATCCCCGGCTGGCCGGTGGCATCGGGCAGCACGTCCGAGAACGAAGCGTCGTACGCCTCCCCCGTCACGTTCAGCACCAAGGCGGAACCCACGAAACCGGGCGCTTCCGGCGGCGCGAGGGTCAGGTCCGTGAGGGACAGGCGCGGTCGATCGATCCCGCGTGCGCCGTCGGGAGCGACGACCTCGGCTCGCAGGTAGATCTCCGCGCCGATCACGCCGTCGAGGACGAGCTGGCCGACCTCGTCCCCGCGACCGTCCGAAATCGGATCCGCGATGCCCGGGTAGGCCGCGCGCACCGCGAAGGTCTGGGGCGGGAGTCCGGTCCCGAACGCCAGTCCCTGGCCGACGGTCAAGGGGCCGCGCAAGCCCGGGACGAGCCCTTCGACGCGGATCCGAGGCTCGCCCGAGAGGGTCGGCCAGAACGTGGTCATGAGCACGTGCACGGGGACGTCGACCGCCTGGAGTTCCTCGTCGATGCCCGGGGTGTCCAAGCGCTCGAGAGCGATGATCGTCGACTGGGCCGCGCCGCCCGTCTGCTCTCCGAGCGGCAGGCGCAGGCCGTAGCCGCGCAGGAAGGTCGGCGCCGACCAGAAGGCCAGCGAGGAAGGCGGCAGTGTGGCCAGGCCGGCGATCGCGCCGAGCTCGCGCGCCTTCACGGGCACGGGACCGAAGTTGCACTCGAAGCGCTGGTCGATGCCGTCGAACGTGCACGAACTCACGGTCGCGAGAGTCTCCCCCGGCCGCGGAAAACGCGTGTCCGCGATCCGCCGGGTGAGAGCCAAGGTCGACGGGTCGACCGACGCGAAGATGCCGGCGACCGTGGCGGTGGAGGTCGCGCTCGGCGCGAGCGGGATCGAGACGGCATCGGTCGGAATGCCATCGAACGTGAAGAGGTCGTACCCCGTGCGCCGCGCCGTGACGAGCGTGCGGCCGACCAACGCCGGGTCGAGAACGGCGCGCCCGTCCACATCGGTCGTAGCGCTGTCCACGAGGAACAGAGATCCGTCGACGTCCTCGTGCGTCATCAACTCGACGCCCTCCAGCGGGAGGAGCGTGTTCGCATCGAACACCTCGACGTCGACGTTCGCGAACGGTCGTGCGGCGCCGCTCGAGGCCGCACCGCGTTGTTCGTACGTGCCCGACGCGACGCCGCTGGCGTTCAGCGCGCGATCGTAGATCGTGAGCTGATAGTCGAGCGGCTGCTCGAGCGACTGCAGTACGCCCGTGCGCACGGGCGCCGCCACGAAGAGCATGGTCGTCGGATCGGAGCCCACGACGGGCGGGATTTCGCCACGCACGATTTCGTTGTCGCCCAGCACGGTCGTGACGAGTGCCGCGCGCAAACTCTCGCTGGCGCGTCCCGTGATCACGACGTCGCGCGCGTCCGACACGATCGCGCCGGTCGAGGTGCCGGCGTTGCCCACGCCCATGAGCGTCGGTGCGGTCGTGTCGAGCACGGGGCCCTGCGTTCCGCTCGCGATCGAGTCGACGTCGAGAGTCCTCACGGGCGATTCGAGGTCCCCGCGCTTCACTCGGAACGCCATCTGGAGGGTTCCGTCACGAAGGCGGCCCGCTAGCGGCGATGCCGTGCGCAAGAGGTCCAATTCCGCCGCCGTGAACGTGAAGGAAGTCGGCGGCGCGACCACGGTCACCGCGCGGAACAGCGCGATCGTGAGCGGCGCCTCGACGTCCTCGGGTTGTACGCCGAAGACGAACACGCCGAGTTCGTCACCCGCGATCGCGTCGAGCATGTCGACGCGCACCGCGAGGTCCGCCGCGCCCGTCACGTTCGCGATGCCGATCGCGTCGGTCGGCATCGACGTGATCGCGGCCGACGTCGGTGCGGAGAACGGCAGAGTGCGGAACGAGCGCGAGCTGGCCGCCAGTTCGGTGCCATCCACGTCCTCGATCTTGGCGCCCGTGGGCGAGAGGTCGAGCGTGACCTCGCGATCCGTCCCGAGCGACGCGCGTTCCCCTTCCGCGTCGACACTACGCCAGCGAAAGCAACGCGTGTCCTGCACGACCCCGGAGAGGACCACCGGTGATGCCGCGTCGTCGAACTCCGGCGGCATCCCGCCGGTCTCGACGACGAAGGACGCATTGTTCACCGTCGTGGCGTCCATCGGCCGCGAAAAAACGACCGTCAACTCGGTCGTCGTCGGCAAACCCGTCTCCATGTCGCTCGGGTACGACAGGATGACGCTTGGTGCTAAGGGTGCCACCGAAGCGACCGTGAACAGGCCCACGACTCCGTCGCTCGGACGCATGATCGCCTGACCCGTCCGATCCCCCACGGTGGCAGTGTCACGGTAGCTGACGCGGTACTGCGCGCCGAGCGTCAGGGCCGTGATCGGGAAGAGGACGAGGACACGCCCGTCGCCGACGAGCGCCGTGGCCCCGAGCGGCACCGCGCCGAACCCGACCTGATCGAGCTCGTACGCGAACCCGAGTGTCGCGTTGGACATCGCCTCGCTGAAAACGATGGCGATCGCGGTCCGTGGATCGACCGCGTTACCGGTCGGGGCGAAGCGCTGGATGAACGGCACGGCAGCGCGCAGGAGCTGACCCGACTCGGGCGCGGACGCGGAGAGCGTTCCGAGCGCCCCGCCCTGTCCGGCCTGGGAGCAGTCGCCGCCGAAGACGCACGCCGGATTGTCACAACCGGTCAGGAGGCCGGCCGGTAGCGCGAGGAGCGCCGCCGCGGTGACGAGGGTCGCGATGCGAGCTCGTGCGGGCAATCGGAGGGAGAGCATGCGGAACCTGTGG
>CAZKIY010000122.1:4969-6515 GCA_964552875.1 uncultured Planctomycetaceae bacterium
GGTCGCGATGCGAGCTCGTGCGGGCAATCGGAGGGAGAGCATGCGGAACCTGTGGGACGTCTCGTCTCGGGGGCCAAAGTGAACGAGACGACGGACAGCTCCTCATCTTCCCGACGAGGCCGACCGTTGGAAGCGCGCCGCGTGCAAATCGTGACCATCCGCTCCGGACGACCTAGTGTGCGCGCCTTCGATCGGCCGGGGCCATGCAGACCGACGCTAGACTGCAAGGCCTGAGTACCTGGGGCCCCCGCACCGATCCGCCTCGACGATTCGACCTCCGTCCGATGCCCGTCCCTCGCGATTCCAGCCGGTTCCGATTGCAGCTCGCTCTCGCGGGCTGGGCGGCGCTGGCGAGCTGCCGCACCGCGGATCCAGTTCCCGCCGGCGACCGTGGATCCGCCGCGGCTTTCGAGGCCCGCGTCGCCGACGCGGCCGAGGCTCGCCTCGCCTCGATGTTCCCCGAGATCCAGGGCGTGCCGACGCGCGCGGCGATCGCGGAGACCGTGCTCGACGGAGCACGGTCGAGCGGGATCGCCGAGGAAACCGCGGCCGTTCGCGCGCGCGCGATCGAAGCCCTGCGAGCCGGCGACGACGAGACGGCGCGGCAACTCCTGTCCGAACTCGCCGCGGATCGCGAGGCGAAGGCTGCGCGCGTGCTCCGGGCGGCGGGCGACGTCGACGGTGCGTTGGCTGCTTTCACCAGTGCCCTCGACATCGCTCCTCAGTCCGCGAGCCTGCTGCGCGAACGAGGTGAGACCGCACTCGAGGACGGACTCGAACGCAACGACCGCACGCGCCTCGACGCTGCGTCGGTCGATTTCCAGAGCGCGATCCGCCGTGCGCGCGCCGAGGATTCATCGGTCGCCCGCGCGTGGCTCGGGGAGAGCCGAGCGGCACGCGCGCTCGGTGATTCGCCGCGCGCGCTCGCTGCGGCGCGCACCGCGTTCGCGGCGGCTCGCCATGCGCGCGATCTCGAAGGCGTGAGCGAAATCGCCGAACGGACGCTGGCTGCGGCAACCCTCGATGCGCTCGATTCGAGTCCCGAGGAAAAGGTTCGCACGACACTCGCGGGGGCCGCGCGCACGGCGCTCCAAGCCCTTTTGGCCGTGACTCCCGACGATCCTTGGGCGTGGGCGCGTCTCGCGGAAACTCTGGCGGCCAGCGGATCGGCCACGGACGCCCGCACGACGGCTCGAACAGGTTTGGCGATCTTCGCGCGCGACAGCGAGCTGGCCGACGCGTTGGCCGAGTCGACGCGCTCACTCGGCGGTCGCGAGGCCGTCGTCGCGACGTTCGAGGAGGTCGAGCGCCGCGATCCAACGGATCCCGGAGCCGTTTGGCGTCCGGCCGTGGAACGTTACGCGCGTGGGCTCGACAGCCTCGCTCGCGGGAGGAGCGCCGACGCCGAAGAGAGCTTCCGTGAAGCGGGTCGCGGGTTCCTCCGCGCCGGCGCGCTCGCACCGGATCGGCGCAGCGAGGCGAACTCGTCCGTCGCGCGCGCACTCGTCGGCGTCGGACTCGCACGCTGGGCGCGAGACGATTCGAC
>CAZKIY010000122.1:6615-11277 GCA_964552875.1 uncultured Planctomycetaceae bacterium
GACGCGGAAAAAGGCCGGAGCGAAGCGGCACGCTCGGGGATGGAGCAGGCGAAGGGGCTCATGGAAGCCGCCCACACGATGGCCGCGGATGCCGCACGCCAACGCCCGACCGACGCAGCGGTTGTGCGCCTCCCGGGAAAGCTCCTCACCTACTTCCTGCAGCGCGACGTCCCGCAAGCCGAGGGCTGGTTACGCTCCGCGGTGAAGCTCTCCGAGGAAGAGGTCGCAGCCGCGCGGGTCAGCGCTGCGGAAGACGGACTCGACGCGCCGCAACGCGAAGAACGCGAGCGAAGGCTGGAGGAAGCCGAGTCGCGGCTGGGCGAAGCCTACCAGGACCTCGGCGTCCTGCACCTCGACCTCAAGGGCGACGCGCACGGCGCGAAAGCCTGGTTCGAAAAGGCGCTCGCCACCGGACCCGACCCGCGCGAGGACTTGCGCGGGGGTGACGGCTGGATCGCGCGCTGCGATGCGGCGATCCTGCGTGGCGGGGATACGCGATTGCCCCCCGAGAAACGTTGGGGCGCTCTGCCCTAGAGAGAGTAAGAGGCGAGCGGTTCCGCGAGACGGTGCTGCTGCCCAGAAAAATCATGAACCCGATCTTCAGCCTACCGCTCCTACTCCTGCCTGCTTCCGCTGTACTGCCGCTGGCCGGGCCGGCGACGACCACGAACGCGCGCGCGCTCGAAAGCGTCGCCGAACTCGTCGCTGCCGGCCGCGCACTGCTCGCCGAAGGTCACGCCGCGGATGCGCAAGTGAAGTTCGAAGCAGCAGTGAAACTCGACGGGTCTATCGCGGTGCGCCAGTGGCTCTTGCGCTCGTGGATCGCGCAAGGTCGCGTGAACGACGCGTTGAACGAGATCGATGGTCTCGCGAAGACGGAGAGGGGCTCAGCCCTCGACTACCTCTACGGCATGGCCTTCGCGCAGAAGGCGAAGGGGTACATCGCCGAGGGTGTCAGCGGCGGCATCATCGGCATGGCGTTCGGCGACGCGGTCGAGTTCTTGAAGAAGGCCACCAACGCCGAGCCCGTGCTCTACGGCGATGCGTTCGGGCCGCTCGCGGAGTCGGCCTGGTACGCGCAAGACCTCGAGACAGCGCGCGCCGCAGCGGAGAAGGCCGTGGCCCTCGACGCGAAGAGCGCTGACTCCTGGGCGCTGCTCGGACGTATCGCATTCTCGCAGTACCAAGGATTCCAATCCGATCCGACGCGCGTGCCCGACGCCGACAAGTCCTGGACCGCGGCTCACGATGCGTTCACGAAAGCGCACGAACTCTACGCCGCATCTACCGAACCGTCGGCGCGCACGAAGGGCGCGGAGAGCTCGACGCAGATCGGCTGGCTGTACGTCTGGAAGAAGCAGACGGGGGAGGGCGCGAAGCGTTTCGCCGCGGCCATCGCGATCGACCCCTCGGCGACCGACTATGGTCAATTGCGTGGAAGTCTCGGGGACGAGGCGTTCGTGACGTGCCTCGAGGACGCCGCGAAGCAGTACGAGACCTCGAACGGCAAGGAGACGACCGGCGACGCGACGCTCCTGTGGTGGCTGGGCTTCGCGCGCTACGCGGCGAAGCAGTACGAGGGCGCGGAAGCCGCGTTCACGCGCGCCGTGGCCAAGGCGCCGGACTTCGCGAACTCGTGGTACTACGTCGCGCTCGCGCGCTACTTCCGTCAGGACTACGACGGAGCGATCGCGGGGTTCCGCACGCATTACGGCATCTCGAAGGAAGACGCGGCCGCATCGTTGCGCGCGAACCAGGACGAGAACCTGCGCATCCTCGACTACATGGTCGGCATGAAGGCCGGCAAGGCCGCGAATCTCGATGCGGCGTTCCTCTCCGAGCTGCAGACGCTCATGGCGCCGGACGTGCACCGGTACTGGAACAATCTGGGCCTCTTCTTGCGCGATGAAGGCGAAGCGCGCGAGCGGCGCAATCGCGACGTGACCGCCGAGCAGCACAAGGAGATCCAGGATCTCTACGAGCGCTCGTACGTCGCGTACCTGAAGTCGCTCGAGCTGTCGCCGGACGATCCGAACTACCTGAACGACGCGGCACTGATGCTGCACTACCACTTCGATCGCGACTTGGATCAAGCGCGCGCGTGGTACGTGAAGGCGGCCGAGATGGCCGAGAACGAACTGGCGCGCAAGGACCTCGACAAGGAAGTGCGTCCGCTGCGCGAGATGGCGTTGCGCGACGCCAAGAACAACCTGCGCGACCTCGACAAGATCATCGAGGCGAAGAAGAAGGCCAAGGAAGGCGCCGGAACGCCGCCGCAATAGCGGCGGATTCCCGAGTTGGAACTTCCGATCCGCATCGTCGAGGCGCCCGAACCGGGGCGACTCGTCAGCGTCGACGGCGCGTGGGGACAGGCGGGGTTGAACCTCTCGCACTGGCCGGGCAACGCATCACCGCGCGAGCTCGCGCACGATCTCTCGACGGGGATTGCGCTGAATTTCGCGCGACTTCCGGCGGCGCGAAGGCGCGAGATGGCCGCGGGCTGCACGGCGATCGCGAACAACCACGTGGACACGGACGGTGCGTGCGCCCTGTTCGCCGTGCGCCATCCGGAAGCGGCGCTGGCGCGTGAGCAAGCGTTGATCGACGCGGCGTGGGCCGGCGACTTCTTCCGCCTGCCGAACGAGCGCGCGTTCCAGATCGACGCGATCGTCCACGGGCTGTACGACGAAGAGCGTTCGCCTTGGCGCGACCGATTCGTGGGGCTTTCGGACCGCGAACGACGAGAGCGCGTGACGGTCGATCTCGTCGCGCGCTTCGCCGAGATCCTCGATGGCGACCTCCTGGAATTCGAAGACTTGTGGCGCAGCCCGCTCGAGGACCTGCGCGCGGATCTCGCGGACCTCGCCCGTGCTCAACGTGACGAGATCGTCCACCTCGATGTCACCGTGTTCACGGGGGCCGACCATGCGAGCGCGAGCCGTTCACGGGCGAGCGTCCCCCACTTGGATCCCGGACGTCACGCGCTGTTCGGGTCGACCAACGCCGACCGCGTTCTCGTCGTGGGGCCGCGCGGCGCGGGATCCACGTATCGCTTCCTGATCGGAACGGGCTCGTGGTTCGAACTCGCGAGCGGACCGCGGCTCGCGCGACCCGACCTCGAAGCCCTGGTCGACCACCTCAACGCGCTCGAGAACGCGCGGCCCGAGGCTGATCTCGCCTGGCGAGCACAGGCTCGCGCGTCACCTTCGCCCGAGCTGTGGTTCGGACATCGCAAGGCCCTGATGTTCGCCGAACACGCTCCATGGCTCGCGCCGAGCCGCCTCGCACCGAAGGTCGTTCGAACTGCGATCTTCGACGCGTTGCGCGCCGCGTGGACGTTTCCGGACGAGTGACGCGCCTTGCGACGCGCACCGTGGCCCCGTATCACGGAAGCGTGCGCTCTCAAGGCAAGATCGAACTCGCTGCGGCCGTGGACCTGGGTTCGAACAGCTTCCACATGGTCGTGGCGCGGCTCGTGCAAGACGAGCTCGCCATCGTCGATCGACTGCGCGACCGCGTGGCGCTCGCAGCCGGTCTCGACGCGAAGAAGCGGCTCGATCCCGAGGTCCAAGAACGCGCGATCCAGAGCCTGCGCCGCTTCGGCGAACGCTTGCGCGAGATGTCTCCCGGTCAGGTTCGCGCCGTGGGCACCAGCGCGCTGCGCGTCGCTCGGAACGCACGCGAGTTCCTGGACCGCGCCGAAGAAGCGCTCGGACACCGCATCGAGATCGTGTCCGGCAGCGAAGAAGCGCGCCTCATCTACCTCGGCGTCGCGCACGACCTGTCCGACGATGCGGGCCGCCGACTCGTGGTCGACATCGGCGGCGGCAGCACGGAATGCATTCTGGGCGAGCGCTTCGAGCCGCTGCGCACGGACTCGCTGCACATGGGTTGCGTGAACTGGTCGCGGCGTTTCTTCGAAACCGGTCGCGTCTCGCGCGATGCGATGCGCGCCGCACGTCTCGCCGCCGGCCTCGAAGTGCAGACGCTCGAGCGCGCGTACCGCCGACTCGGCTGGGACGAATGCGTCGGCGCGTCGGGGACGATCCTCGCGGTCGACCTGATCCTGCGCGCGAACGGCTGGAGCGAAGGAGGGATCACCGAGAAAGGCCTGCGCAAACTGCGCAAGCGGCTCGTCGAGCTCGAGCACTACGACGCGTTCCCGTCGATCCAAGGACTCGCGCCCGAACGTGCGCCGGTCATCGCCGGTGGTGTCGCGATCCTCACCGCGCTCTTCGAAGGTCTCGCGATCGAACAGATGGGTACTTCGCAGGGAGCTCTCCGCGAAGGCGTGCTCTACGACTTGCTCGGTCGGATCCGGCACGAAGACGTCCGTGACCGAACGACGCGGCGGTTCATGGAGCGCTACGCCGTGGACCAGGAACAAGCGGGACGCGTGCGTCGTCTCGCGCTCGGGCTCTTCGCCGGCGCGTACGAAGGGTTCGAACTCGATCGCACGAGCGGTGAGCGCTTCCTGACGTGGGCCGCGAAGCTGCACGAGATCGGCATCTCGATCGCGTACGCCGGCTATCACCACCACGGCGCGTACATCGTCGGTCATGCGGAAATGCCGGGGTTTTCGCGCGAGGACCAACAGATCCTCGCGGCCCTCATCGAGGGACAACGCCGACGGTTCCCGCCGCCGCGCGTGATCGATTTCAC
>CAZKIY010000123.1:0-5718 GCA_964552875.1 uncultured Planctomycetaceae bacterium
GAGGACGACGTGCTCGACGAAGCGTGCCGCCGAATCCGCGCGTTCCGGGCGTGAATGGCAAGCGGAGGCCGGCGCTTGAATCCCTGTCAGGCGCGCGCGTGCTCACCCAGCTCTCGCGCGAGATCGAAACGTGCACACTCTGCCCCGAGTTGCGCTCGTACTGCGCCGAGGTCGCGCTGACGAAGCGACGCTCGTACATCGACGACGTGTACTGGGGCAAGCCCGTCGCCGGTTTCGGCGATCCCGCCGCGCGGATCTGGATCCTCGGACTCGCGCCGGCCGCGCACGGCGCGAACCGCACGGGCCGCATGTTCACGGGCGATCGATCCGGCGACTTCCTCTACGCAGGCCTGCATCGCGCGGGGCTCGCGAATCAACCGACATCGGTCGCGCGCGGCGACGGACTCGCGCTGCGCGACGTGTGGATCAGCGCGTCCTTGCGTTGCGCGCCGCCCGCGAACAAGCCGACTGCGCCGCAGCTCGGGCGTTGCGCGCGACACCTCGATGCCGAGTGGGACGCGCTCACGAACGTGCGCGTTCTCTTCTGCTTGGGCGCGATCGCTTGGGACGCAGCGCTCGCGTTGCTCGCGAGACGTGGCCACTCGATCCCGCGTCCCCGACCGAAGTTCGCGCACGGAGCCGAAGCCGTGGTCGGCGCGCGCACGCTCGTCGCGAGCTATCACGTGAGCCAGCAGAACACGTTCACGGGGAGACTGACGCCGGCGATGCTCGACCTCGCGATCGAGCGGGCCATCGAACGAGCTGCGGGAGTGGGGCGCCGATGATGGGAGCCTGCGCGAGATCGATCCGCGATGCAGGCCGAGGAGTGCGGCTCGGACTCGCGTTCCTCTCGTCGCTCTGCGCGCTGAACTCTTGCGATGGATCCGATGCCGAGTGTGTTCGATCCCTTCCGACCGGGTGGAGGCCGATTCGGACGAGTGGGTCGCTGGATCTGTACGACCCCCGCGGCGTCGACCCGGAGTTCTCGGTCGTTCGAGATCCGACACGCGCTGGCGACCTCTTGGTGCTGAGCAATTCCTTCGCACACGACTTTCGAGGGGAGGTCGCGGTGGTCGACGCGAGGAGCGGCAAGATCGAGGCGCACTGGATCGGTCCGGAATCGCCGGACGACTGGTCACGGGCTATCGGTCACAGGACGATCGGGGTTCCCGATCTCGATCGAGACGGAGTTCCCGACGTGCTGACTCTCACCCAAGGCGAGGAGCTGTGGGCACTCTCTCTCGGAACTCAGTCGGTGTTGTGGCGCGCGCCGCTCGAACTCGATCATGTGCTCGCGAGCGGAGCCGACTTGGACGGCGATGGGATCGCGGACGTGTACGCGGCGCAGTGGACGTCGGGTGGATTCGACGTCGTCGTGCTCTCGGGGGAGTCGGGAACGCGGCTGCGCCATGTGAGGGTCCAGCCGACGAGTTCTTTCCCGCACGCAGTCCAGTTCGTCCGTGGTGTGGACCTTGTCGTCGTGCCGGGGCGCGCCGGTGGGATCTTCGTGGGAGTGTCGAACGATGAGTGGCGTGATCCGAGTGCTCGGAGGCCGATACTCGTGCTGGCCCAGATCGATCCCGACGCCTCGGCGAGTTCCTGGTGCTCCTACGTGATTCTCGAGCCCTCGGAAACCGTGCTGGGCGCACACCTCGTCACACGGCGCGGCGATAGTGCGAACGGCGAAGTGCGCGTGATCACCAGCGCGTCCGCCTTCTCGTTATCGGTCCAGGGCGGGGTGCGAAGGGGGCGACTCGCGCGGGATGACTGGGATGGGGCGGGACTCGAAACCGCCGGGCGCTTCTCCGATCTCGACGGCGACGGCATCGACGAGTTCTGGCGCAAGGGAGATTCTGCGACGGAACCCGGTCAGCCGTTCGCCATCGGTCGCAGGTTCATCGTCCACGCGGGATCGACGGGAGCGGAGATCCGCCGGCTCGAATCGGATCGTCTCTTCAGCTTCGCCGTGTCCGAGCCCGAAGCCGCGGGGTCGCCGCGTGTCTACGCCACCACACTTTGCCTGCAATCACCGGTGGCCGAGCTGGCTGCTTGGGCGCGTTGACATCGATCGCGGGGCCCGCCCGGGCGCGAAACGGCGTCTGGTGGGCTGGAGCTCCGAGGGGATGACCGACCTTTGCGGACTCGACGACACGGTCGCGCCTCGCGACGGCTGGCACGACCACACATGGATTGCCTCAGGAGCTCGCGTGCGGGGGACGCGGACACCGGGAACGAAGCGACCCACCGTTCGGTGGGTCGCCGGATCCGTCGCTGCGAGTCCTACTTCAGCATGCTGCGCAGCATCCAAGCCGTCTTCTCGTGCACTTGTAGGCGCTGCACGAGCAGGTCGATCGTCGCTTCGTCCGCTGCGTCTTCCGCCGCCGGGATCACGCTGCGAACCGTGCGCGCGACGGCTTCGTGGCCGGCGACCAGGATACGGACCATCTCGAGCGCTTCGGGCACGCCTTCGACCTCGTCGATCGACGAGAGCTTCGCGAACTGCTTGTTCGTACCCGGCGCGGGGAACGCCAGCGAGCGGATGCGCTCCGCGATCTGGTCGAGCGCGTTCCAGAGCTCGGTGTACTGCCCCATGAACATGAGGTGCAGCGTGTTGAACAGCGGGCCTTCCACGTTCCAGTGGAAGTTGTGCGTCTGCAGGTAGAGCGAGTACGAGTCGGCGAGGACGTGCGCGAGTCCGTCGGCGACCTTCGCGCGGTCGCGTTCGTCGATGCCGATGTCGATCTTGGGTGATCCGGACGTGGACTGCTTCTTGACCATGGGTTGATTCCTGCGCTCGCGTGTCGTGGGTCGTCTTCGGGGGCCGCGCATTCTAGGGATCCGCCAGCCCGCGCCAACAGATCTCGCCCGCGGGCGCAGCGATCCGCTGGAACGCGAGACGGCCGACCGCTTGCGGTCGACCGTCCCGTTTCCGACGCGGTCAGCCGCGTCGCGATCAGTAGCGGTAGTGGTTCGGCTTGTACGGACCCGCGATCGGGACGCCGAGATACTTGGCCTGGTCATCGGAGAGCACGGTCAGCTTCGCGCCGAGCTTCTTGAGGTGCAGGCGCGCGACCTTCTCGTCGAGGTGCTTCGGCAGCGTGTACACGGCCTTCTCGTATTGCTTCGTGTTCGTGAAGAGCTCGATCTGCGCCATCACCTGGTTGGTGAAGCTGTTGCTCATCACGAAGCTCGGGTGACCCGTCGCGCAGCCGAGGTTCAGGAGCCGACCTTCCGCGAGGATGATCACCGAGTGACCGTCCGAGAAGCGCCACTCGTCGACTTGCGCCTTGATCGTCGTGCGCTTGATGCCCTTCGTCTTCGCCAGACCGGCCATGTCGATCTCGTTGTCGAAGTGACCGATGTTGCCGACGATCGCGTTGTGCTTCATCCGCGCCATGTGCGCCGCGGTGATGATGTCCTTGTTGCCCGTCGCGGTGATGAAGATGTCCGCCGTCTCGAGGACGTCGTCGATCGTCAGGACCTGGTAGCCCTCCATGCACGCTTGCAGCGCGCAGATCGGGTCGATCTCGCAGATCACGACGCGAGCTCCTTGCGCGCGCAGCGATTGCGCGCTGCCCTTGCCGACGTCGCCGTAACCGAAGACGACCGAAAGCTTGCCCGCGAGCATCACGTCCGTCGCGCGCATGATCCCGTCGACGCAGCTGTGGCGGCAGCCGTACAGGTTGTCGAACTTGCTCTTCGTGACCGAGTCGTTCACGTTGATCGCGGGGAAGAGCAGCGTGTTGTTCTCCATCCGCTGGTAGAGACGATGGACGCCGGTCGTCGTCTCCTCGGTGACGCCGAGGATCTTCTTGCCCATCTTCGTGAAGCGCTGCGCATCCTCCGTCAACGTGCGACGCAGCGTCTTCAGGATGATCGCGTACTCCTCGGAGTCCGTCTTCGCCGTCGCGGGGACCTTGCCCTTGGCCTCGCACTCGGTGCCGAGGTGCACGAGCATCGTCGCGTCGCCGCCATCGTCCAGAATCATGTTGGGCCCGGCTTCGCCGGGCCATGCGAGCGCTTGCTCCGTGCACCACCAGTACTCGTCGAGCGTCTCGCCCTTCCAGGCGAACACCGGCGTGCCCTTCGGGTTCTCGGCCGTGCCCTTGCGACCGACGGCGACGGCAGCGGCAGCGTGATCCTGCGTCGAGAAGATGTTGCACGAGGCCCAGCGAACTTGCGCGCCGAGGTCGACGAGCGTCTCGATGAGCACCGCCGTCTGGATCGTCATGTGGAGCGAGCCGGTGACGCGCGCGCCCTTCAGGGGCTTCTTCGCGCCGAACTCCTCGCGCAAGGCCATGAGTCCGGGCATCTCGTGCTCGGCCAGTTCGATCTCCTTGCGGCCCCAAGTGGCGAGGGAGAGATCCTTCACCTTGAAGTCCTGCCAGGTCTTCGTCTGCGGGCGCTGTGTCTTCTGGATGGTCGGTGCCATGCGTTGCGATTCCTGCCGTTTCTTGCGGCGATTCAGCGGGCCGGTCGTCGGGCCCGCACGAGGTAAAGAGGGAGTGTTGCGCGTGCGTCGGAGTCGCCTCCGGGCAAGCGTGGTCGGTAGGCGTCGTCGAGGGATTCGAGCGCCAAGTCCTCGAACCCGGCGCGTTCCAACGCGCGCAGCACGTCGCGCGGATCGAGGCCGAGGTTCCGGTCTCCGAGGCTCTCGTGCATCCAAGCTTCGCCGTGGGGAGAGAGTTCCACGATCGCGACTCGACCGCCCGGCTTCAATGCGCGGAAGATCTCGCGCAGCGTGGGGCCGAGTTCGGCGAGATGATGGAGGACGAGACCCGCGACGGCGCCGTCGAGTTCGTTGTCCTCGATCGGCAGGCTATCGAGCTCGCCGCGGCGCGTTTCGACGCGGATCGAACCGGGTTGATCCTCGAGCTTGCGCCGTGCCTCGTCGAGCATCCCGAGCGATCGGTCGACGAGGATCACGCGCTGGCACAGCGGCGCGAGGGCGCGAGCGAACCAGCCCGTGCCGCAACCGAGGTCGGCGACGACGATGTCGTGCGGCAGGAGCGCCGCGGCAGCGCGTTGACGCGCTTGACCGCTCGCGAAGTCGACCGCGATCTTGTCCCACTCGCCGGCGACGCGGTCGAAGAACTCGCCCGAGCGTTCGCTGCGCTCGCGCAGCACGCGCTCGAGACGTTCGACGTCGGCGCGGTGTTCGGGCAACGCGGGGAGGTCGGTGCGCAGCGCGGACCAGAGGCGCGCGAGCAAGGAATCGGCGGCGCGTTCGAGGTCGAGGCCGGACAGCGAGAGCCATGTCGCGCGACCGGCGTGACGCTCCGACAGGATGTCGGCTTCGCGGAGGACGCGCAGGTGGTTCGAGACTCGGCTCTGCGCCATCTCGAGCGCGCGCGCGAGTTCGCCGACGGAGAGCTCGGAGCGCTCGAGGAGACCCAGGATCCGGAGGCGGGTGGGGTCGCCGAGGAGCTTGAGGGCTTCGGAGGGGTCGGGGGAGCGGGAGATCACGCTAGATCATTCGATCATGATGGCGTGATGGATCCAGTGGAAATCTACGGGGGTACTTAAACCCGGAACTCAGAAGTACTTGTGGCGTGCGCCTCGGCGCACGCGGTCGACGTGAGCTCGTTCCACCTCGACTAGAGCACCAGCAGGAGCTGGTGCTCTAGTCGAGGTGGAACGAGCTCACGTCGACGACTTCGACCTGAACATCACCGCTCGGCAGCGACACGATCACGCGGTCACCCGCGCGACGTCCGA
>CAZKIY010000123.1:5818-9647 GCA_964552875.1 uncultured Planctomycetaceae bacterium
TGAACATCACCGCTCGGCAGCGACACGATCACGCGGTCACCCGCGCGACGTCCGAGCAAGCCCTGGGCCAGCGGAGCGCGGTACGAGACCACCTGTTCGCCGAATTCCATGTCCCACGGTCCGAGGATCGTGATCTCGTTCTCGACGCCGCCCTTGGCCTCGCGGTAGCGCACGTTGGTGCCCGGCGACGCGACGCCTTCTTCCAAGCTCGCGTTCTCGATGAGCTCGACGACGCGCAACTCGGCTTCCATCTCCATCGCGCGACCGGTCAGTGTGCGCTGCTCCTCGATCGCTGCTTCCCACTCGGCGTTCTCCGAGAGGTCGCCCATCGCGGCGGCTCGGCCGATCGCGTCCTGGTTGGCGGGGATCTTGACCTCGCGCAGGTGCTTGAACTCCGCGCTGCGTTTCTCGAGGCCCTTCTTCGTCGTCCACACGCGATCGTTCTCCCAGAAGTGGGGCGCGCCTCCGCGTCCACCGATCTTCGGGATCACGGCCACGAAGTCGGCCACGATCGACTCGATCTCTTCGTCGACACCGCGTTGGATCGTGCGCTGGATGCTCTCGATCGTCGCCGGCTCGGCCGTGCGGAGGAGGCGCGCGAGGAGCGGCTCCTTGCCCTTCACGAGCAGCTCGGTCAACTTGCCCTTCGTGCGCGCCGCGGCCGTGTCGCCGCGACTGTCGCGTGCGACGTAGAGGTTCGTGGCCAGCGCGAGCAGCGCGACGGCGCGTTGCGGTTCGGAAGGCAACTCACCGGGGATCTTGCCGGCTTCGCCGAGTCGCGCCAACGCGATCAACGTCTCCGGCGCGCGCAGGGGTCGCGCGAGGAGGTCTCGGTACATCGCCCCGAGCTCGACCTTCTTGCCCTTGCCCATCAGCGCGTCGACGAGCGCGCGCACCATGCCCGGTGCTGCGTGGTGGAGGTTCTTCAGAGCCTCCTCGGGCCACGCGTCTCCGTACACGTCCTGCAGCAAGAGCACCGCGCGCTCCTGCTCCTTTGCGCCCGGTATCGCCTGGAACAGCTTCCACAGGCCCGGCGGCACATTCGGGTCGGTAGGTAGCGGCAAGGCCACGACGGCGCGCGCGTGATCCAGGAGTGCCAGCGGCGCTTCCTTGCATTCGTCGCGCAAGAGCATCCATGCCGAGAGACGCATCGAGAGCGGATCCTTGGTCGGGATCATGCCGGCGCGCTTCTCGATCACTTCGAACATGACGCCGCGCAAGCGCTCGTCGGGCTTGGCGAGGAGTTGATTGCGCACGTGCGAGAGCAGGTCATCGAGCGTCGCGTAGCCCTCGAGCTCGCGCCGCAGGTCCGTCGCCGGATCCACGGCCGTGCGCAGCAGCGCCACGTCGCCGCGCGTCGCGACACCGGTGACCTTGAACCACTCGCTGTTCTCCGCGAGCTTGCGCGCCTTGCGCCACCACGCGGTCCAACCGCTGCCCTCGATGCCGACTTGGCACAGCGCGTTCTTGATGCCTGCGACCGAGGCCTTTCCGCCGTGTCGCACCAGCACGCTCTTCAAAACCTCGAGCGGCTCCTCGCGCAGCTTCTTTTTCAGCACGTCGGCGTCGCGGAAGAATTGCGCGCGCAAGTCATCCTCGGGCAGCGGATCGAAGATGTCGCTCGCGGCCGCGAGCGGGAACCGGTCGCGCCGGCCGTTCGCGAAGGCGACCGAGATCTCCAGCGTGTCCGCATGGAGTTCCGTGACCTCGCCCGTGCCCCAGCCGCCGGGGTGGTAGACGAGGCGGCCTCGACCGAAGCCGAGGAGGCGCTCGAAGGCGAGCCAGGGCTTCCGCGCGTCGCTCAAGCCCTCGACGAAGCCCGCGATCTCGGCGTATTTCGCGAACCACGCTTCCTGGCCCCACGTCTTCTTGACCTGCTCGTGGAGGAGCGGAGCGAGTTCGCCCGCGGAGGCACCCGTGGACACGACGAAGCCGAGTAGGCGCGCGGCCTCCTCGTGGCGAGCAGCGTCGTCGAGCGCCTCGACGTGCAAGCGAACTTGCGGGATGCAGCGGGGAATCCGCTTCTTCTCGGCCGCGATGCGCAACGACGCGAAGAGTTCGTCGGTCGGTCCGTTCGCGCCGATCAGCTCGCTCCAGGCGTCGTCGAACTCGACCCACTTGTCCTGCGAGACGAGGGATGTGAGCGTCATGGTCGAAGGCTCGAAGGAAGTGGTCATGGACGATGGCGCCCTCGGGCCGCCAATAGGGCGGCGCGAGGGCGTGTGCGGGCCCCACAGGATGCCGATTGTGGGGCCCGAGTTCCACTCTTCGGCGTCGGGGACTCGCCCCGAAGCGGGACCCGAGCCTCGCGAACCTCCTTCAATCGACCGCGAGCAGGGCACCCTTCAAGTAGCGCGATCGCGGGAACTCGGGGCGCTGCGGGTGATCGGGCGAGGCTCCGAGCACGTCCAAGAGCCGAATCTCGCGTCCCGCGCGACGTGCCGATTGGAACACGACGCCCAGGAACGTCGGCAGATCGACGGCGCCCGAGCACGAAAAGGTCGCGAGGAGCCCGCCGGGCTTCACGCACGAGAGTGCCAGCGTGTTCCAGTCGTTGTACTTCACGAGGCCCTGCTCGAGGTCCATGCGGCTGCGCACGACCTTGTGCGGATCGAGCACCACGAGGCCCGGCTTCTCGCGGTCGTCGCGCACGGAACGGAGGACGTCGAAACCGTCGGCATGGATCCACTCGACGTCGAGTCCGTTCTTGCGACCCGCTCGCTGGGCGCGCTCGAGCGCGACCTCGTCGAGGTCGACGCCGCGCACGCGTCGCGCACCGTGTTGTTTCGCACGCAACGCGAACCCGCCCGCGTTCGTGCAGATGTCGAGGACATCCACGCCCTTCGCGTAGGCCGCCACTTGCATGCGATTGTCGCGCTGATCGCAGAACCAGCCCGTTTTGTGCCCGAATCCCGGTCGAACGGGGAAGGCGAGCCCGTGCTCGACGAGGTCGATCTCGCCCAAGTCGAGAGGCGGTTCCTCCGGATCGAAGTGCTCGGCGCGCGCGGCGTTGTCCGGCACGCGATGTACGACGGGCAGGCCCGGATAGAGCTCGTTGAGCGCCGATTCGACGACGTCGCGCAACCGCCAGAAGCCGAGGGCATGGTGCTCGCAGACGAGCGCGTCTCCGAGCTTGTCCACGATCAGACCGGGGAGGTCGTCGCCTTCCGCGTGCGCGATGCGGTACGCCGTGGTGACTTCGGGCAGTCGCAGCGTGCGCTTGCGCAACCGATCGGCGGCGGCCAGCGTGCGCAGCAGGAAATCACGCGGACTGCGCAGATCCGTGCGTTTGCCGCGCGACAGGACCCGCAGGCGGATGTCGCTGCGACTGTTGTAGAGCGCGTGCCCCACGAAGCGTCGCGACGCATCGAGGACTTCGACCAACGATCCGTCCGGCGGGGGCGCGCCGTCGAGCTCGACCTGCCTCCCGAAGATCCAGGGTCCGGTGGGCAGGAAATCGCTCGCGAGCGCGACGGCGGGGAGGGTCTCGGTCACGGGGATCGTCGGCGGGGTGCGCGTCGCGGAGTGTCCGGATGGGACCCGATCCGCGCTCACGAAGGCCGTGAGGATAGCGTACGGGACATCCGGACGACGATCCGCGCTCGCTGATCGACCCGGCCGTGTGCCACGATGCCCACGAAGCGCGCGGTCGATTCCGTCACGCGATCCTGCCTCGCCGAGCGCACGTCAGAGGACGAGAACTCCACAGCATGCCGACCCTGATCCTGGTCCTCTCGCAGATCCTCTCCGCAGGGCCCGTTCCCCGCGAGAGCCCGTTCGTCGCGCTCCGAGGCGCCACCGTCCACACGTTCGAGCCGGGTGATTCGCC
>CAZKIY010000123.1:9747-11233 GCA_964552875.1 uncultured Planctomycetaceae bacterium
TGAAGCTCGAGGAAGCGCTGGATGCCGGTCAGGACGGCATCTTCCACCTCGACTCGTTCCTCCCGACGGGCAAGACATGGGAGACCGTGACCACGGAGGACCTCGCGCCCGCGATCGAACTCTGTGTGGCCAAGCGCATCGCCGTGACGCCGACGCTCGCGTTGTGGGGACGGGCCCTCGTCGCGCCGAAGGAAGACTCGACGGACTTGGCGTATCTCTCACCGTTCTACCTCGAGACGTGGAACGCCGACGCCATCGTGCGCCGTCGCATGGCGACGGTCGCGCATCTCAACAAGGGCAAAGCCGTCGTCGAGGCACAGCAGCGATTCGTGAAGGCACTGCACGATCGCGGCGTGCGGCTCGTGCCCGGCAGCGCGACACCGAACCCGTGGTTGTTCCCGGGTCGTGCCCTGCTCGACGAACTCTCGATGTGGCGCGGTGCCGGGATTCCCATCGCGGATTGCGTGCGCGCGGCGACGGCCGGCGCGTGCGAGACGTTGGGGATCGAACTGCGAGGCACGATCCGCAAGGCGAAGATCGCCGATCTCATCGCGGTGCGTGCTGATCCGACACAGGACCTCGCGGCGTTGTACCGGCCCGAGGCGGTCGTCGTGCGCGGCCGAGTCCTGAAGCGCTCGGTGCTCGACGCGCGGGCCGAGGAGCTGCGCGCGGCGCAGTCGAGAGTGCGCGAGGCCCTCACGCGACCGCTCGAGGTCGAACCGCCGACGATGCCGAATGGTGACCCCATCCTCAGCGGCTACGTCGAGACGCGCGCGATCGGTGTGCGCATTTCGGCCGAGCGTTTCGTGGTCGCACGGCGTTTCGACGGCGCGCTCGTCTACGTCGGTCGTGTGCGCACGGTCGGACAAGGAGCTCTGCCCGATACGGAGACGCTCGTCACGCAGGTGATCGAGGAAGGCTACCTCTCCGCGTTCGACGTCTCGATGCGAACCGGTGGGAAGACGGTGGACGTGCACGGCGAAATCGCCGGGGGCCGCATGAACGTGTCGCGGAAGTTCGACGGGATCCCCGTCGACAACGTGCCGGTCCAGCAGCGGCTCGCGCTCGTCGACTGCGGCAGTGCGACCGCGTGGCTCGTCCTCGGCTACCACAGGAATCCCGGCGCGTTCCAGGTCGCTTTCTTCGAGAACTACGACCCGGCGACGGGGCCGTGGGAGATGGGCCTCGATCCCGAGGCTTCGACGCATTACCTGCGCATGCTCGGTTCGCAAGAGGCCATCGTGAAGTACGACGCGTTCGGCGTGCCGACCGAAGTGCAACGCCAATCGGGCAACGGGACGTCGACGATGGTCCTGCTCGAGTCGAAGATCCACGATGCGCGCGGCTTGCCGATGCCCGCGGCGAAGAAGGCGCAAGCGCCGCAGCGTCCGCCGGCCGGCGCGAAAGACGGCGCGAAGGACGGCGCGAAGCACGGCGCGGCGCGCCCCGCCGAGGCCGGGGCTCCCGAGCCGAAGTAGCGTGATGG
>CAZKIY010000124.1:0-11140 GCA_964552875.1 uncultured Planctomycetaceae bacterium
GAGAGGACGACTCCGCGCGGGTCTTGCTGATTCGCATCAGCCGACGGCCGAACCCGGGTGGCAGAACCTAGGTCCAGCGGCTTGGAGGTCGAGGCAGGGGTGACTTCCAAGCGCTGCGATGGGGATCGCAGCACCGAACGCCTTGCGGCGCCCGGACTCCGAGTGAGATGGCAGGATCCCACCCGGTGTTTCGAGAGATTAGCAGGGCTTCACGCCCTGTCCACGGTGATTCTGAAGACTTCTTCACCGTAGCTCAGGTGCTCCTAGCAAGAGCTGAGGTGTGCCACGCTTCGAGCCCGCCGCGCAGGGCGCAGGCCTGCTCGAACCCGTGTCCGGCGAAGTAGGCGGCCACGTCGAGGCTGCGGTCCCCCGTCGCGCACGCGAACACGATGCGCGTGTCCTTGGGCAAGCTCATGTACTTGCCCGAGTCGTCGTAATCGAGGGGTTCGGCCTCGGGAAAGGGCGCTGCCGCGACTTCGTCGGGCATGCGCACGTCGATGAAGCGGACATCCGCGCCCGCCGCCAACCACTGCCGCAGGGTCGCGGCCTCGACCTGCCGACTGGACTCCATGTCCTGGGCCGTGAGGATCGTGCGGATGACCTCGGGGACGTCGAGGAGGTTGTGGTCCTTGCACACCCGTGCCAGCGTGTCCGAGGGTTGGTACCCGCAGGCGTTGCACCCCCCCACGTGGTAGCGCTGGAACAGCGCTCGGTGGGCAGCCGGGGCGATGATCAGGATCTGCTCCATGGTCATGTCCGGACGGATCGTTTGGGTCGGGGCGGCAGTCATGGGTCGGGTCCTGTCGGTCTCGGCGGGCGGGGCGGCGGCTCACCTGGAACTCGCCGCGTGAGCGGGAGTCTAAGGCGGACGTCGCACCGTCGGGAGACTCGGGAGGATGTCGAATGCCCGACACCCGGGCCTGAGTCGCGGGCCCCGGTTCAGAAAAGTCTTCCACTCCGGCGGAAGCTCCCCCGGCTTGGCGCTCTCCTGAGCCGGGGCTGGTCAACGAGAATGCGACCTCGTGGGCTCTTGTCCAAATCACTGGACGATCGAGGCAAGTAGCCGGTTTCTACAGGGATTTTCCGCACATCGCGTTCGGCGGTGTAGTTTTCCCTGTGCCGCCCGCATTCGGCGCGCCTGGGCCGCTCCCATGGGGGTGACCCGGACCGCGACCGGATCTCTTTCGTCGGGGTTTACCCCTTGCGCTCGAGAAGGACGGCGCAGAGAATGCGACTTCGTAACAAACCAGCACTGTTGCTTGGTTTGTTCAGAGATCCCTGAAACCTCCCCCCCCGGCGGGGCTTGTGCCGGGAACGTTCCCTCCAGGACTCGCAACATGAAGCTTTTCCCCAAGATGGCCCTCGCGGCCGCCGCGATCAGCGGCATGTCCCTCAGCGCTTTTGCTAACGCTGGCGCGCCCGAAGCGGGCTCGCTCCTCCTCTACCCCTGCTTCGACAGCAACCGTGGTTCGCAGACGCTCATCACGGTCACGAACACGAACGCGGACTTCTCGCAAGTCGGCCAACTCTTCACCGGCACGGTCGACGTCGAGTTCGTCTACATCGAGAAGGAGACCTGCCTCGAGTTCAACCGGACCCGTCGCCTCACGCCGAACGACACGCTGACGGTCGTTGCCCGTGACGACAACCCGAACCAGCGCGAAGGCTACGTCTACGTGTTCGCCAAGAGCCCGACGTCGGGCGCGGCGATCTCGTGGAACTGGCTGATCGGCATCGGTCAAGTTGACTCGGCCCTCGGCAACGCGGTCGACATCAACCCCTACGTGTTCAAGGCCGTCGGTGCGCAAGGCGCCGCCACGGACGCGAACTCGGACGGCCTGCGTAACCTCGACGGCGTCGAGTACGAAGGCGCCCCGGACCGTCTCCTCATCCCGCGCTTCGTTGGCCAAGGTGGCGGCGCGGCGGCGGAAAGCGTCCTCGTCCTCATCAACCTGACGGGCGCGGCTCGCTTCACGGCGATCGTCGACTTCCTCATCTACAACGACAACGAAGAAGTCTTCTCGGCTCAGTACGACTTCAAGTGCTGGGAGAAGGTCGACCTCGAGGACATCAACGGCGCGTTCAACAACGTGTTCCTGCGTGACCTGACGAACGACAACCCGCTCGAGACCCTCGGCGGCGGCGTCGAAACCGGCTGGTTCCGCCTGAACGGCAGCATCGCGTTCTCGAACTCGGACTCGGTCAACAACCCGGCGATCCTCGCGGCCCTCTTCGAGGCCTACCAGGGCGTCACGGGCGAGTTGCCCTTCACGAGCGGCGTGCAGTTGAACGGCGAGCTCGTCTCGCAGTCGAACTTCCACGACTGATTCGAAACGGAGATCCGGGTTCACCCTCGGGTGAGTCCGAACTTCGTGCGCAGGAGCCGGGGCAACCCGGCTCCTGCCGATTTCGTTCAGGGCTTCGCACCGATGAGGCGTGCGTCGAAGCAGACCCGGCAGCCCTGACCGGCTCCGCGCGGTTGACTCACCGCAGTGCGCGGACCGGCCGCACCGTCGCGGGCTCATCGCTCTGCCGGAGACGAAGGGAAGTTGCGCGTTCAACGCGTGCGCTTGGCCAGGGAGAGGCGCGGACCGTACCCTCTTCGCCCTTCACGTCTCACGCCGAGGATCCCATGGCCGAATCGCGCATCACTCCCCGCTCGAAGGACTACGCCCAGTGGTACCAGGACGTCATCCGCGAGGCGGGCCTGGCCGAGCCGGCGGAGGTCGTGCGTGGATGCATGGTCATCAAGCCGCACGGCTATGCGATCTGGGAGAAGATGCAGGCCGATCTCGATCGCCGCTTCAAGGAGACGGGTCACCAGAACGCGTACTTCCCGCTGCTCATCCCGCTGTCGTTCCTCGCGAAAGAGGCCCAACACGTCGAGGGATTCGCGATGGAGTGCGCGGTCGTCACGCACTCCGGGCTGAAGGCCGTCGATGGAAAACTGACGGTCAAGAACGAGCTCGAGGAGCCCTACGTCGTGCGCCCGACGAGCGAGACGATCATCGGTCACTTCTTCGCGAAGTGGATCGACAGCTACCGCGACTTGCCGCTGCTCATCAACCAGTGGGCGAACGTGATGCGCTGGGAACTGCGCACGCGCTTGTTCCTGCGCACGGGTGAGTTCCTCTGGCAAGAAGGACACACCGCGCACGCGAACCACGACGAAGCGCGCGAGGAAGTGCAGCGCATGCTCGACGTCTACCGCGATTTCGCGCACGAAGTCATGGCGATGCCGGTGATCCAGGGCGTGAAGACGGAACATGAACGCTTCGCCGGTGCCGTCGAGACGCGCTGCATCGAGGCGCTCATGCAGGACGGCAAGTCGCTGCAAGCCGGGACCAGCCACGACCTCGGGCAGAACTTCGGTAAGGCGTTCGACGTGACGTTCCAGAGCGAGACCGGCACGCGCGAGCACGTGTGGCAGACCTCGTGGGGCGTCTCGACGCGGCTCGTCGGCGCACTCGTGATGACGCACTCGGACGACGAAGGTCTCGTGCTGCCGCCGAAGCTCGCGCCGATCCACGTCGTCATCGTTCCCATCTGGAAGACGGACGCGGAGAAGACTCAGGTCTGCGAAGCTGCGCACGCAATTGCGAAGGACCTGCGCGGCGACGGTCTGTCCGTGAAAGTGGACGATCGCGACAACCTGCGTCCGGGCGACAAGTACTACGAGTGGGAGCGCAAGGGCGTGCCCGTGCGCATCGAACTCGGGCCGCGCGATCTCGCGAGCGCGAGCGTGATGATCAAGCGTCGCATCGCGCCCCTCGACGCGACAGGGAAAGCGATGAAGGAGAAGCTCCCGATGCAGGACCTAGGTCTGGCGATCGGCCGAGTGCTCGACGAGTTCCAAGTCGAACTGTTCCGCCGCGCGAACGCTCACCGCGAAGCGAACACCGTCTCCGTGGACACATGGGCCGAGTTCGTCGCGGTTTTCACCGGCGACGGATCGAAGTTCGTGCACGCGCACTGGGACGGCACGCACGAGACCGAGAAGGCGATCAAGGACGCGACGAAAGCGACGATCCGATGCCTGCCGCTCGAGGGGCAAGGGCCGGCCATTGCGTCGGGTACGTGCATCAAGACGGGCAAGCCGAGTCTGCGCCGCGTGCTGTTCGCGAAGAATTACTGACGCACGGACCGGAAGGGCGCGGCGCGACGAGACCGACCGGGCTCGTCGCGCGGTGATCTCCCGGAGAGGCTCGCCGCGGAGCAGAAGGCCGCGCGCGCGATTATCGAGGCGTGGTACGGATCGAGTCCGCCGAAAGCCGTCTGCGACGGCGATCGTGACGAACCTGGCCGACGCGTTCTTCGTCGAAGGGTTCCCGACCGAACTCGCCGATCGGATGGAATCGTGGAAGAGCGGCGCGAAGGGAATCGGGATCGACGCGAAGATGCGGGAGAAGCACGCGGACTTCGAGGCCTGGAAGGAAGGCTGGAAGTCCGGTGCCGATGCCTATCGGTCCGTGTGGAAGGCGTGGAAAGGTCTCTGACTGGACTACGAACCGCCGCGCACCGAAACTGGTCTCGAACTGCAGAGGAACTTCCCATGCAACGGCGCTCGCTCCGCTCGCCCATCGCTCTTCTCGCCGCCTGCGCCCTCGCCCTGCCCGTCACCGCGCTCGCGTTCCGAGAGGACCCGGCTCCGCCGGAAGAATCGAAGTCCGAGCGCAAGGAGCGCAAGGCACAAGAACTCATGGAGGCGATGCACCAGCGCGAGGTCATGGAGAAGTCGACCATCGCCGGCAGCGAAGCCTTCGCGAAGATGGGGCTCCCGGAGTCGTTCACGGAAGCGTTCCTCGACCGATTCGACTACGACCGGATGATCGACGAGACCGTCGAGATCTATGCCGAGAAACTCGAGGAGGAGACCCTCGATGCGCTGATCGCTTTCTACGCGAGCGAACAGGGGCAGCTCTTCGCCGCCGAATTGCCGGCGATTTCCGTCGCGGGCTTGCGCATGGGTCAGAAGTACGGCGAGGAACTCGCCACCGAGATCATACAGGGCAAGTGAACCCGTTCAGAGCTGGGAGCGGAGCTGGTACCAGAACCAGTCCTTGAATCGCTCCCACAACGTCAGGCGCGCGAGTCCATCCGTCGTGATCTCGATGCACCGCGCGATTTCGCTGTCGAACTCGGCTTGGAGTTTTGCCGCCAGGACTGTGTCGATGCACACGAGGCCGACCTCGAAGTTGTGCACGAGGCTGCGGTGGTCGAGGTTGTAGCTTCCGATCGTCGACCAGACGCCGTCGATGATGCCGACCTTGGCGTGCATCATGGTCTCCGGCCATTCGAAGATCCGCACTCCGGCCGGGAGCAGATGGCGATACAGGTAGCGACTCGCGTGACGCACTGCTTTCACGTCCGAATCGGACGGCACGATCACGCGGACCGACACTCCCCGTCGAACGGCGCTCCCGAGCGCGCGGCACAAACGCGGGTCGGGGATGAAGTAGGCGTTGAGGATCGAGATGTCGTGCTGGGCAGCTTTGATCGCGTGCATGTAGGCGCGATGCATGCGCCATCGTGACCGGACCGTGGTGTTGTCCACGACCTCGACCGCGAATACGTTGCGGCCGAGTGCCGGACCGGGCAATTCGGGCACGGGAATCAGCTCGTCCGTCGCCTTGATCCACGTCCGCCGGAACGAAGCCGAGAGTTCGAACACCGCCGGTCCTTCGACGCGCGCATGCCAGTCGAGCCACCCTCGGCCGCCTTCCTCCTTGGGCGCGTACTCGAGTCCGATGTTGATTCCGCCGACGAAACCGACGCGACCGTCCACGACGAGGATCTTCTTGTGATCGCGCCGATTCAGGCCCCATTTGGCCCGCCAGGGCGCGACCGGGTGGAAAACGGCGACCTTCCCACCTGCGCCGAGAAGGGGTGCGAAGAACGAATCGGTGAGGCCCAAGGAACCGACCGCATCGTAGAGCAATCGCACCTCCACGCCGGCACGCGCGCGTTCGACGAGCGCCTCGAGGAACTGATTTCCGATCCGGTCCGGACGGAAGATGTAGATCTCGAATTGGATGAACCGCTGTGCACCGCGAATCGCCGCGAGCATGGGCGAGAACACTTCTCCCGGCGCGCGAAGCGGCGTCACGAGGGTGTGCCTGCGGAGCCTTTCGGGCTTGCGAACGTAGCGTAACGGGCCGTGACTGCGTTCTCGCGAGAAGCGCTCGCGGAGCGCGCGGGGGATCGGGATCTCGATCACGCGAGGCAGGTTGATCCAGGACGCTTCACGTGCACGTTCGCACCGACCCGAACGTCACCCGGCGCGACGACGCGTGCGAGCACACCGCGAGTCCGTCGGCCCGTACGATTGCCGCGGGCGACGCGCTTCGCGGCCAGCGTACCGTAGCGTTCGACGAACGACGCGCACGGCCGATGCGGATCCGGCGTGATCTCGAAGACGGCCTCGCCGATCGTGAGCAGAGATCCCACAGGCAAGTTCGTCTCGGACAGGTCGAGATCGACCACGAAGTTGTCGCCGGCCGGTGCGAAACGCTTCGGATCGCTCTCCGCAATCGCGCGGAGCACGTGGACGTTCATCAGGCTGATCTGTGCGCCCAGCTCTCGATCCGCGTCGAGCTCCCAGCGATCACCGTGCAATCCGCGCTCGACCGAGACGTGAGCTTCGTCGGGTTCCGCCCGCTCTCCGGGGCGCGGGCGGAGCACGATGAGTTCGAGACGTCCAAGAGTGGTCGGTGAACGCGGGATACGCGCGAGCCACACGTCGTGTCGGAACGATAGGTCCATCGTCGGACCCGCGAACTCAGGCGACCTCGCGCAAACGCGCCAACGCTTCGCGCGCCGCGCCGCTGTCGAGCGAACGCGTGGCGCGGTCGACGCCCTCGGCCAGCGTGAACACGAAACCACCGGCTTTGAGGATCAGCGCCGCAGTCAGCAGCGTCGCATTGCGTGCCGGCCCCATGTCTCCGGCCAGCACGGACTCCGTGATGTCGCCGGCACACTTCACGAGCTCGGGATTGTCACCTGTGCCGAGGCCCTCGGGCGGCGGGCCGAATTCGGGGATCTCGTGCTCGGCCTCGGCCAACACACCGAAATCCTCGGGTTCGACGTTCAACGGCACGAGGTGTCGTTCGGCGAGTTCGATCCCGCGCGTGCGCTTTCTCACGGACGGCACGACGCCGCCTTCGAGGCCCTGGATCGCGATGCCGCGTGCGTGGCCGAGTCCGTGGATGACTTCGACTGCGGTCCCGAGCACCGGCCCACCTTGCGCGCCGAGCAGCACGGCGCTCGAAGTCGGGGCGAGCAGCTTCTCGACCGTGGCCAGCGGAGTGCGAATCACGACGTCACCGCGGACGCGTCGCAGGCTCATCAACGCCGGCAACATGCCCGAGACCGCGCACGCGCCGATGCGCGCCTTCGTGACCCACGTCTCGACCTCGCGTGGGTCCCACGTCATGCCGACGCCGAGCGCATCGAGGACGCTGGCTGCCGTCAGCCCCCGACGCGGCGGTACGCAGCGATCCGAGAGGATCAAGACACGCGCGCCCGCTCCCGCTGCGACGAATCCAGCGGCGACTTCGAGCGGCGCCGACCGCTCCAAACCGTCATGAGGCGGACAGATGGTGACGAGCCCGGGTACGTCGTTGCAGGGGATGTTCGCGCGCTCGCGCGCAGCCTTGGCGAAGCCCATGAGCTCCTCGACCGTGAGCCCTTTCATCCGCACGAGGACGAGGAAGGTCGCGATCTGGATCTCGCTCTCCGAGCCCGAGAGGATCTGGTCGAACGCCCGATGCGCTTCCTCGTACGTGAGGTTGCGACTGTCTTTCTTTCCGGGGCCGAGGATCCGGATCAGACTGCGCAGGCTCATGGGGAGGGCGTCGCGACAGCTGAGTTTCGACCCGTGAATCGATGCATCACGGCCGACCTAACTCCTACGCGCGCGGCGGGTTAGCCTAGCAGGGCTCGGACGCGGTCGCAACGCGGCGAGTGCCCCGTCCGAAGAGGTCAGGTTGGAAGCGATGAGTACGAGCGACCGACCTGCAGTGAGGAGCCGACGCTTCGGCGCGCTCGCACTCGGACTCTGCTTGACGCCGCTCGCCGCCGAGGGCCTCTACCGCGTGCTGCGCAGTTCGGGCCTGTCGCCAACCACGAATCCCGCCTACGTCGAGCACGATCCGCGGTTGGGCTGGCGCTATCGGCCGGGCACGCGAGAGCGTCACGCGAGCAGCGAGTTCGACGTCGCGATCGAGATCAACGCGCTCGGTTTCCGTGGACCGGAGTGGGACGTCACGAGCGATCCGCGGATCGCGAGGGCGCCGCGCGTGCTCGTCCTCGGTGACTCATTCGCGTTCGGATGGGGAGTGGAGCACTCGGAGTCCCTCCCCGCGCGACTCGGCGCACTGAGACCCGACTGGAAGGTCTTCGGTGCCGGGGTCTCCGGCTATGCGACCGACCAAGAGTGCCTGCTCTTGGAAGCGCTCGACGGGCCCATTCGTCCAGACTGCGTCGTCATCGTCTTCTGCGAGAACGACTTGTTCGAGTGCGCGGAGCTCGAGGCATACGGAAAGCGAAAGCCCCGTTTCGCTCGGGATTCCGATCCATTGCGCCTCGAAGGCGTGCCGGTCCCCTTCCCCTGGATCGAACGAGCGAGCCATGCTTGGCGCGCGATCTTGAAAGCGCGATGGGAGCGCGAGTTCACGACCCGCGCACGCGATCCCAACCTCGAATGGGCGGTTGTGTGCGACATCCTGCGACGGATGGCGAGCCAGTTGGCGGGACGGCCGCTCGTGATCGTGTCCGACGAAGAACGGCTGGCGCGACTCGCAGCGGACGAACCATTTCTCGAACACGTCGACCTGCGCAGTGCGTTCGGCAACGAAGCAGCGAAACTGCACTTCCCGCGCGACGGCCACTGGAACGCCGCCGGTCATGCGCGTGCGGCCGAGGCGCTCGAGCGAGCCCTCAGGCCCGTGCTGGGTCGCTGACCGAAGGCTGGGAACTCCTCGACCGTCCCGCTGACCGGTGCGAGAGCCCGTGATGACTTCGTGGGCACTGCGAGACCTTGCCGGCACCGCGACCACGGGTCGTTCGTGACCTCGTTGCATCGACTCGCGAGGCGAGAACCCTTGGGTCGTTCACCCGTGGTGCGATGGCGCGAGTTGCCGTGCGGAGTGAGAACGGATCAGCCGTCCTTCTTGGGCGGCGTTTCGTCGCCGTCCTTCTTCTCCCCGTCCTTCTTCTCGGGCTCGTCCTTCTCTTCGTCCTTCTCGCCCTCTTGGGCCGGCTCGACAGGGACGGGCGGGGTCTCGCCGGCATCGATCTTCTTCACGGCGGCAACTTCTGGGCGCGGACGAATGTGGGCGTAGAAGAGTTCCTTTTCCTTGTCGTAGACGACTTTGCCGTCGACCACGGCCCACTGCACGAACGTCTTGTAGTGGAGCACGTCGCCGTCCGTGACGATGACGTCGCAGTCCTTGCCGACCTCGAGACTGCCGACGCGATGACTCACGCCGAGTAGCCGTGCGGGCACGATCGTGATCGACTCGAGCGCTGCGCGTTCGGACAGCCCACCGCGTACTGCGAATCCCGGCTCGATCGGGAGGTGCAAGATGTCGCGCCCCACGAGCCCACCGAGATCCACGCCTTCCGTCGCGGGCGTGATCGCCACCGGAACGCCGGCGCGATGCAAGATCGCGGCGTTCTCGATGCTCGCGCCGCCTTCGCGCGCTTGACGCTCGTCCTTCGTGCGGCGGTCGCGCGGCGTGACGATCGCACGAACACCGGCACGGCCGAGCTCGTCGGCAACGGTCCAACCCTCCTGGCAGCCTTCGATGACGGGGCGGAAGCCGAATTCCTGCGCCAAACGCGCGATGCCGAGCAGGTCATCACGGTCGTTGGCTACGAACTTGGCAGTTTGCTCGCCTTGCAGGACGCCCAGAACGTTGTTGTCGACGCCGCGCTTGCTGGGTTCGGGGAGCTCCTTCTCCTCCTTCACCCTGCGCTGCCATTCGCGGTACTCGCGCAAGAACTTTGCCGCAGCCACGAGCTTCTCCCGCAGTTCACCCTTGCCGCGCGGATTGTTGGCGCTCCACGAGAACGTCGAGAAGATCTTCTCGTTGAGCACGGCTCCATCGACCGAGAAGCGCTTGAGCTTCACTGCGCCCGAGCCGACGCCCGTGGTCGTGATGCCCGTCCCGAGTCCGAGCACCATGCGGAAGCTGAACGGGTCGATCGTGTCCTCGAAATCGCCCGACGCATTGCCGAGTAGGCCCTGCGAGGAGATCGCCACGAGCCCCGGATAGAGGCGATAGCCCTTCGCATCGACCGTCTTCGCGTCCGGCGGGATGTACAGGTCGTAGCCGATCGAGTGGATTTTTCCGTTCTTCGAGAGGAGCGTCGCGCCGCGCAGGATCTCACCGGTCCCGGCGTACACGTCGCCGTTCAGGATCGCGAACCAGCGCTCCTCCTCGTCCTTCTTCTTCTCGTCCTTCGACTCCTCGGCGTCGCCTTTCGGGGCGTCGGTTTTCTCGCCTTCCTGGGCGAGCACGGGGAACGCGGCGCACGAAACGACGGCGAGGAACGACAGTCGACGCATGAGATCGAGCCGAATCACAGGTCCACCTCACCGAAGACGAAGCGACCGTCGAGCATGACGGCCTGGATGCGGGTCGAGGGCTGGAACGGATCGCCGTCCACGAAGACGAGGTTTGCGTCCTTCCCCTTCTCGATGCTGCCTACGCGATCACCGACGCCGAGCATCTCGGCCGGGTTCAACGTCAATCCGCGCAGCGCGGTTTCGCGCGACATCCCGGCTCCCACGAGCTCGCTCACGTGCGCGAGCCAGGCCTTGTAGTTCGGGAGATCGTCGACACGCGGCGTGAAGCACACCTTGGCGCCGGCTCGCGCGAGTTCCATCGGCAGATTACGCACGCGACGCGTGTTCGGAGTGAAGGTCAGGAGCGGTTCGACGACCGCGTGGATCTTCCGATCACCGATGCCGTCCGCCTCGAGGTCGTACGTCTTCTTGTCGAAGACGTAGTACATGTCGGAGTCCTGGTTGAGCACGAGACGAACGTCGAAGCCGATCTTCTCCTTGCCGATCGCGTCGAGCCAGTGGAGCCAATCCGACGCCGCAGCAAGCGTCACGAGTGCGCGCAACTTCCCC
>CAZKIY010000125.1:0-11031 GCA_964552875.1 uncultured Planctomycetaceae bacterium
GGTTGATGAAGGTGTCAGACACTCCCATCCACCGCCGTCGCAAGACCGGAAACGCATCCGGTCTTGCTTCGTCGCGACCGTACGCGCCGTTCGGTGAAGTCGTGAAGCAGGACGGAACGGCGACCCCGTACTGAGACGTGGCACGCACCGTTGCGACGCGCGACGTGGCCTTCGGGCTGGCAGTGATCGGTTTCTGCGTCGAGGCGTGGTTCGGTTGGCTAGCGATCCGCCTCGGCACTCTGTCGTCGTGGCCCGACCAGGAGAGTCCCCGTTTCGTGTCGACGCCCGACTCGGGCGGATCCTCTGAACCGAGTTGGCGGCCGACGATCCGCCGGGTGGTTCCGACACTCCAGCGCAAACTCCGGAATCCTCTCGATCGCGGATCCCGCACTCGTGCGCCGCATCGAGTGGAGGATCGGGAACGTTCAACCCGCGGCGCCACCGTTCCAGTGCACGTTTCGGGTTCCGGGCAATCCGGACTCGGAGTACCCGGGCGTCTGGCCGTTCGCGGCCGTCGTCTCGCTCTTCGCGCTGCTCGTTTCGACCGTCCTCATCCGGTGGGCGCGGAAGTCTGGAAGCCCGATGAGGCGTGCGACCTTCGATCGGATCTGATCGCGAGTCGTGCGGCTTGGTCGGTCGAGTTCGCAGCCACGGACCGTGGCGTCGATCCGCTAGGATCCCCGCCCTTCGGATGCGTACGTTCCATTGGATCTGTTTCGGGGTGCCGCTCGTCTGCGCACCGGCTTTCGCGCACATGACTTGGGACGGGTTTCGCAAGATCGAGCGCAACGAGCGCAACGAGCGCATCGAACGCAGTCAGCGCGTCGAGGGCTTTCCAGGACAACAGAACCTCGGGAGCCCGCACTTCCTCCTCGCGGTCGGCGGGACCGGCGAATGGTCGCCCGACTGGGATCCGGCATTTCTGACCGAGATTCGGCTCGATTTCCTACGCGGGTACATCGCGCCTGCGAAGGTGCCGACGACCGTCGAGGGATCTTCTTCCGCGTCCCACCATGCAATCGATCCGAGCATCCCGCTGTGGACCGTGGTCCTCACCGGATCGGGTGCTCCAACCGGCGAACAAGTCGAGCCTTCTACCGCTGAACTCGAACCCTACCGCGGCGGCATTCGACTCGATCCTTCGCGGCCTCGCCGGTTGACTTGGCGAGTCGAGCAAGTTCTCGCCAACTACGTCGGAACCAACGTCTGGTTGGAGATCGAGGGCGATCATCCGATGCATGATCACGATGCCGACCATATCGAGATGTTCGTCGTCCCGATCGCGCGGCCGGCCGCGGTCTTCTTCGGCCTGATCGCGTTGCCCTTCGGATGGGTGCTGTACCGCGACCGGAAACCGATGCCGAAGGCCGCCGCGTGACCGACATCTACCTGACCCTCGACCAAGGCGGTTCGACGAGCCGCGCGCTCGTCTTCGATTCTAGCGGACTCGTCGTCGCGAAGTCAGCCGTCGACGTCGCGACCGTTCGGCCCGCTCCGGATCGCGTCGAGCAGGATCCCGAGGATCTCGTCAAATCGTTGCGGCGCGCGATCCGCGACGTCGTGAAGCAGCTCGGTCGGCGCACGGCCGAACTGGTGTGCGCGGGACTCGCGACCCAGCGTTCGAGCATCGCGGCATGGGATCGCACGAGCGGCGGCGCTCTGGCGCCGGTCCTCTCGTGGCAGGATCGGCGCGCGGCGTCGCGGCTCGACGGGCTCGAAGGAGAGGCCGAGCGCGTGCGAGCGGTCACGGGCTTGCGCCTCTCGCCCCACTACGGCGCGACGAAGCTCGCGTGGCTCCTCGACAATGAACCACGCGTCCGCGCCGCATTTCAGGCTGGAAATCTGGCGTTCGGACCCCTCGCGGCGTTCCTCGTCCACCGTTTGTGCGACGAGCGACCGCACGTCGTCGATGCGGCGAATGCCGCGCGCACGCTGTTGCTCGACGTCCGGACGTGCGCGTGGTCGAGCGAGCTCCTCGATCTGTTCGGCGTGCCGCTCACGGCGCTACCGAAGGTCGTCGCGACGCGCTCGGAGTTCGGGACGCTCGACATCGGCCCGCGGAAGATTCCGCTCGTCGTCGTGACCGGTGACCAGAGCGCGGCGTTCTTCGCGGGTGGCGATCCCGACCCGGTTGTCGCGTCGATCACCTTCGGGACGGGTGCGTTCGTGTTGCGCGCAGTGAGTGGCGGCGAAGTGAATGCGCCGGCGTTGCTCGCGACGCTCGTCCATCACGAGGACCTTGTGTCGACGTTCGCGCTCGAGGGCACCGTGAACGGTGCTGGATCCGCGTTGGCTTCGGTCGTCGCGGAGCTCGGCGTGCGCGACAGTGACCTCGATCTCGACCGCGATCTCGAGCTGGTGCGAGATCCGCCGCTCTTCCTGAACGGTGTCGGCGGTTTGGCCGCTCCGTATTGGCGCAGTGACTTCGCGTCGCGCTTCGTCGGTGATGGCGACGCGAGCGCGAAGCTCGTCGCGGTGCTCGAGAGCGTCGTTTTCCTGGTCGCGGAGATCCTCGAGCACATGGAGCGTGTCGTCGGGCGGCCGAGCCGTCTGCGCGTCGGTGGCGGGCTAGCGCAACTCGATGGTCTGTGCGCCCGACTCGCGAACGTCACGGGCCTTCACGTCGAGCGTCATGACGAAGTCGAGACGACAGCGCTCGGCCTCGCGCGGTTGTTGGGCGCACGCCCAGAGGTTCCGGAGTTCGAGCACTTCGAGCCCGTCGCGGATCCCGCTTTGCTCGCGCGCCGCTCGCGTTGGCGCGCGGCACTCGAAGCTGACCTCGCAGCTGGAGCTTGATCGGGGCGCGGAACTGGATCCAGCTCGCCGACTGGTTCTCATCGAGCTCGTCCGACTCGCGCACGATGTCTCGCGAACGCCGAGGGCCCGCTCAGCCGCGAGTGCGATCCCATGCACGGCCTCGAGCCGCGGAGTTCCGGACGAGCTGCGCGGCGGATTCGCCTCACACGTCCAGCGTGAAACCCGGCTCCGGCTCGAGCGGCAGCTCGTCCGTCCGCGCGATGCGCGTCCGCTTCGGGAGATGCGGCAAAAGGCGCTCGACGACGCGCTCCGACGTCGCGCGATAGCCGGTCAACTTGCCGCCGTAGATCGCGACGAGGCTCGGGCGTGCTTCGTCGTCGACGACCAGCGTCGTCTCGCGCGGCTTGTCGAACGCGCGTCCTTCGCCGCGCGGCAGCACGCGCAGTCCGGACCAGGACGCGAGCACCTGCGTCGAACGACGTGGGAAATAGTGCGCGTAGGTCTCGAGCAGGTACTCGACCTCCGACGCGAGCGGCACGACAAGCGCTGGATCGCCCGAGTAGGGGGTCTCCGTCGTCCCGAGCATCGTGCGACCCTTCCACGGGATCGCGAACACGGCGCGTCGATCGCGCGGAGCTTCCACGTAGTAGATGCCGCGGTCGAGCGCGCCTTCGAGCTCGAGGTGCGCTCCGGCGACGAGGTCCACCGCGAAACCCGGCGGCTTCGGCTCGATGCGTGCGCGGACCGTTTCGACCCACGGACCGGCGGCGTTGACGATGGCGCGTGCGTGCGCGCGTCGCGACTCGGTGCCTTCCCGCCAGCGCAGCTCCCAACCGTCCACTTTGCGTTCTGCGCCTTCGAAGGCAGCGGGAATGCGCGCTTCGGCGCTCAGTTCCACTGCGCTGCGCAGCACGGCTCGCGAGAGCGCGGCGTCATCCGTTTGGCCGTCGAAGTAACGGAAAACGGCCTCGAGATCGCGTGTGTCGAGGCCGTCGAGGTTCTCCCATTCCTCGCGCGGGATCCGCGCGAACAAGGCTTCGCGGCGCAGGTTCCCGAGCAACGCGTAGAGCCCGAGACCCGCGCGAATCGTGCGCGGACGTCGCGTCGTCGTGGGATAGATCGGGATCAGGAAGGGCACGACGCGCACGAGCTTCGGTGCGATGCGCAAGAGCGTCGTGCGTTCGCGCAACGACTCGCGCACGAGCGAGAGCTGCGCACTCTCGAGGTAGCGCAGTCCGCCGTGGATCAGCTTGCTCGAACGGCTCGACGTGCCCGCCGCGACGGCGCGCTCCTCGAACAAGACGCAAGAAAGGCCCGCCGCGGCCGCGGCTTGCAGCACGCCGACTCCATGGATTCCGCCGCCGATGACGGCGACGTCGAACGTTTCGAGGCCGCTCTGGCCGGAGCTCGTCACGCGACGCCGAGCCTCAGCGCGGCGAGCATGTCGCCGATTTCGAACGTCTCGACGAGTTCGACGCCGCGTCGTGCCAGCGCGCGTGCGACGTCGGGATCCGCGACTTCGTACACGGCGACGCGCGCACCGGGCACGTGCAGCTCACCGTCCTTCGGCAGCCCGTCGAGATCGAAGAAGAGGTACTCGGGGTCGATCTCGGGGAGCAGCTGGTTCGCGCGCTCGTCCCAAGTATCGAACACCGCACCGAGAGGAATTGGATGCGCGCGCCGCGCTGCGGCCAGGAATTCGAGGCTGAAGCTGATCAACGCGCATTGGTGGATCGCCGCATCGATCGCTGGCAGAACGCGTTCGAGGATGCGCTCACGACCGAAGTTCTCGATCGCGATGCGCTTGATCTCGACGAACGCGCGGACATCGGGATGTCGCCGCAGGAGTTGCACGAATCCGGCGAGGCTGAGCAAACCTTCGCGCTGGAACGCCTCGCCGAACTTGCCGCGCTCGCCGCACGAGAGCGCGCGCAGATCGGCCAACGTCCGTTCGTGCACGGACCCGGCGACCCCGCACATGCGCGTCAAGGTCCGATCGTGGAAGAGGACCGGAAATCCGTCCGAGGAGAGCTGCACGTCGACTTCGACATGGCGTGCTCCCGCTGCGATCGCCGCTTCCAGGGCGGCGAGCGTGTTCTCCGGGTATCGGGCGGCGTACCCGCGGTGTGCGATGAGCTCGGGAGCCATCCTTCGAAGTCCTTCCGTGCCGCGCGGTTATGCCCCGTTCCAGTGGCTGGATCAACGCGCGGGTTCGTCGAGGTGCGTCCCTCGTGCAGGATTCGCGGTCCCCTTGAGCTCCAGCACATCACTCGCACGGCCGCAGCGTGCAGCCCGACTCGCGCAAGATCTGCGCGCGATCTGGGTCGACGGGCTCCTGTGGGCCGTGATGATCGGGATGGGCGAGGGGTCCATCACGCCGTTCGCGGTTGCGTTGGGTTTACCGGATGCATGGGCCGGACTCGTCGCGACGGTGCCGATGGTCGTCGGTGCGACGCTTCAACTCGTGTCGCCGGCGTGGATTCGGCGCCTCGGGTCCCATCGTCGGTGGGTCGTGTGGAACGCCGCGATCCAGGCGGCGAGCTTCGTTCCGCTCGCCATCGCCGCGGTCGTCGGTTCGATCCCCGGGTGGCTGCTCTACGCTGTCGCCGCACTCTATTGGGGCGCCGGAATCGCGACGAATCCGGCGTGGAGCACGTGGGTCGGCACGCTCGTCCCAGGTCCCGTGCGCATTCGTTATTTCGCGCGACGAACCGTCTGGATCCACGTCTTCCAGATCGGTGCCCTTCTCGCGGCCGGATGGATCCTCTACGTCGGACAGTCGTGAGATCGACCGCTCGCCGCTTTCGCCCTCGTCTTCGGGTTCGCGTTCGTCGCGCGCGCCTTGTCGGCGGCGTGTCTCGCGTCGCACAGCGAGCCGGATCCGATGCCGGGCGGGATGCGCGACGTGCCGCTGGCGAAGCTCATCGCTCGATTCCGTCACGGCGCGGACGGGAGGTTGCTCGCGTACATGCTCGCCGTGCAGTTCGCAGCGAACGTGGCCGCTCCGTTCTACATGCCGTACATGCTGCGCGATCTCGAGTTCAGCTATGCGCAGGCGATGGGGCTCCTCGCTGCGGCGGTCCTCGCGAAAGCGATCTCGCTGCCGCTCCACGGACGCATCGCTGAGAAGCGCGGGGTGCGAGCGCTCTTGTGGATCGGCGGACTCGGACTCGCGCCGTCCGTCGGCCTCTGGATCTTCCTCGACGACTACGTCGCGCTGCTCGTCGCGCAGCTCTTCGCCGGGTTCGTGTGGTCGGCCTATGAACTGGCGACGTTCCTCTCGTTCTTCGATTGCATCCGTCCCGAAGAGCGCACGAGCATCCTCACGAAGTACCAGTTCGCCAACGCGGTCGCGATCTGCGTCGGCTCGGTGCTCGGCGGCGCGATCCTCGCCGGCCTGGGCGGCGACGCGACAGCGTTCCTGATCGTCCTCGTCGTTTCGACGGCGCTGCGCCTCGCCACGGTCTTCCTGCTCGCGCGCGCTGCCTCCAGTGCGCCGATCGCGGCCCCCGCTTGAACTTCTCTCCGATCTCCTCGAGTTCCGGGACCCGAACGTCCGAGGACCGCCCAGATCGGAGGTCTCTGAATCGTGAAGGGCATCTTTTTCTGGTTGTTCCTCTCGGCCGTGTTCGTGGCGCTCATCGGAGCGTACTCGCGCGGTTTTCCCGGCACGAATGCGCCCGCCAGGGCCGGTGTTCCGGAGTCGGATGACGTCGTCGAGCGCTTGCGCAGCCACGTGGAGTACCTCGCACTCGACGTCGGCACGCGCGACAAACCCGGGCCGATCCAGGACGCGGGCGACTACCTCGAGCGAGAGCTGCGACGCTCGGGACAGAACGTGAAGTCCACGTCGACCGGCAGTGGGATGACGATCGTCTCCGAGATGCCCGGGACGAAGTACGCGCGCGAAGTCGTGATCCTCGCGTCGCACTTCGACGGTCCGCGCAGCTCACCCGGTGCCGACTCGGGTGCGTCGGGCGCAGCGGTTCTCGTCGAGGTCGCGCGACAATTGGGGGGAATCGGACACGAACGCACGCTGCGATTCGTCCTCTTTCCCGATGGATTCAAACGGCGAGGCGATCCCGATTCGGCCGCCGCTGCGTACGCCAAGGAGTGCCAGGGTCGCGGCGAGACGATCGCCGCGGTGCTCTACCTCGATTCGGTCGGGCTCTTCGAGGACAAGGACAGCCAGAGCTATCCGTTCCCATTCATGTTCGCGCTGCCGGCGCGAGCGGACTTCCTGGCCGTCGTCGGCGCTTACCAGTGCCGTGATCTGACGTCGAAGACCACCGAGCTCATGCGCAAGAACTCCGGCATCAACATCGAGGGCGCCATCCTGCCTTCGTTCGCGCCCGGCACCGCCTTCTCGCCGCATGCTGCGTTCTGGGACATCGGAGCGCCGGCCGTCGTGCTCAGCGACACCGGGACCTGGCGCAGCGCGCGCTTCGGCAGCCCGAGCGACACGCACGACCGACTCGACTACTCGCGCATGGCGCGCGTGGTGGCCGGAGTCACGCGCACGCTGGGCGCACTGGTCAAGAAAGCGACGCTGTCCGTCTGAACGACGAACAGCGCCGCGCTGCGAAGCGGCGCCACTAGAGTCTGAGAGCCCGTAAACTCGATTTCTTCACGGGATCTCAGAGCGTGTGAAGAAATCACACGCTCTCGCGCTGCGAAGCGGCGCCACTAGAGTCTGAGAGCCCGTAGACTCGATTTCTTCACGGGCTCTCAGAGCGTGTGAAGAAATCACACGCTCTCGCGCTGCGAAGCGGCGCCACTAGAGTCTGAGAGCCCGTAGACTCGATTTCTTCACGGGCTCTCAGAGGTTCTGCGCCGCGAACTCCCAGTTCGCGAGCTTGTCCAGGAACGTCGTCACGTACTCCGGGCGACGGTTGTGGTAGTCGAGGTAGTACGCGTGCTCCCACACGTCGCACGTGAGCAGCGGCTTCGCGGCACCCGTCAGCGGTGTCTCGGCGTTGGGCGTCTTCACGACCTTCAACTTGCCGGCTTCGAGGACGAGCCAAGCCCAACCGCTGCCGAACTGCGTCTTCGCCGCATCGGCGAACTGGGTCTTGAACGTGTCGAACGAGCCGAAGTCTGTCGTGATCTTCTCGAGCAGCTTGCCCGTCGGCGTGCCGCCACCGCTCGGGCGCATCGAGTGCCAGAAGAACGTGTGGTTCCAGATCTGCGCCGAGTTGTTGAAGATCCCCTGCGCGGCGGAGTCCTTGGCCGAGGCCTTCACGACCTCTTCCAAGCTCATCTTCTCCCAAGGCTTGCCCTTGGCGAGGTTGTTCAGGTTGTCCACGTAGGCCTTGTGGTGCTTGCCGTAGTGGAAGGAAATCGTCTGCGCCGAGACGAAAGGAGCGAGCGCGTCGTCCTTCCAAGGCAGGGGCGGGAGGACGAAAGGGCCGGTCGCGGCGGCCATCGCGGGTGTCGGGGTGTTCTGGGTCATGGGGATCGTCGTCGTGCGGTCGTGGGACGCGGGAACGGGAGTCCCTACTATGGGCGAACCTGGGTCCGGCGGTCCATCCGTGCTGTCCCGAAAACTACTGAGTCCTCTGCACGAGAAGACGCGCCAACACTTGGAATCGACGACTCCCGAATCTCCGCTCCAGCCTGCGGGCGAGCGCCGCAACATGCTCGTCGTCGAGGGCTTCTCGAAGGAGTACGAGAACCATCGCGCCGTCGATTCTCTGTCGTTCCGCGTCCAGGAGGGCGAGATCCTGGGTCTCGTGGGGCCGAACGGCGCCGGGAAGACGACGACGCTGCGCTCGATCGTCGGCGTCCTGCCGATCCAGGAAGGGCGCGTTCTCGTCGCGGGTCATGACCTCGCGACGGACGAAGTCGCGGCGAAATCGCGCTTGGCTTGGATCCCCGACGATCCGCAACCGTTCGACACGTTGACCGTGCTCGAGCACCTGCGTTTCTCGGCCGCGCTGTACGGCGTGCGCGATTGGCAGGAGCGGGCGGATCACTTGCTGGAACGTTTCGAACTGACCGAGAAGCGCACTGCACTCGGCGGCGAACTCTCGCGCGGGATGCGGCAGAAGCTCGCGTTCTGCATGGCTTGGATCCACACGCCGGCCCTCGTGCTCATGGACGAGCCGTTGTCGGGCCTCGACCCGCGCGCGATCCGCTCCGCGAAGGACGAGATCCGCGGACTGGCGCGCACCGGAGCGGCGGTCGTGTTGTCGTCGCACCAACTCGAACTCATCCAGGAGTTGGCGGATCGCATCCTGATCCTCGATCGCGGCACGAAGCGCTTCGAGGGCACGTTGCAGGAAGCGCGCTCGACGCTCTCGCTCGGCGAGGACCAGGACCTCGAGGACATCTTCCTCACCGCGACGGATCCCGGTCTTCCCGTCGGCGCGAGCAGCGTCCGTCCGAAAGCGGAGTGACGCCCGTGTTCGGTCATCCCGCGCTGCGACTCCTCTTCTGGCTGAAGTTCGTCGGCGGGTTGCGCCTGCAAGTCCGGAAACTCCGACGACCTTCGTCGTGGATCTTCTTGGGTATCGGCGTGCTCCTGCTCGGAGGCTGGATCGCAGTCATGGTGCTGGGTCGGAGCGTCTCATCGGCGGCTCACCTCGACTCCGACATCGCGCGATTCGGAGCCGAAGTCGGGCTGCTCGTCCTCCTCGTCCTGACCATCGTCGGCTCGTTCCAGTTCCGCGGCCTCTATCTGCCGAAGGAGGAGATCGAGCTGGCTTTCAGCGCGCCGATCTCGCGCAGCGATCTCGTGCGCTATCGCTTGGGCACGAATCTGTTCCGCTCCCTGTTCGCAGCGTTGCTCTTCGGCTTCCTCACGGCGCGACGCATGCCCGAACCGTTCTTCGCGTTCGTGGGGACGATGCTCGTCATGCTCACGATCCCCTTGGTCGGGCAGGGGACGGCGCTGCTCCTCGGCGAGGGCGAGAACCGGTTCGGAAAACTGGCGCGAGCGGCGCCCTTGAAGGCGATCTCGGTCGTCCTCGGAGCAGCGGTCGGAATCGGCGTCGTGGCTCTCATGGTGTCCGACGGCGGGGCCGTGCGCGAAGCGATCGGTGACGGCGACGGTCCCATCGCCCAGGCCGCGCGCAATCCTTGGGTCCGCGCCGCGCTGGCACCGCTCACGCCGTGGAGCGGCATGATCACCGCCACGAGCGCGGTCCAATTCTGGTCGTGGTTCGCGGTCTGCGTCGGTGTGTGGATCCTGCTGTATCAGCTCGTGGTGCGCGCGAAAATCGACTTCCGCGAGCTGTCGCTCGCGACGTCGGCCGAAGTCGCCAAGCGCATCTCGCAAGCGCGCCGCGGTGGTTTCGGAGCCAGTCGGACGCGCGTCACGGCGCCGACGGGGACGAAGGGCGTGCCGTGGTTCTTCGGCCGCGGGCCGTTCGGCGCGATCGCCTGGCTGGAGACGACTTCGATGGCGCGGAGAGCACGCGGCGCGTTGCTCCTCTCAGGCCTCGTCGTCGTGTTCATGGTGATCGTCACGAATGGGATCTCGGCCGGGAAGTCCGACGATGCGGCGGAAGCGGCGGAGAAGAGCCTGATCCTCGGCACCGTGCTGATCTCGGTGCTCGGCACGGCGTACCTGTGCGCCGGCCTCAAGTTCGATTTTCGCGGGCGCTTGGAACAGATGGACATGCTGCGCGCGTGGCCTGTCGCGCCGTGGCGCGTTTTCCTGGCGACGATCTTGCCCGAGGTCGTCCTCGTGACGCTGATGCTCGGGACCGCCGTGTCGGTGCGCGCGATCTGGCTCGGGACTTTCCACCCCGTCGTGCTCGCGACCGTGCTGTTCCAACCGCTCGTCGTCCTGACGTGGGTCGCGCTCGACAACGCAGCCTTCCTGCACTCGCCCGTGCGCTACGTGCCCGGGCAGGAGAGCGCGTTGCAGAACGTCGGGCGCGCGATGGTGCTGATGCTCTTGCGGGGCATCGTGTTGCTCGTCGCGACGGGGGTCGCGGTCCTGCCGGGAATCGGCGTGGGCTTCCTCGTGCGCTATGCCTTCGACACTTCCAACTCCACCGCGATCGCTTTGGGCGCGGGTGTCGCGTGGCTCGGACTCATCGCGGTGGACTGCTGGCTCGTGTGGGCCGGCGGCCGAATGCTCCGACGATTCGACGTCGCGCGGGATCGCGGCACGTGAGGATCAGCTTTCAGGCCGTGCTTCAAGGAGAGCGGCGGCCATGTGCCGTTCGAGGCGCGCGAGAGTCCGCAGGTTGTGCCAGCCGACGAATCCAATCGGAGTCACGGCGTCGAGCGGGAAGTCGAGTTCGCGCCCGTTCGCGTCCGTGA
>CAZKIY010000126.1:0-11000 GCA_964552875.1 uncultured Planctomycetaceae bacterium
GACACTTCCGACTCCATCGCGAATCGCTCGGGCGGGTCGATGCGTTGCGCTTGCCGGGCGAGTTCCAACGCGAGAACACTCTCCTCGCGCTCGGCCTCGCTCGCGCGCTCGGCGTGGAGGCCGAAGCGCTGGCGGCGGCGATTCCCACCCTCGCGGCACTCCCCCATCGCATGCAAGATCTGGGCGAGTTCGGGGGGCACCGCGTGTGGGACAACGCCGTCTCGACGACGCCCGACTCGACGCTGGCGGTGTTCGGATCGCTCGAACCCGGGTTCACGTGGATCGCGGGCGGCAAGCACAAGGACTTGCCGCTGGACGCGCTCGTGGCCTCGGCGCGGGGCCGGGTCCGCCGGGTCGTTACTTTCGGTAAGTCCGGGGCGCTCCTGAGTGCTACGTTCCGGTCCGCGGGACTCGAAGTGTGCGACGTGGAGACGGTTCCCGAGGCCGTGGAGGCCGCTTTTTCGACGCTGGAGCCGGGCGAGGCCCTCCTGTTCTCCCCGGCCTGCGCGAGCTACGACCAGTACCTGAACTTCGAGGCGCGAGCCCTAGACTTCCGAAAGAGCTTGGAGGCCTACCGCACCGTCGACGCGACGGCTCCGGAACGGCGACTCGACAAGGCGAGCCGCGGGGGCTAGACCACTAGGGAGGCGGCACACCGCCTCGCACGGGATGATCTGCCAGAACTGCCTCAAGAATGCCGCGACGGTCCACGTGACCGAGATCTCGACTGCGGCCTCGCTCGGCGACGCCAAGCCGAGTCCGTTGACGCCCCCCGACGCCTTGACCAGCGCGAACTCGTCGGCGGAAATCGAAGTCGACGGCGTCGCGCAAGCGCCGTTCGTTGCGATACCGACCTACACCGAGCAGCACTTGTGCGAAGTCTGCGCCCAGACCCTCGAGCTTCCGCACGCTCCGGCACTTCAGAAAGCCCAGCTCGACATCTGGAAGCTGTTGCAGATCACCGCCAAGCAAACGCGGCGAAAAGGTGGACCGACGTGTGCTGGCTGCGGGTTGCAACTCGAGGAGTTCCGCCGGAAGGGACGCCTCGGTTGCCCTCAGTGCTACGACGCATTCGCCGCGCACCTCGGAGAAGTCTTCGAGCGCGTTCACGGCGCGCGCCAGCACGTCGGTCGACTGCCGGGCACGGACGCACAGATGCCGGCCGCTCCGAGCGACGCTCTCGCGCTCGATCGGGAGAAGCGACTCGTCGATCTGCGGCAGAAGCTCGAGATCGCGATTCGCGAGGAAGCGTACGAGAACGCTGCACGCCTGCGCGACGAACTCCGCCAGCTCGAAGAGCCGCGCGCGAGCTGAGAATTCGTGACGGAAACGAGCCTGAGGGCGTGTGAAGAAAGCGAGCCTAGACGCTCTCGGACACTATCTGAGCCGCTCCGCGGCGTGTCGCCCGTGAATTCTCCACGAGCTCTGAGCGCTCCGAGAGACCGCGAGGGGATCGATTTCCTGGGCACTCGGGACCGAGTTGCTCGCGCGCGCAGCGAGACCTGCTGATCCTCCGCGGACTGCGGGCCCGCGGACCGCTCTACGGGTGCCCGACTCCTTCTGCCTCTGATCGCGAAGCCGATGTGGTCGGCTCCGCGCGAGGCGAATCGAACCGACTTCCTGCAGCCGGTTCCAACGCGGCTCGAGATCGACGCCTCGAAATCAGGCCCGGGTCGGCTACAACCCGACGGTTCCGCATCCTGACGGCTGCGCTACATCCCGCCGGGCCGAACGGCCGAAAGGCGAGAGTTAGCTACCATCACCGGACCACCAGGCGCTGGCTCGTCGCCTGGGGTTGTCCCTCACCGCGCTCGGGCCCCGGAGACACCATGTTCGACCGCTTCACGGACCGCGCCAAGAAGGTGATGAACCTGGCCCGTCAGGAGGCCCAGAGGTTCAACCACGAGTACCTGGGCACCGAGCACATTCTCCTAGGGCTCGTTCAGGAAGGCAGCGGCGTCGCTGCGAACGTCCTGAAGAACATGGGGATCGACCTCGCCAAGATCCGCAGCGAAGTCGAGAAGATCGTCAAAACCGGCTCGACGATGGTGTCGGTCGGCAACTTGCCGTTCACGCCGCGGGCCAAGAAGGTCCTCGAGCTCTCGATGGAAGAGGCTTCGAACCTCGGCCACAACTACATCGGGACGGAGCACCTGCTCCTCGGTCTCATCAAGGAAAACGAGGGCATCGCCGCGCAGGTCCTCTTGAACCTCGGCGTCAAGCTCGAAGACGTGCGCGAGGAAGTCCTCGACTTCCTGGGCGCCGAATCGAACGAAGATGAAGAGGAGGAAGGAGCGCAGCAAGAGGGCAGCGAGAAGCCTCAGGGCAGCGGTCAGGCGCAGGGCAAGAGCAAGACGCCGGCACTCGACAGCTTCGGACGCGATCTCACCGAGCTCGCGCGCGAAGGCAAGCTCGACGCGGTCATCGGCCGCGCGAACGAGATCGAGCGCGTGATCCAGATCCTCTCGCGCCGCACGAAGAACAATCCCGTGCTGCTCGGTGAGCCGGGCGTCGGCAAGACGGCGATCGTCGAGGGTCTCGCGCAGCAGATCATCGAGAACCGCGTGCCCGACATCCTGCGCAACAAGCGCATCGTCGTGCTGGACCTCGCACTCATGGTCGCCGGCACCAAGTACCGCGGCCAGTTCGAGGAGCGCATCAAGGCGGTCATGACGGAAGTGCGCCGCGTGCGCGACGTCGTGCTCTTCATCGACGAACTGCACACGCTCGTCGGTGCCGGAGGCGCCGAGGGCGCGATCGACGCGTCCAACGTGCTCAAGCCGGCGCTGTCGCGCGGCGAGATCCAGTGCATCGGCGCGACGACGCTGGACGAGTATCGCAAGCACATCGAGAAGGACGGCGCGCTCGAGCGCCGCTTCCAGGCCGTGAACGTCGAGCCGCCGAGCCCGACCGAAACGATCGAGATCTTGAAGGGCCTGCGGGACAAGTACGAGGCGCACCACCGCGTGCGCTACACCGACGACGCCCTCGAGACGGCCGTCGAACTCGCGACCCGCTACATCAACAACCGCTTCCTGCCGGACAAGGCGATCGACGTGATCGACGAAGCCGGTGCTCGCGTCCGCATCAAGGCGATGGTTGCTCCGCCCGATCTGCGCGAGGTTTCCACTGAAATCGAGCGCCTCGAACGCGCGAAGGACGAAGCGGTCAGCGCACAGGACTTCGAGAAGGCCGCGAAGCTCCGCGACCAGGCTTACCAGCTCAAGAAGAAGCGCGAGGAGATGCAGAATCGCTGGCGCACCGAGCAGGCCGACAAGGAACAAGTCGGGGAGGTCACGGCCGAGGTCATCGCCGAGACCGTCTCCAAGATGACGGGTGTCCCGTTGACTCGCCTCGAGAAGGCCGAGGCCGAACGCCTGCTCCAGATGGAGAAGGAACTCGGGCTCGTCGTCATCAACCAGAACGACGCCGTGACCGCGATCGCGCGCTCGGTGCGGCGTTCGCGCTCCGGCTTGAAGGATCCGAAGCGCCCGATGGGCTCGTTCATCTTCCTCGGGCCTTCCGGCGTCGGTAAGACGTTCCTCGCGAAGCAGCTCGCGAAGTTCATGTTCGGCAGCGAGGACGCGCTCCTCACGATCGACATGAGCGAGTACATGGAGAAGCACAATGCGTCGAGGCTCGTCGGCGCGCCGCCGGGCTATGTCGGCTACGAGGAAGGCGGACAGCTGACCGAGAAGGTCCGCCGTCGTCCGTACTCGGTCGTCCTCCTCGACGAGATCGAGAAGGCGCACCCGGACGTCTTCAACATGTTGCTCCAGATCATGGAAGAAGGGCGCCTCACCGACTCGTTCGGTCGGCACGTCGACTTCCGCAACGTCATCCTGATCATGACGAGCAACCTCGGGTCGCAGCAGATGAAGTCGGGCGCCAAGCTCGGGTTCGACCGGCTGTCGCAAGCGACGAAGCCCAGCGACGACGAACGCCGCAACCGGATGCGCGCCGACGTCATGATCGAAGTCGAGCGCTACTTCCGGCCGGAGTTCCTGAACAGGCTCGACGAGCTGGTCGTTTTCAACCCGCTCAGGAGCGAAGATCTGGCCCGGATCGTCCACCTGCAACTCGACGAGGTGAAGAAGCGCCTCGGCGACAAGGGCGTGAAGCTCGAGCTCGACGCGAAGTCGATCGAGTTCCTCATCACGAAGGGGTACAGCGAAGACTACGGAGCTCGGCCGTTGCGCCGCGCGATCGAGCGCTTCGTCGAGGATCCGCTGGCCGAACACATCCTGCGAATGGGCTCCGGCTCCTCGGACCCGGTCGAGGTGCGCGTCAGTGAGGACGGTGCGAACCTGGTCTTCACCCAGACGAAGCCCGCGGAAGTCGTGCCCGCGACCTGAACCGCTGCCCACTCGAGTCCCGGAGGCCGCCCTGTGCGGCCTCCGGGCATTTGAGGGGAGCACCGCATCGGCCGATACTCCGCTACCTGCCGCGCGACGGCTGGTTCGAGACCAAGCCATGCTGCTCCCGCTCCTCCTCGTCGGACTCGTCGCCTTCCAATCCCCGCCGGCCGAGAAGCCGCCCGTTCCCGAGGCCGACCGCGCGAAGGTCGCGGTCGCGGAGTTGAAGGCCGCATTCGACAAGAACGATGCCGGTCCGCGGATCCGTGCGATCGAGAGCGCGGGGTCGATCGCCGATCCGGAGGTCGTGCGTCAACTCGCCCGCGGTCTGACCGACCGCGACCTCGCGGTGCAGAAGGCCGCGATCGAGGCTTTGCGATTCAACACGCACGAGAAGGGACTCGACGAGTTGCTCGCGCGAGCGAAGGTCAAGGCGGCGAAGGACGACCTCTCGCTCTATGCGCTGCTCCTGCGCGCGATCGGACAGCACGGAGACCCGCGCGCCATCGCGGCGCTGAGCGAGAACCCCTGGGCTGCGCTCGATGGACAAGTGATCCAGGCCAAGATCCTCGGACTCGGCCACATCCGCACGAACGAAGCGTTGAAGGCCATCACCGACCTCATGGAGGTCGCTGGACCGCACAAGATCCAAGCGTTCATGAAGGACTTCCGCTTGGCGCTGTGGTCGTTGACCGGCAGCGATCAGGGCGAGTCCGCCGAACTCTGGCAGCGCTGGTACCGCGAGAACAAATCGAAGCTGAAGATCGCGCCGGAGCCGCGGGATGAGCCCCGCGAGCTGGCGCGCCGCTGGGAGGCCTATTGGGCGAATCCGAGTTCGGAGGCCGGCGCGAAGAAAGAACGTCCTCGCGACGGCGGTACGGAAGGTGGAGTTCCGAAGCGCCGTCGCGGCGAGAACGGCGCACGTTAGTCGCTCCCTCGCTGAGTCAGCGCGGGAACGAGGGTTGGACCACGCCCGCGTTCGAATTCTCCGCGAGGTTCAATCCTGCCAGGTCTTCAGCACGATCCCGTCCTTGAACTCGACGTAAGTCGCGCCTTCGACACGCTCCGTGTCATCGCCCGAGAACACGAAGATCAAGTGACCCTCGCTGTGCTTCGTCTCGGTGTAGCTCCACTTCCAGATCTCCGTTCCACCATCGAGTTTCGTCCGCGACGACGGTTCGCCGAGAAGCGCCTGGACGTAGTCCTGACCGCGGCCGGGTTCGATCTGCTGCAAGGTCGAGGAGCTGACGTACTTCCCGCTGCGTTCGCGATGGGAGTCGACGTTGATGATGCAAGCGGACAGTGCGGTCGAGGCGACGACGATCGTGAGGAGGGCGAGGGGGTTCTTCATGGCGTGCATTTCGAATGCGGTCCTCAGTGGATGGGGGGTGGGGTGCGGGTCAGCCGCAGCCCCTGGACCGCTCGGACCCGTCGAGGGTCGCGGGTGAAGTTACGAAAACCGTGTGACGCAGATTTTTCGCGGACGACCCGCGACCGGTTCGACTTCGGTACGTCACGTGGGCATGAACAGCACTGCGCCCCCGTTGTGTGTCGAACCCGGCGCCCCATCCTGGCCGGCGGAACTGTCCGAGATCGAGGGTCCTCCGGAGCGCGTCTGGTTGCGGGGCAACGCGAGCCTGCTGGCTCGACGACCGCGCGTCGCGATCGTCGGAACGCGCGGGCCGAGCCCGTACGGCGAGGCGCAAGCCGCGCGCTTCGGTCGCGAGCTCGCGCGCGCGGGGATCGTCGTGGTATCGGGCATGGCGCGTGGGATCGATCAGGCGGCACACGCCGCCGCGCTCGACGTTGGAGGCGCCACGATCGCGGTGCTCGGTAGTGCCGTGGACCGCCCTTGGCCGCCCGGTGATATCGCGCGGCGCCTCGTGGAATCCGGTCTCCTGCTCAGCGAGTTCCAACCCGGAACGGACCCGCGGCCCCACCATTTCCCGTTGCGCAACCGTCTGATCTCCGGTTTGTGCGCCGGCGTATTGGTCGTCGAGGCCGCGGCGGCTTCCGGATCGCTGATCACGGCGCGCTGGGCCGCGGACCAGGGACGCTCGGTCTGGGCGTTGCCCGGCCGTGTGGACCACCCACTGTCGCGCGGAACGCACAAGCTGTTGCGAGAAGGTGCCGCCTTGGTCGAGTCGCCCGCGGAGATCGTGCGCGAGATCCTCGGTTGCACGGCTATCCCCGAATCCGACCGCCCGACGGAATCCGGCGCGGATGCGGACGGCGAGCCCGCTCGTTCGATCCTCGTTGCGCTGCAAGGCGAGACGCTGGATGCGAGCGAGATCGCCGAACGCATCGGTCTCGGCGGGCTCGAAGTCCTCGCCGCCCTCGTCGAACTCGAACTCGCGGATCGGGTGGCGCGCGCGCCGGGCGGGCTTTATCGACGCTTGCGCGGCAGCGAGACCTGAGAGCCCGTGAAGAAATCGAGCCTACGGGCTCTCAGAATCATATGGCGACGCTGCGCGTCGCGAGAGGCCGCGATTGCTTCACGGCCTCTGAGAGCGTGTGAAGGAGTCGAGCCTACACGCTCTCAGACGGTGCTGGCGCCGCTTGCGCGGAGCGTCGCCCGTGAATTCTTCACGGGCTCCGAGTCAGCGCACGCTGGCGACGGTGTGTTCGGCGATCACGACCACGAGAGCGAGCACGCCGCATCCCAGGACGAAGACTGCGAAGCGCCGCGGTAGCGCAGGGAGCGCCTTGGCGTCTTCCGGCTCCGAATAGAAGGCAGCGAGGGCGACGATTCCGATGCCGATCGCGGCGAACAGCACGAGGTGCACGAAGGGATCGATCACGCTGTGACCTCGCGAGTCGGCGGCGCTTCGGGTTCGAGATGCGCCAGTCCCTCGCGCTCGGCGACGCCGTAGACGTCGAGCCAGGCCAAGATGTTCAGCAATCCACCGACGCCGGCGAACGCCAGCCCTGCGTCCCCGTAGGGAATCTCGGCTCGCACGAGTGCGTGACCGTGCAGGAGCTCGAGGATCCACGCGGGCGCTCCGGCCAGGAATTGCCCGCTCCAGTAGTAGAAGTGACGCTCGCGATCGAGGTTCGCTCCATACGCGAGCAGCGTGCCGAGCACGACGAATCCCGCGACAACGACGAAGACGATTCCCGCTCGCACACGTCGCCCCTGGAGCCAATGCCCCAGGCCGGGCACGACCCACCCGGCGAGAACGAGGAGACCGGGTGACGGTCTCGTCGTGCGCATCCCCTTCGGTACGCGCGCATCGAAGTACGCCTTGCAGGCGAGACACGCATTCAAGAGCCCGCTGCACGCCGTGAGAAACGTGCCGAGATCGATGTGAGCCGGCCATGGTCGCGGGAAAGCCGGCCCGAAGCCGTACGTGCGCATGTGCCAGATCACGGCCGAAAGGTTGCCGACCTCGGGCGTCAGTGCCGGCGCGATCGGTGAGCGCAGGTCGGGCTGCAGGAACTCGAAGGCCATGCCCTCGGAGAAGCGGATACCGAGCAAGTAGAGCCCGGTGACGACGAGGAAGGCCACGATCCCGAACAGCGGCGCACCCAGGTAGACGTGCCCGGCGCCCGGGATCACCCACGTGAGGAGAGCCGCGACGCGAGCGTCGCCTCGTCCCGAGGATTGAGTCGAAGCGGCCAAGCGGGGTCCGGTTCTACCAGCGAGCCGCGGAGGCTGCCACGAGAACCCCGCCCGTCGCCGGTGGTTCCGGGCAGCACGGCTTGCGATGCTCGACCGCATGACTCGTCACCCGCCGCACGTCCTGAAGTTGCGCGTCCGCTACGGAGAGACGGATCAAATGGGCGTCGTGCACCACGCGAACTACGCGCTTTTCGTCGAAGAGAGCCGCACGAGTCTGATGCGCGACCGCGGCTGTTCGTACGCCGAGCTCGAGCGTCGCGGAATCGGTCTCCCTGTGCGCCGTTTCGAGGCCCGCTACCGCGCTCCCGCGCTCTACGAGGATGTGCTCACGGTCACGACTCACGTGGGGCGGATCGGCGCTGCCTCGGTCGCGTTCGAGTCCGAAATCACGCGCGAGGCCGACGGTGTCCGCATCGCCAGCGTGATGGTCGAACTGGCCTGCATCGACCTCCGCGATCGCGGTCGTGGGCCGGTTCCTCTCCCCGAGGACCTACGTGGGCTCCTCGAGGTCTGAGGCCAGCGCCGGGTCGTGGACGAAATGGCCAGGACAGCGCCGCCCGTGCGGGCCGCGCCGCGGCTTCAGGAGGCCATGCCGGGCGGTGGCCACGGGCGGTGGCCGCCATCCCACTCGCTCTCCCCGTGAGCCTCCTCGTGCACGCTCGTGCCGGCCCCCAGTTCGGGAACGCGGTCCGAGGCGCGGTTCGGCAGAGCCGGGGCGATGGCATCCAGCAGCCGTTCCCGGCAGGCCGAGCACACGAGGCCGTTCGGCAAGCGGTTGAACTGCAAGTTGTTCGCGCTCGGAAGCCCACAGGTGAAGCAGAGAGGTGCCGAGTCGTCGCCCATGGGGCTCGCCATCGGCTGTTCCCGGGAGACTCTTGAGCGCGCGCGCGCCCGAATCGGCCGACCAACCCTCCCGTTCACGGGAGATTTTGGCCGATGCGGCTTGGCAGGAGGCCTGTGGGCCACCTAGACTACCGAGGTCAGCGACGAGGCCCTCGCGGGCCTCTCTCTTGGCCACGAATGTGCACCAATTCAGTGCGGATTCGAGACCAGGCGCTCCCACACACTTGATCCAGCTCACGAAACGCACCGAGTACGGCCTCATCGCCCTGATCCACATCGCGGATCGAGGAGGTTCGGTCGTCAGCGTGCGGGAGATCGGCGAGAGCTACCCGGTCCCCCGTCGCCTCCTGGCCGAGGTCGTCAAGGACCTGGCGCGCGCCGGCATCGTCGAATCCCAGCGCGGAGCGACCGGCGGCTACGTCCTCGCCCGATCGCCCGATCGCATCACGCTCGGCGATGTCGTCGTCGCGCTCGAAGGCGCGCCTCTCGTCATGAGTTGCGAGGCGCACGGCGAAGCCGGTGGTTCGACGTGCGAGGTCGAACCGGTCTGTCCGATTCGTTCGCCGCTGCATCGACTTCGCGAAGGCATCTGGCGCCTCATGGAGCGCACGACACTGCGGTCGCTCCGCTCCGCCAGTCCGCTGATCAGCCTGGAACCCTCCGACGCTTCGTCCGCGCCGATCCTTTCAGGAGTCGTGAGTTCAGGCCCTGTGTCCGCGATCGCGCGCGGGTCGAACGGCGTGGAAAGCGCCCCTACGAGTCCATCATGAAACTGCCGCTCTACTTCGACCACCAAGCGACGACGCCGCTCGATGCGCGCGTGCTCGCCACGATGCTGCCCTTCTTCACCGAGGAGTTCGGCAACGCCGCCAGCCGCAGCCATGCGTTCGGCTGGCACGCCGAGGCCGCCGTCGAGAATGCGCGCGCGGAAGTCGCGCGCCTCCTGGGTGCGAACGCGAAGGAGATCGTGTTCACGTCGGGCGCGACGGAATCGATCAACCTCGCGATCAAGGGCGTCGCGGACATGTACGGCGAGAAAGGCCGTCACGTGATCACGAGCTTGACCGAGCACAAGGCCGTGCTCGACACGTGCAAGCACCTCGAGAAGCTCGGCTGGGAAGTCACCTACCTCGAGCCGCTGCCGACCGGTCGCGTGACGGTCGAGTCGGTCGAGAAGGCGCTGCGACCCGACACGGTCCTCGTCGCGATCATGTGGGCCAACAACGAGGTCGGCACCGTGAACCCGATCCGCGAGATCGGCGCCCTCTGCCACGCGAAGGGCGTGCTCTTCCTCACGGACGCGACGCAAGCAGCGGGCAAGCTGCCGATCGACGTCGAAGCCGACCACGTGGACCTGCTGTGTCTTTCGGGACACAAGCTCTACGGACCGAAGGGCGTCGGCGCGCTCTACGTCCGTCGCAAGAACCCGCGCGTGCGCATCACGGCGCAGATGGATGGCGGCGGTCACGAGCGCGGCATGCGCTCGGGAACCCTGAATGTGCCCGGCATCGTCGGGATCGGTCGCGCCTGCGCGATCGCCCGCGAGGACCTGGAGAAGGACCGCCTGCACACGACCACCCTGCGCGACCACTTCGAGCGCCGCGTGTTCGCCGAGATCGGCCACGTGAAGCGCAACGGCGACGAACTCCATCGCTTGCCGAACAACTCGAACCTCTCCTTCGCTTTCGTCGAGGGCGAGTCGCTCATCATGGGCATCAAGGACCTCGCGGTATCCTCCGGGTCCGCGTGCACGTCGGCCAGCCTCGAACCGAGTCACGTCTTGCGCGCGATGGGCATCGGCGAAGACATGGCGCACAGCTCGATCCGCTTCGGGTTCGGACGCACGACGACGCGCGAGCAGGTCGACTTCGCGGTCGATCAACTCGCCGGCGCCGTGAAGCGCCTGCGCGAACTCTCGCCGCTCTACGAGATGGCTCTCGAGGGCATCGACCTCTCCACGGTGAAGTGGCAGAGCGCACACTGAGAACGCGGTGTCCCACCGCCGACCCGATCCAGCAACCCGCCGTCCTACCTGTTCACGACCCGCTCCGCTCCCGAACTAGAATCCCACGAGACCACCATGGCCTACAGCGACAAGGTCATCGACCACTACAACAACCCGCGCAACGTCGGCTCCCTCGACAAGGGCAAGACCACCGTTGGCACCGGCGTCGTCGGCG
>CAZKIY010000127.1:0-2696 GCA_964552875.1 uncultured Planctomycetaceae bacterium
CGATCGACGTGAAGTTGAACGGCGTGATCGCGAGGACGAATCCGTCGAGCGGGCGATACTCGAGGCGATTCCACACGCCGGGCGAGCTGATCGGTTGCTCGGCGTAGATGCGCTCGGCGAAGTGCACGTTGAAGCGCCAGAAATCGATCATCTCGCAGGCCGCGTCGATCTCGGCCTGATGGCACGTCTTCGATTGGCCGAGCATCGTCGCCGCGTTCACGCGATCGCGGTGGGTCGTCGTCAGCATCTCGGCCGCGCGTAGGAACACGGCGGCGCGCTCTTCCCACGGCAACGCGCACCACGCCGGGCGCGCGGCCTCGGCGGCATCGATCGCGGCCTGGACTTCCGCGGGACCGGCCTGGTGGTACGTCGCCAGGACGTGACCGTGATCGTGCGGCATGACCGAGTTCCCGGTGTGCTTCGTGCGCACCTCCTTGCCGCCGATGACGAGCGGGATCTCGACGGTGCGCCCCGCGGTTCGCGTCAGCTCGGCCTCGAGGCTCGTGCGCTCCGGATTGCCCGGCGCGTACGGCTTGACGGGTTCGTTGACCGGGGTCGGGACGCGAAAGGCGCCGAAACTCATGGGGATCCTGGCGGTGGGTCGGGGCAGGGAACGATCGGACTCGGAGGCGCAGCAGTATTCCGCGCAGTTCGTACGTTGTCGATGCGGACTGCGGCGCGGACGGGGAGTACTCTCGCCGGCGTGCTGACCTCACTCCTCCTCGCGCTCCTCCCCTTCGCCGCGGCGCCTCGAGCGGAGGATCCGCCGAAGTCGCCGCTCCTCGATGCTCCGGCCGAACTGGGCGTCGACGCTGCGCGCACTTCGGTCGTGAAGGCGCTGAAGTGGATCGTCGAGAACCAACGTCCCGACGGCGCTTGGGCGAGCGGCTCGATGGACTCACTCCAGGTCGAGTTCTTCCAGGCCGAAACGCACTTCGCGTTCCAGTACGCGGCCAGTGCGTTGACCGTGCGGACACTGCTCGACGCCGAGGAGACGCCCGAGCGGCGCAAGGCCCTCGAAAAAGGCCTCGAGTGGTTGTGCACGATCCCGATGCCGAAGCGCACGAGCAGTTGGGACATCGATTGTTCGTGGAGCGCGCTCTACGGCTTCGATTGCTTCGTCCACGTCGCGCTCGACCCGCGTTTCGCCGCCGATCCGTGGAAGTCGAAGCTCGCGACTCGCGGCCAGGAGCTGTACGCGTTGCTCGACAAGAACCAGTCGCCCGAGGGCGGATGGGGGTACTACGAAGGTCCCGTCGTTTCGCGTCGTCCGACGTGGGCGACGAGTTTCAGCACCGCGACCGTCGTGCCGGCACTCGTGCTCGCGCGCGACAAGCTGCCGTGGGGCGTCGACCCGAAGCTCGTCGAGCGCGGGGTCGAGTACGTGCGCCGCTGCGCGCTGCCGACGGGAGCGTACGAGTACGACTTGAACGTCGTTCCGCGCATCTCCGGCGGCGAGATGATCAACGACGTCAAGGGCAGCTTGGGTCGCATCCAGGTCTGCAATTGGGCGCGTAGGAAGGCCGGCGACAAGCGCGTCACCGACGACGTGATCCGGCGCGGTTTGGAGCTCTTCCTCGAGCACCATCGTTTCCTCGACGTCGCGCGTCTGAAACCCGTCCCGCACGAGAGCTGGTACCAGAACGCCGCGTATTTCTACAACTTCGGGCACTGCTACGCGTCGCTGCTCGTGAACGAGTTACCCGAGGCCGAACGCGAGGGCTGGCACGCGCGTCTGCGCCCGCATTTCGTCAAGGTCCAGTTCGCCGACGGCTCGACCTACGACTTCATCGGCAACGGTTGGGCCCTGGCGTCGGGGACGAGCTTCCTCGCTCTCGCGCTCTCCGCGGGCGTGCCGCGCGCAGCACTGCCGCGCTGATCTCATCCTTCCACTTCGTGCGGCCGCGGCGCATTCTCTGCGCCAAGCACCCGCGCTCCAGAAGACCTCACCGACTCGGATCCCCCCATGCTGAAACTTTCGAACCTCCTCGTCGTGCCTCTCGCTCTCACCTTCGTCGCGTGCGAATCCATGCCGAGGTCCAGCGACACGAAAGCCTCCGCGACTTCGGAAGAAGGCGCCGACGAGGCCGAGGACTCGAAGGACGAGGTCGCGAAATCCGAGCGCAAGCTCGAAGACGCGCGCATCGAGCTGCGCATCGCGAACGCCGACGCCGAGAGCGCCGCACAGAAGTCGACGGACGAAGTCGAGGGCGCCGGGAATGCGCTGCGCATCGCCACCGAAGCGCTCGACCAGTTCATGAAGGCCGAGCGCGAGCTGGAGCTGTCGCAAGTGACGCTCGGACTCGACCAAGCCTCGTGGCGCGTGGAGGCCGAGAAGCAAGAGCTCGCGGAGCTCGAAGCGATGTACAAGCGCGACGACGTCGCGACGTTGACCAAGGAACTCGTGCTCCAGCGCGGCAAGAAGGGCGTCGAGTTCGCGGAACGCAGTCTCGCTCACGAGCAGCGCGAGGCTTCGGCCAAGCGTGATTTCGAACTGCCCCGCAAGCAGCGCGAGCTCGAGTTCGAGAAGAAAGAGAAGGAGAACGCGCTGCGCGATGCACGCGCGGAGGCGGCGAAAGGCAAGGACCAGGTCGCGCTCGCGCTGCGCAAGGCGAAGGCCGAGGTCGACGACGCGGAGAAGGCCCTCGCGAAGGCGCGCACGAAGGCCGCGAAGCCGTGATGTCCGTCGCGAGCCT
>CAZKIY010000127.1:2796-10926 GCA_964552875.1 uncultured Planctomycetaceae bacterium
GCCCTCGCGAAGGCGCGCACGAAGGCCGCGAAGCCGTGATGTCCGTCGCGAGCCTGGCCTGCGCCGCACTCGCCTGCCTCACGATCGGAGCGCCGATCGCCGCAGCCGTGCCGTGCGCCGCAGCCGTGCCGATCGCCGCAGCCGTGCCGATCGCCGCAGCCGTGCCGATCGCCGCAGCCGTGCCGTGCGCCGCAGCCGTGCCGTGCGCCGCGACCGTGCCGTGCGCCGCGGCCGTGCCGTGCGCCGCGGCCGTGCCGTGCGCCGTGCCGTGCGCCGCGGCCGTGCCGTGCGCAGTCGAGACCGGGTCCCAGGCGGATTCGGCGAAGCCCGCGACAGAACGTCCGCGTCCCGCGCCGGACGACGTGCCTCAGGACGTCCCCGTCGGCGCGGACGAAGCGCGCACGGCGCTCAACAAGGCTCTCGGTTGGATGGTCGCGCACCAGAACCCGGACGGGTCGTGGGGGACGGACACGGTCGAGTCACTGTTCGAACTCAACTACTCGCCCGCGAGCTTCGGCGCGTGGAAGCTCGCGGGCGGCGCGATCTCGACGCTGGCGCTGCTCGGCGCGGAAGAGACGCCCGAGCGACGGAAAGCGCTGGAAAAGGCGGTCGATTTCATCCTCGCCACGCCGCGTCACAAGCGCGGCAGCGATTGGGACATCGACAACAACTGGGCCGCGCTCTACGTCACGGTTTTCCTGGAGACCTTGGCGCGCGACGCGCGTTTCCAGGCCGAGCCGTGGAAGACGCGCATCGCGACGCGCGGCGCCGAGTACCTGCAGCACCTCTCCGAGCAGCAGGATCCGTTGGGCGGTTGGGGTTACTACGAAGGGCCCGTGGTCTCGCGTCGACCGACTTGGTCGACCAGCTTCTCGACCGCGTGCGTCGTGCCGGCTTTGCTCGGCGCGAAGGAACTCGGCTGGCCCGTCGACGCGAAGATGCTCGACAGGGCTGTCGACTACGTGCGCCGCTGTTCGTTGCCGAACGGCGCGTACGAGTACGACCTGCGGCCGATCCCCCGCATGAGCGGCGGCGAGAACATCAACGACGTCAAGGGCAGCCTCGGTCGCATCCAGGTCTGCAATTGGGCGCGCTACGCGGCCAAGGATCCGCGCGTCGGACTCGAGAAGCTGCGCGAGGGGCTGAAGCTCTTCTTCGACAACCATCAGTTCCTCGACGTCGCGCGGATGCGGCCGATTCCGCACGAGGCCTACTACGCGAACGCGGGCTACTTCTACTTCTTCGGGCACTACCACGCCGCGCGCGTGATCGAGTGCTTGCCCGAAGCCGAACGTGAGCCCTGGCACGCGCGGTTGCGCGCCGAAATCGTGAAAGCGCAGGGCAAAGAGGGGCAGTTCATCGACTTCATCGGGTCCTTCTACAGCTACACGTACGCGACCGGGTTCGCGGCGCTCGCGCTGCAGGCGGGATTGCGCGGAGGAGCGCTCCCGAAGTGAGCGGGAGTCTCGAGTTCCTGAAAGGTCTGCTCGCATCGCGTCTCTCCCCCGCGAGCCTCGCTTGGCTCGACGGAGCCACGCGCGAGATCGCGAAGCTCAGGCCGGGTCCGAGTGTGCGCTTCGCGACGCTCGTCTCGGAAGCGAGTCGCGCCGTACCGAAGGGACCGCTCGCACCGAAAGCGGACGATCTGTCGCACGCGCACGACATCCTCCCGGGCTGGAACCCCGAGCGTTGGTCGCTGCTCGACGCGGCGCGGGCCATGCTCGTCCTGTCGCGGTGCGATCTCGCCCAAGATTCCTGCGTCATCGGCCTCGAGGATTGCTTCCGTTACGCCGACATGGGCGAACTCGTTTCGCTGCACCGGACCTTGTGCCTCGCACCCAACCCGCGGCGTTTTGCCTGGCGCGCGGGCGAAGGCTGCCGGAGCAGCATGCGCGTCGTCTACGAAGCCGCCGCGTGTGACACGCCGCTGCCCTTCACGTGTTTCGACGACCTCGCGTGGCGACAGCTCGCGATCAAGGCCGTCTTCGTGGGCGCACCGCTGTGGCGTGTGTACGGCCTCGATGAGCGTCTCGACGAGGAGCTCGCGCGCATGGCGCTCGACCTCGTCGAAGAACGCCGCGCGGCCGGGCGCCGCGTGCAACCGGAACTGTGGCTGTGCGTCGGCCCGCATGGCGGCGCACGCGCGGCCGCGAGCCTCGCGCGCGAGCTCGCCGGTGATTTCGCCGCCGGTCGCGGCGCTGCGGCGCTCGCCATGTCTCGCGCGGGGAACGTGACTCCCGTTCGCGCGGCCCTCGTGAACGAGCGCGACGCACTTGCACGCTCCGTGATGGAATCAGCCCTCGCCGGGCGACATGACCAACGCGCTTTCGCCCCGCTCCACGGCCTCGAATGACACGACCGATGCGCTTCTTCGATCCCCACATCCACGTCACGAGCCGCACGACCGACGACCTCGAAGCGATGTCGAAAGCCGGCATCCGCGCGATCATCGAGCCGGCGTTCTGGCTGGGCCAACCGCGCACGCAACTGGGCACGTTCGTCGACTATTTCTCGAGCCTCGTCGGTTGGGAACGTTTCCGCGCCGCGCAGTTCGGCATCGCGCACTACTGCGCGATCGGTTTGAACAGCAAGGAAGCCAACGACGAGGGTCTCGCGGCGGAAGTGCTCGAGGTCCTGCCGCGCTTCGCGTTCAAGGAAGGCGTCGTCGCGATCGGCGAGATCGGCTACGACGAGATCACGGCCGCGGAAGAGCGCGCGTACCAGTGGCAGCTCGAGTTCGCGCGCGAGCACGACATGGTCGTGATGGTCCACTCGCCGCACCGCGACAAGAAGAACGGGATCCGCCGCTCGCTCGACGTCGCGCGCGAGATCGGATTGCCGATGTCGAAGCTCGTCATCGACCACAACAACGAAGAGACCGTACAGGACGTGCTCGACGCCGGCGCGTGGGCCGCGTTCACGATCTACCCGCACACGAAGATGGGCAGCGATCGGATGGTCGAGATCGTGAAGCAGTACGGACCGCAGCGCATCTTCGTCGACAGCTCGGCCGACTGGGGCGTGTCGGATCCGCTCGGTGTGCCGCGCACGGCGAAGTTGATGCTCGAGCGCGGCGTCGATCCGGCGTGGGTCGAGCTGACGACCTGGAAAAACGCGCTCGATGCGTATGCGCAATCGGGGCAGATCGATGTCGAAGCGCTGATGTCGTCGCCGGTGATCGACCAGCGCGCGCTCTTCCACGAGAACAGCGTGCTGCGCGGGCAAGCCCCGCGCGTGGACGCGCCGGTTCCGAATTGATCCGACGGGTGGAGTACGCGTACTCGGCGATCGTCGCTCTCCTCGCGCCGATTCTCACGCAGGACGGCGACTGTTTCGGGATGTGACTCGAGCGAGATCGGATCTGCTCGGATCACGTGACTGACGACGCGGAGTCGCCGACGTATAACGGGTCAGGACACACGTGGACCGGCACAGACAGAAGCGGGGCTCGACCCTCATCGCGGCACTTGCTCTCCTCGGCTTCGGCTGCGGACCCGAGCCCAAGCGACCGAACGTCCTCCTCGTCACGATCGACACGTTGCGTGCGGACCACCTCGGCGCGTACGGCTACGGGCGACCGACTTCCCCGAACATCGACGCGCTGGCGGCCGGCGCGTGCGTCTTCGAGAACGCGCACTCGAGCTCGTCGTGGACGTTGCCGAGCCTCGCGTCGATCCACACGTCGCTCTACTCGACGACCCACGGCTGTTGGAAGATCTCCAGCCGCCTCGAGCCCGAGTTCACGACCGCGGCCGAGCTCTTTCGCGACGCTGGCTACGACACGGCGATGGTCGCGTGTCACATCTTCCTCAGCGCGCAGTACGGATTGCAGCAGGGATTCACGCACGTCGACGACGAGCTCGTGCGTCCGCCGTCCGACGCTGCGTCCGCGATCAGCTCGCCGGGCGTGACCGAGCGCGGCGTGAAGTTCCTCGAGCAGAAGGCCGCGTCGAAGGACGAATCGCCGTGGTTCCTGTGGCTCCACTACTTCGATCCGCACGACACGTACCTCGCGCACGAGGGTTTCTCGGAGACGTTCGGGACGAAGGAGGAGATCGATCTCTACGACGGCGAGATCGCGTTCACGGACCATCACGTCGGGAAGGTGCTCGCGCGCCTCGCGGAACTCGGTCTCGACGACGACACGATCGTCGTCCTCACTTCGGATCACGGCGAGGAGTTCGGCGAGCACGGTTTTCAACGGCACGGGTACTCGCTGTACCAGGAAGCGGTGCGCATCCCGCTCGTCGTGCGCGTGCCGAAAGCTGCTCCGCGTCGCATTGCGGACGTCGTTTCGAATGTCGATCTGTTGCCGACGCTGGCGCAGTTGTGCGGCGTGAAGATCGCTCGGATCGAGGGAGCTTCGTGCGCGCACGAGCTCGAAGGTCGTGATCTCAGCGGTGCGATCCGGTCCGGTGCGGCGCTCGCACCCGCGCCCGCGATCTCCGAAGTGCGTTGGCACGACGGTCAGGATCTGCGTTCGATGCGCGACGGCGCGTGGAAGATCGTCGAGGACCAGAGTCAGGGACAGAAGCGGGATCAGACCGCGCTGTACGACTTCGCCACGGATCCGCATGAGAAGTCGGATCTCCGCACGAAGGAAACAGCGCGTTTCGATGCGCTGCGCGATCTCGTGCTGCACCGCATCGCCCGCTCGATCCAGTGGGCCGGATGCTATCCGCTCGTCGAGCCCTACATCCCGACGGCGGGGGACATGCAGCGTCTCGAAGACCTCGGATACGCGGGTGGAGACGTGCCCGGCAACGGCGAGGAGCCCAAGTAAGTGCGGGCCGCTCTCGCGTCGATCCTCGCCATCGCGCTCATCGCTTGCGGTGACGACGTGCGCCGCACGCGCTTCGCGAACGGCGCGCCGTGGTCGGAGATCCACTACGCGGACGGCAAACCGAACGGCGCGGTCGTCACGTGGCACGAAAACGGCCGTAAAGCGCGCGAGGGTAGCCACGTCGACGGCTTCCAACACGGCGCGTGGCGCACGTGGGGCGAGGACGGCACGTTGCTCCTCGACGCCGTCTTCGACCGCGGTCGCGCGGACGGTCCGTGGAAAGAATGGTGGCCGAGCGGGAAGCAAAAATTCGCCGGGACGTACCGCGCGGGTCGACCCGACGGCGCGTGGGTCGAATTCTGGGACGACGGCGCGCGCGCGATCGAGGCCGCGTACTCGGGCGGCAAGCCGCACGGCGACACGCGGCTCTACGGGCGCGACGGGAAGCTCGTGGCGACCGACACCTATGAGGACGGCAAGTTCGTGAAGCGACAGCGCGCGGGATCGTGATGCGATAGGCGGGCGCGAATTGGCGCGCGATTCCTTGCGCGAAGCGTGCACGCGGCAGAGAAGTGTTCGAGACTTCGCGTCGACCATGAATGCCGATCCAAAGACCGCCACGTTCGTCCGCGAACTCAATCACGAGTACGCGCGCATCCACACCGCGAAGGAGGATGCCTTCTGGACGTCCTACATGGGCAACGCGGACGACGCGCGGGAGGCGCGGGCCGACCTCGCGCGGCGCGAGATCGCGTTGCAGGGATTTCTGAGCGATCCCGCGCAGCTCGCGGCAGTCCGCGCGGCGATCCACGCGGCCGAGGGGTTGCTCGATGCGCCCACCTACGTCGCGCGGCCGCACGAGGACGATCTCACGGCGCTGAGCGGTTGGCTCGCGACCTTCGAGGCACACGCGCTCGAGTCCGATGCGGCGCGCGCATGCCAAGCGGACATCGTCGCGGCCGAGGCCGATCTCGCCGGAGCGCGCGCGCGGCTCGAACTGACCGCGCGTGACGCAGAGGGTCGCGTGTCGCCCGCTTCCACCGTGCGCCTCGGCGTGCTGCTCGCGAGCGATCCCGACGAATCCGTGCGGAAATCGGCCTGGGAATCGTTGCGTTCGATCGAGCCGCACGTGCTCTCCAACGGATTCCTCGACGTCGTCAAGCGGCGCAACGCACTCGGTCGCATGCACGGCGCGGAGGACTACTACGACTGGAAGGTGCGGCGTGTCGAGGGACTCACGAAGGCCCAGGTGTTCGAGCACCTCGACGATCTGGAGCAGCGCACACGTACTGCGGGTCGACGCGCCCTCGACGAGCTCGCACGCACGAAAGGTCGCGACGCACTGCGTCCTTGGAACGTGCGCTTCGCCGTCGGCGGCGACGTCACGGCCGCGCAGGATCGCTACTTCCCATTCGCGAAAGGGCTCGAGCGCTACGGGCGTTCGTTCGCGGCGCTCGGCATCGACTACCGCGGCGCGACGCTCGTGCTCGACCTCCTCGATCGAAAGGGGAAGTACGAGAACGGCTTCATGCACGGGCCCGTCCTCGCTTGGCGCGAGCGCGGCGCGTTCCGGCCGGCGCGCATCCAGTTCACGGCGAATGCGATCCCGGGAATGGTCGGAGCAGGTCGGCGCGCGCTCGAGACGCTTTTCCACGAAGGCGGCCACGCGGCGCACTTCGCGAACATCGACATGCCGTCACCGTGTTTCAGCCAAGAGTTCGCGCCTACGTCGGTCGCGTTCTCCGAGCTGCAGAGCATGTTCCTCGACAGCTTCGTCTCGGACCCGGATTGGCAAGCGCGGTACGCGCGCGACCTCGACGGGAACGCGATGCCAGCCGACCTCATCGAAGCCGGTATCCGCGCCGCGCAACCGTTCGCCGCTTGGAACCTGCGCGCGATGGTCGCGGTCTGCGCGGCCGAGCGCGCGATCTACGAGATCCCGGATGCCGATCTCACGGCCGAACGCGTGCTCGCGACGATCCGTGACGCGGAACGACGACTCCTCTTCCTCGACGAAGGCTCGCCGCGCCCGTCGCTGTCCGTGCCGCACTTGCTCGCGGGCGAGAGCAGTGCTTATTACCACGGCTACGTCCTCGCCGAGATCGCCGTGCACCAGACGCGCGCGTTCTTCCGCGAACGCGACGGGCACTTGGTCGACAATGCGCGCATCGGTACTGACCTCCGCGAGCACTACTGGAAGAGCGGGAACAGCCTGACGTTCCTCGATTTCGTCGAGAACCTCACCGGCAGCCCACTCTCGGCTGCCGCGATCTCGGCACACGTCGATCGCAGTGTCGATCAGGCGCTGGCCGAGGCTCGAGCCGACCTCGCGCGCGAGCCGTCGATCCAGCGACTCACGGGGACCGTCGAGCTCAACGCGAGGATCCGCGTGGTTCACGGGCGCGAGGCGATCGCCGACACGGATCGCGGCGGCTTCGAAGGCGCGTGCGCGGACTTCGAACGCCGCGTCCGTGACTGAGCCGATGCGCTGTGTCGTCGTCCTCCGCGAGAACCGAGGACGGATCACCCGCGCCAAGCCCTCACTTCGATCCCGCGTAGAGACGCGCAGGTTGCCGTCCGACGGAGCGGGGGGACTCAGGTCCTCGATCGGCGCACTACTCGAAGACGAGTTCGAGTTCGCGCTCGACGTTCGGGGCGACATCGACGGCACCGCGAAGTGTCCGACCATCGGTTCCGCGGACCTCGATCGTGTAACGCCCCGGGAGCAGGAACGTCACGCGCGCCAGGCCATCTTTGTCCGTCTCCGCACGCAGAGCACTCCGAGGTGGCGCGCTGCCCGCGATCGCGAGGCCGCCGATCCCGCGACCCTCTTCGTCGCGGACGTGGACGACCAACGAACCCGTCGGCGGAAGCCGCGTCTCAGGCCAGCGCAGACTCGGAGCGCGGAACGTGAACTCCCCGGGCGTCACGAGCGGTGCGTCCCACTCGCCGAAGCGGATCTCGTACTCGCCGTCGAGCACATCGCGCACGATGAAGAGGCCGGTCGCATCGACGATTCCGCGCGCGCGCGTGCGCGAACGCTCGTTCTCGATGTGGACGACCAGACCTTCGGCCGGTCGGCCCGCGTCGTCGAACACCATTCCGTCCACGAATCCCGCGGGAGCGAGGCGCAACGTCACGTTCGCTTCGGGCGCGTCGCGCACGAGCAACACGGAGACGCGGGCCCCGTTCGAGTTCGGCGCCTCGGCGTGGACGCGGTAGCCGGCGAACGGCAACCCCGCGACGTCGAAACGCGTCTCGCCGGCATCGAATTCGACACGACGCGGCTCCGCGCGGCCCGAACCGACGAGCGTCGGATCCGGCTCGAGCACGAGCGTCCAACGCGC
>CAZKIY010000128.1:0-3277 GCA_964552875.1 uncultured Planctomycetaceae bacterium
CGAGCGAGGCCGCCGCGCGATCGGTGACGCACGCGAGCGCCGTCGCCGCATCCAGGCGACCTGTGCGCACGAGCTCCCACGTGAGCGGCCAGAGCAGGTCGACGCTGGGCATGCCCGAGGGCGCGTGGGCGTATTCGCGCTGTTTTTCCGCCAGCGGATGCGGTGCGTGGTCCGTTCCGATCGCGTCGACGTCGCCTGCGCGCAAGGCAGCGAGGATCCCCGCGTTGTCGTCACGCGTCTTGATCGACGGATTGATCTTCAGCAAGTTTCCGAGACGCGGCGCGTCCTCGTTCGACAGGTGCACGTACTGCGGTCCGGTGCTGCCGCACACGGGTAGACCGCGACGTCTCGCTGCCCCGATCAACTCGCACGCGCCGCGCGTCGAGACGTGGAACACGTGCAACGTGGCACCGGTTTCCTCGACCCAGGCGATGCTCTTGCGTACCGACTCGATCTCGGAGGCGGAGCTGCGCACGAGATGGTGTTCGTTCGCCGTCGCGTTCGGAAACGCTCGTTTGCCCGCGCGCAGCATCTCTTCGTCTTCGCAGTGACCGACGATTCTTCGTCCGGCGCGCGCAGCGGCCGCGAAGAGACTTCGCAACACGTCGTCGTCCGTCTCGCCGCCGAGTCCCGTCGATCCGCCGAGGAAGAGCTTGAACGCCGGCGTGAGCGGCGCCATCGCGGCGAGTTCGGGCACGGATTCCGGGAGGAGGTTCGCGAGGCAGCCGAAATCGACGCGCGAGCGCGCGCGAACGTGCTCGATCCGCACGACGAGCGCTTCGTGGGACGTCGAGAGCGGCGGATTGTTCTGCACCTCGACGACGCTCGTCACGCCGCCGTGGAGCGCGCCGGCCGAACCGTGATCCCAACCTTCCTTGTGCTCCAATCCCGGATCACGGAAGTGCACGTGCACGTCGACGAGCCCCGGAATCGCGGTGAGACCGCGCGCTTCGAGCACGGGGAGGCTACCCCGGGCGAGCTCGCGTCCGACGCCCACGATGACGCCGTCCTGGATCGCGATGTCGATCGGTTGTGAGTCAGGTCCCGGCGGATACGAACGCGCGCCCCGGACGAGGAGACTCCGTCCACGCGGCGCCTCGTGCCCGAGCGGCATCGCCGGCCGTCCGGACATCACGTGCCCTTGCGACGGACGACGAGCAGCGTCATGTCGTCTTCGCGCTTGCCGCCGGCGAACGCCAGCACGTCGGCGATGACGAGTTCCACGAGCGTGCGCGCGTCGAGCCCGGCCGCAGCGTGGCGCGCGAGGCACTCGCGCATGCGGTCCTCGCCGAACAGTTGATCCGTCAGGTCGATCGAGCGCGCTTCGACGAGTCCGTCCGTGAGCATCACGAGCATGTCCCCCGGCTCGAGCTTGTGAACCGGCCCGTCCTCGTAGGGAAAATCGTCGACGAATCCCAGCGCCGGCGCGTGTCCCGGGATCATCTCGACGGTCTTCGTCGCCGCGCGCCAGATCAACGGCGGCGTGTGTCCGGCGTTCAGCGTCTTCACGGATCCGTCGGGTGCCAGCACCGCGACGAACAGCGTGAGGAACAGGTTGTCCTCCATGCGCGGGCTCAGGTCCTCGCACACGCTGCGCACGATGGCCGCCGGATCGTCGAGCAGCTTCAGGCCTTGCCGCAGAGCAGACTTCGCCTCGGCCATGATCAACGCCGGACCGATCCCGTGTCCCGACACGTCGCCGACGAAGACACCATGGCGTCCGCCGCGCATCTTGACGAAGTCGTAGAAGTCGCCTGTCGTGCCCTCGGCCGGCCGATACCAGCCGTGGATGTCGTAGCCGGGCACGTCGCGCGGCTGCTCGGCCATCAAGTCGCGCTGGATCTGGCCCGCGATCTCGAGCGACTGCTGCAACCGCGCCTTCTCGACGGAGTCGATGTGCAGGCGCGCGTTCTGCAGCGCGATGCGGATGTACTGCGACAGCGCCGCGAAGAGCGACAAGTCCTTCTGCGAGTACTCGCGCGTCGCGGCCTTCGAGTCGACGTACAGGACGCCGCGCTCGGCCTGACCCTCCGGACCCGCGTTCGCGACGAGCGGCACGCACATCACCGCGCGCAACTTCAAGTCGTAGACGGACGTGCCCAGCTCGAGTGCCTCGGAGTCGGACGACACTTGTGCGCGGACGGGCTCGAGGTCGCCCAACACACGGCGCACGATGCTGGTCGAGAACTTCACTTGGCCCTCGACGGGCTTCTTGCCGCGCGCGCGCGCACAACGCACCGAGAGCCCCTTTTGGTCGTCGTGCAGGATCAAGAGGCCGCGCTCGGCACCGGTGACCTCGATGGACGTGTCGACGATGTCGATCAGGAGCGGCTCGAGATCGCGCGACTCCGAGACCTGCGCGATCCCGCGCAGGAGGATCTCGATCGTGCGGCGATCGAGACCGTCATTGCCGGTCAGGAAGGCGGTCGAATCCGCGGCCGAGCCGCCGGACTTACTGGTGGGCGCGGCAGGGGGCGGCGGAGCTTCCGACACCGGGGGCTTGGGCGGTTCCTTCTTGCGTCGGAAGAACATATGCTCGCCGATCTTAGTCGCCGGGCGCGTCCCGGAGCCAGCCCGAGCGCGAGACCCTAGCCCCTTCCGTCGAGAAGCCCCCCATGCACATCAGCGTCGAACCCCGGGACGAATACGCGATCCTGCACCTGCGCGGAGAGTTCGACACCTTCTACGTCACCGCGCTCCAACAGGAGATCGACGGCCTGGCGAAGAACGGGATCGTCCGTGTCGTCCTGAACCTGCGCCTCGTGCGCTACATCAATTCGACGGCACTCGGTGCGCTGGCGAAGATCCGCAAGCAGCTCGAGGGCAAGGGCGGCAAGGTGGTCGTCTCGCGGCCCTCGCCGTTCGCGCGGGACATGATGACGAAGGTCGGACTCGACCGCGTCCTCGGGATCTACGACTCCGACGAGGCCGCATCGGAAGCCGTGACCCAGGGATTGGCGCCGACCGGAAAGGCCTCCGCTCCGACGGGCGACGACCAGGCCGCGACCGTGCTCTTCTCGCCGGTCGACACGTCGAGGATCGATCACTTCCTGCCCGAAGCGGCCGGTCACGCGAAGCTCGGCAAGGAGAAGGCGCCAGCGGCTTGGAGTGGCGCCGGACGCATGTCGTCGATCGACGTCCACGGTCTGCGTTTCACCTGGAACGGCGGCTCGACGGGCCTGACGCCCTTCGCCATGGGACAGTTCCTCGCGCTCGGCACGGAATGGCGGCTCAAGTTCCGCCTCCCGATGATGGCCAAGGGCTACAAGGAGGTCGT
>CAZKIY010000128.1:3377-7680 GCA_964552875.1 uncultured Planctomycetaceae bacterium
GTCGCCGGTCGGGACCACGAGCCCGTGGCGATCGTTCTCGACGAGCTGGCGCAAGTTGGGTCGGTCGGAGACCAGGATCGGAAGGCCGCACGCCATCGCACGCGTGATGTTGAGCCCCCGAACGCTGTCGTCGAGCGCGGGGATGGCGAGCAGGGTGCTGGCCGAGAGCAAGCCGGGTAGCTCCTCCTCACGCGGCAGTCCCGTCCAATGCACGTGCGACGCAATGCCGAGGCGCTCGATCAGGGCGCGCAGGCTGGCGCGCGCCGGTCCTTCGCCGGCCAGGACGAGCGACCAGTCCGCGCGCTGCCCGACGCTGGCGGCGAAGGCGCGCGCGAGGACCTCGAGCCCGCGTTCGTGGGCGATGCGGCCGACGTAGAGCAGAACGCGGCCGCGGATGTGGTGACGTGCGACGAGCCCGCTCGAAAGGCCGGGACGGTAGAGCGCGAGGTCGACGCCCGCCGGTAGGACTTCGACGCGCTGCGGTGAGAATCCATGCGCCAGGACGCGCGCGCGCGCCACGGCATCGAGCGCGACGACCCCGCTCGTGGCGGAGCGGATCGCGCGGCCCCACACGCGGCGGCCGATGGCCTGGAACAACCACTGTCGACCTCTGAGTTCGCCGGCCGCGGCCTCGACGAGCACGAGCGGTACCCGCAACTTACGGGCAGCGCGTGCGCCGACCCACGCGGCCGCCGAGAGCGAGTCGTACGCGACGATCGCGTCGGGCTCGAAGCCCGCGACGCCCACGACGTCCTCGGTCATCTTCCCGCCTTCGATTTGCGGGTCGCCGCCTGAGCGGGGCAGGACGTTCGGCGGCGCGCCGAACCCCCGCACCGTGTGACCTGCGCCGAGAAGTTCGCGCGCCAGTTCAGGCGCGTGCGTGCCCCACTTCCGACCCAGCGTGAAGGGGTTTACGAGAATGGCGATGCGTAGCGGGTGGGACACGTGGGCGACTCGTGGATCCGAATTCACGCAACTAGGGGCGCAGCGCGGCGATCGGTCCAGCTTCTTTTTCGAGCGGCGGCGCTGCCGATCCTGAACGAAGCGCGCGATCGCTCGGATCTTTCCACTACGCCGCACGGGAAAGAATGGACCGTAACTCAAGGGAGTGCGCTGGACCTTCGATCGATGGCGCTTGTGAGCCTCGCACCATGACCCACTACCGCACCTCGAAACTCCCCCCCCTCCCCGGCACCGAGCGCGCACCCCGGGCGCTGTTCGTCTCGCGCTGGGGTGCCCTGCTCGAGCGCGTGGACGGGCCTTGCCGCACGTTCGCGGAGACGCGACTCAGCCCCCGGGCGGGTGAGATCCTCTTCCGCGCCACGCAAGCCGGCTGGAAGCTCTATCTCGTCGGGAACGAACCCGACGTGGCCCGCGGCCGCGTTTCGGACACGGCGTGGGAGGCCTTCCAGGCGGAACTCCACGCGCACCTCGCGGGACTCGGGATCCCCGTCGCACGCGATTACGCCTGCCTCGACCATCCCCAGACGGGCAAGGGCGCGCACAAGCGCGAGTCCGTCTTCCGATTCCCCAACACGGGCGCGGCCTACCACGCGCTGCAAGAGGACGGGATCGACTTGCGCGCGAGCTGGTTCATCTCGGACGACGTGCTCGAACTCGCGAGTGGATCCCGCGCGGGTCTCCACACCGTCGCAATCGGGTGTTCACGCCGCGTCGTCGAAGGCGCGATCGAAGTCGAGTGCGAGCGCAACGTCTCGACGTTCGCCGAAGCGCTGTCGGAGATCCTCGCCAGCGACGCGCTGCGGCGCGTCTGAATCCGCGGGAGCGCTGGGCGGAGCGCGCGCGAGATCTCCCCGCTTGCGTGTTCGTCCAGGGATCCCGGATGGAGCTCGCGCAGCTCAGTGCGGCGCGACCCAGCCGGCGAGAAGTGCCCCGGCCACGACGATCGCGAGCAACACGCGGTACACGCCGAACGGCACGAGTCCGTGCGTGGTGAGCCACGCGACCAAGAGCTTGACCGCGAGCCAAGCGGACACGAACGACGCGCCGAAACCGACGAGGACATTCGTCCACCCGTAGCTCGCGATCACTTCTCGGCCGCCTGAAACCGCTTCGTGCGCCGTCGCGGCGCCGAGCGTCATCACGCCGAGCAGAAGGCTGAACTCCACGGCCGCGACGCTGGAAAGTCCGAGGAGGAGTGCGGCGGCGATCGTCACGAGACTACGGCTCGTGCCTGGCGCGAGCGCGAGGCACTGAGCGCAACCGATGATCGCAGCCTGTCCGATCGTCAACGCTTCGAGCGCGGTCCCAGTCGGATGCGGACGCCGCAACGGGCGCAGCACGAGGATCGCGATTCCGCCGAGGAGCCATGCGACGACGATCGGCCACAGACCGAAGAGCACGCGATCGATCCAGTCGTCGAACGCGAGACCGACGACTGCGGCCGGCACGAAGGCGGCGAGGAGGAGCACCAGAAGTCTGCGACCGACGACGTCACGCCCGAAGATCCCGGCGAACATCTGCTTCATGCGCGGCATGTACAGCGAGAGCACTGCCAAGATCGCGCCCGATTGGATGCCGATCGAGTAAGCGCGGTTCGCTGCGTCGTTCGGCAACCCGAGCAAGCGGCTCGTCAGGACCAAATGTCCGGTCGAGCTGACCGGCAGGTACTCCGTGAGACCCTCGACGAGGCCGAGGAGCAAGGCTTGCCAGGTTTCCATGCCCAGTTCGTGCCTTTTGGAATCGGTCGATCGCGGCACACGAACTCGAGTGGAAGTCCGTGCGCCGAGCGATCGCGCCGACTCAGCGGCTCGCGCGTACCGCTTCGAGCGGGGCCACGAACGGCAGCCCGAAAGCCTCGGCGACGGGCTGACACGTGATCTTGCCGAGCATCACGTTCAACGCGCTGCGCAGTTCGACGCTGGTCTCGATCGCACCGACCGGTCCGAGCTTCGCGAGCTTCTCGACCCACGGCAACGTCGCGTTCGTGAGCGCCCACGTGCTCGTGCGCGGCACGGCGCCGGGCATGTTCGCGACGCAGTAGTGGATGACGCCGTCGACGACGTACGTCGGCTCGGCGTGCGTCGTGGCGTGCACGGTCTCGATGCAGCCGCCTTGATCGACGGCGACGTCGACGATGACGCTGCCCTTGCGCATGAGCTTGAGGTCCTCGCGCTTCACGAGCTTCGGTGCCGCCGCACCGGCGATCAGCACGGCACCGACGAGCAAGTCCGTCTCCGGCAAGAGCTCACGGATCGCGTACGGCGTCGAGTACAGCGTCGCGCAGTTCGCCGGCAGCACCTCGTCGAGGTAGCGCATGCGATCGAGGTTCACGTCGAGGATCGTGACGTCCGCGCCGAGACCCGCCGCCATGCGCGCGGCCTGCGTACCGACGACGCCGCCGCCCAGGATCAGGACTTTCGCGGGACGCACGCCCGGCACGCCGCCGAGCAGGATGCCGGATCCGCCGAGCGGCGCTTCGAGGTACTTCGCGCCTTCTTGGATCGCCATGCGACCGGCGACTTCGCTCATCGGCGTGAGCAACGGCAAGCCATGGTTGTGCTCGAGCGTCTCGTACGCGAAGCCGTACGAACCCGTGGCGAGGACTCCGTCCGTCAGCTTCCGGTCCGCCGCGAGGTGCAAGTACGTGAAGAGCGTTTGTCCCTTCTGCATGTGCGGCCACTCGGTGCTGAGCGGCTCCTTGACCTTGAGCACGAGATCGGACTTCGCCCAGACCGTCGCGGCATCCGGCGCGATCGTCGCGCCGGCCTTCTGGTAAGCCTCGTCGGTGAGCGAGCTACCGAGTCCGGCTCGCGTCTCGACCATGACCTCGTGCCCCTGCCCGCGCAGGCGATCCACCCCGGCCGGGGTCAGGGCGACGCGGTTCTCGTTGTTCTTGATCTCTTTCGGGACGCCGATCTTCAAAGGTGGCTCTCGTCGCGTTCGGGGGTCGTGGCGCCCGGCAGCGCCGGACACAAGGGGGCGCGAAGTCTATCGAGCGCGAGACCCTTGTCGAAGACCGTCGGGATCCGCTACCTTCGCCGCCCTCGAACGCCGAAAGGTGGGCGAGAACGACGCGCCGACGCGCCTGGGCGTTTAGCTCAGTTGGCTAGAGCGCCACGTTGACATCGTGGAGGTCACTGGTTCGAGCCCAGTAACGCCCACCAGTCGCGCGCGCGTCGTGGAGTCGGGGATCGCGGCCGGGTATCCGGAGCCCGCGGTTCTCGTGCCTTGCGACGGCCTGGCCGCCCCGGTTTTCGGCCCGACTGTTTCCGACCCGGCTGTTTTTGCCCCAACCGTTCTGGTCCCAACCGTTCTGGTCCCAACCGTTTTGGTCCCAACC
>CAZKIY010000128.1:7780-10890 GCA_964552875.1 uncultured Planctomycetaceae bacterium
TGGTCCCAACCGTTTTGGTCCCAACCCTGGCGGATCATTCCATCCGGGCTCACAAGCGTAGGCTCCGCAGCGTAGTTCGAGTCCGCGCCCGGATGTCTCGGGCCCATCGAGGACGACACCGCCATGACCCTCCGTTCACAGATCGCCGCCCTGGTTCTGCCCGCGCTCGCGCTGACGCTCGCGGGCCGACCGGCAACCGCACAGGACCGACAAGGCCGCGTGACGGCCGTCGTGCAGGTGGCGCGCGACGCGTCGCCGGCCGTCGTCTACATCCAGACCGGCGGCGAGAAAGTCGGCGTGAACATCTGGGGCCGGCTCATCACGCAGCAGTTCACGGGTTCGGGCTCGGGCGTCGTCATCCACAAAGAAGGCTTCCTGATCACGAACTACCACGTCGTGAAGGATACGACGCAGATCACGGTCACCTTCGATCGCGAACACGACGACGCGACCTATCGCGCCCAGCTCGTGTCCTTCGTCGAGGAGGAGGACCTGGCGCTGTTGAAGATCGACAGCGACAAGGATTTTCCGACGATTCCGCTCGGAACGAGTTCGGACCTCATGTTGGGCGAGTCCGTGATCGCGATCGGAAACCCTTACGGTCAGACGCACACGGTGAGCCAAGGGATCATCTCGGGCCTGCACCGGAACGTGCAGATCCCGAACGCGCGCATGAAGTTCGACGACTTGATCCAGACGGATGCGTCGATCAACCCGGGCAACAGCGGCGGCCCGCTGCTCAACGTGTTCGGCGAGCTCATCGGCATCAACAGCGCGATGAACGTCCAGGCGCAGAACATCGGGTTCGCGATCCCGATCGATCGCGTGAAACGAGTGCTCGAGGAACAACTCCTGGCGCCGCAAGCGGCTTCGGCTTGGCTCGGCTTCGACGTCGACCCGGGTGATCAACATATCCAAGTCCGCGACGTGATCCACGGTAGCCCGGCCTTCACCGCTGGTTTGCGCGAGGGCGACTGCATCGTCGCGTTGGGCGGGCAGTCGGTCGCGTCGCAGGAGGAGTATCGCCTCGCGCGGGTCGGTCTCGCGCCCTCGAAAGAGGTCGAGGTCAAGGTCGAGCGCGACGGCGAGAGCCGCAAGGTGCGCCTCGCGCCCTGGGAAAAGGTCGACGGTCTCCTCTACCAACATCTCGGGATGCGCGTGAAGAATCGCGATGCCTGGAACGGAACCGCAGTCGTCGTCAGCGAGCTGCGCGTCGACGGACCGGCGGCCAAACTCGGCCTGAAGCCCGGCGACGTGCTCGACGCCGTACGCCTCCAGACGGGCCAACGCCCGCAGTCGTGGCGGATCGACTCGCGCGAAACTTTTGCGCGCCTCGTCCAGCAGCTCACGCCGGGGACGCAGATCGAGGTCGCGATCTACCGCGACGTGGATGCGGACGGACGACTCACGCGGAACGACGAGCACCGAGGCGTGCTGACGATCGAATGACGGATGGGGCTCTGCGCGACGAGCGTGGGGCACGAATCGGCCGACTGCCGGGTTCCAATCCGCGGGCTGCGTGGTCTACGAAAACTCCCACGCGTTGCTCTGCCTTTTCGAGCCGCTCTGCCGCCCGGGGCCCGTGATTTCTTCACGGGCCCCGGGCGGCGACCGATAGGTATAGTTCTCGCCCGGTTCCGCGGGTCGACCCCCTCGGAAACCCTTTCCCCCCGCGATGAAGGAAACACTGCTGAAGGCCAGCGAACGCTTCGGGAGCATGCTCTCCCGGATCCTCCTCACGGCCTTGTACTACCTGGTGCTCGGGCCTTTCGCGCTCGGGTACCAGCTCTTCGCGGACCCGTTGCACCTGCGGCGGCGTCCTCAGGGCAACTGGTCGGCGTGGGCGACCAAGAACGACACGCTGGCTGCCGCGCGCCGCCAGGACTGAAAGGGCGTGCCGATGTCGAGCTCACGGACTCAGAGATCCTCGCTGCGCTGTTCCGCGGCGCGCGAGCCCATGATTTCGTCACGGCCTCGCGCCGGAAAGGCGCTTGCCCCGTGATCGTCCTCGGACTCTCGTTCTACTACCACGATTCGTCGGCCGCCCTCGTGCGGGACGGCGTCCTCGTCGCCGCGGCCGAGGAAGAGCGCTTCAGCCGCGTCAAGCACGACTCGGGCTTCCCGCGCCTCGCGATCGACTTCGTGCTCGCGCGCGCCGGCGTGACCATCCACGACGTCGACTTCGTCGTCTTCTACGAGAAGCCGTTCGTGAAGTTCGAGCGGATGCTGCTCACTTCGATGGCGACGTTCCCGCGCTCGTCGGCCGTGTTCCGCGAGTCCATGCAGCGCTGGATCAGCGACAAGCTGTGGGTGAAGTCCCACATGACGAAGAAGCTCGGCATCAAGGCTTCGAAGATCCTCTTCGCCGAGCACCACGTCTCGCACGCCGCGGCCAGCTTCTTCACGTCGCCGTTCGAAGAGGCGGCGATCCTCACGGTCGACGGCGCGGGTGAATGGACCACGTCGACGATGGGCGTCGGACGCGGCACGAAGCTCGAGATCTTGAAGGAGATCCGCTTCCCGCACTCGCTCGGACTGCTGTACTCCGCGTTCACCGCGTACTGCGGATTCGAGGTCAACGAGGGCGAGTACAAGCTGATGGGGATGCATCCTTACGGCAAGCCGCGCTACGTCGACAAGATCCGCGAGCTGATCCATGTCGCCGAGGATGGCTCGCTGTGGCACGACATGCGGTACTTCGCCTACCACTACTCGCCCGACACGACGCTCGCGAAGGCGTTCGGCGATCACTTCGGGAAGCCGCCGCGCGATCCGAAGGAAGGCGACAAGTCGCTCGACCCATTTTACTGCGACATCGCAGCCTCCATCCAGAAGGTCACCGAGGACGTCGTGCTCGCGATGGCGCAGAGCCTCCATCGTCAGACGGGGCTGAAAAAGCTCGTCATGGCCGGCGGCGTCGCGCTGAACTCCGTCGCGAACTACAAGCTCCTGCGCCAAGGTCCGTTCGAGGACATCTACATCATGCCGGCGCCGGGCGACGACGGCGGTTCTGTGGGTGCGGCGTATTGGGCCTACAACCACGTGCTCGGCCAACCGCGCGGACCGGCGCTCGATCACGCGTACTTGGGCAGCGAGTACTCGGACGCGGA
>CAZKIY010000129.1:0-3668 GCA_964552875.1 uncultured Planctomycetaceae bacterium
GGTCGTGAGGAGCGGGTGCAGTTGCATCGGATGACCGAGAGTGACGAGAGCGAGGGTCGACGAAGGTCTGGAACGATCCTAAGCGCGATTCGCCCCGGCCGGGGCGGTGAAGTCGCGCGCGAACGTCGGATCGAACCATCCGCAGTAGTGCATGCCGGATCTCGCACTCCGTGCCGAAGTACCCTCGTCCCACGAACCGCATCGTGCCTCGCTGCATCTCACGAGATGAGTGCATCGGACGGAATGGGCTCGAGGCTCGGATTCGTCGAAGCGAGGCCGAGCCTCGAAGGAAAATCAGTGAACGAACCCGTCAACGGAGGTCGACGGGTCCAGCCATCTCAAGGCACCCAAATCACGTTCAATCCGTTGGACAAGTTGAAGGTGGACGCCGTGCAGAAAGCCGCCGCGTTGCGGTACCAGACTTGGTAGTTGCGCGTCGCGCCCCCGGACGGGATCAAGCCCTTCACCGAGATCGCGATGTTCGCGCCCGTCGGATAGCTCGACGTGCCCGCCATGTTCGTCTTCGTTCCGAGGCGAATGATCGTGCCGGCCGCACAGCGGAGACCGTCGCCGAACGTCACACCCAGGGTTCCGCCCGCTTGCGTCGTGCCCTGGAAGTAGAGCGCCGAGGAATTGGGCATCCCCGACCCGGTCAGCACGAGCGAGTCGGCACCGACGATCGCATGACCGCTGCTCGCGAGCGTCGCACCGAGGCCTAGCGAGCTCGCGCAACCCTGTCCGGCTGCGCCGTTGTTGCCGCAGGGACAGGCCGTGCCGCTGCCGTTTCCGAAGCAATAGGCGACGACCGGCGGCGTGCAGACTCCGCGCGAGACGCGGAAGGCGTCGATGCCGGCCTCGACGATGCTCGCAGCGCCGGCGTCGGTCGCGGTGAAGCGAATGCGCGTGTTCACCGAGAGCGTGAGCCCCAGCGATTGCACGTCGGCGGCCGTGATCTCGTTGGAACGCCAAGTGAAATTGCCGTCGGTGTCGTGCACGGCGATCGGGACCCAGGACCCGACGAGGCCCGTGGTGCTCATCTCGACCACCAGGTTGTCGAAGCCGTCCGCGATCGACAGCGCGAGGAAGTACCGGTATGCGACCTTCGCGTTCGGCGAGCTGAAATCGAAGACACGTGACGTGAGTCGCACTGCGCCGTTGTCGACGTCCGTGTTGCCGGGCTGGTTCTCCGTCACGAAGCATTGACCGCTGCCATCGGCGTCCGAGCTCGGACCGTAGGCCCAGCTCGGATCGACGATCGGCACGCCGCGCTTCCAATTACCCGCGGTCGCACCGAGGTTTTCCGGAGCCCATCCCTGATCGGTCTCGAAGTCGTCCGCGAACACAGCAGCCCACGCCGACGCCGAGCGAGCGCTGAAGGTCGCCACGGGCGCGGTAGGCGGATCGAAACGCGCGCCGAGGTTCGTGCCGACGGACACGTGGTAGTTCACGGCGTCGAGGCAGGCGAGCGCCGGCAGCGTGACGTCGTAGTGTTGCAAGGACGTCTGCGTCAGCGGAACGACGGTGTAAGCACCGCCGTTGATCGAGTAGGCGAGGTTGCCCGTCCCTGGCGTGGGCAGCGTGCTGCCGATGCCGACGACCTGGAGTTGGAAAGTCGTCGGAACGCCGGCGACGAGCTCGACCGGCCGACCGTTCGGGTACACGAACAGCACTTGGTCGGGCGCGTCGAAAGCCTCGACCACGCCGGCGGACGTCGTGCCCGCCGGCGACGTCGCGCTCTTGCCCAGGCCGCGCGCGGCGAAGCCGTTCCACAGTGCAGTCAAGTGCGCGCCGCCGTAACGCACGAGATCGGCCTGCAGGATCGCATCGCGCGCTTGCACGAAGTTCGGCGTGCCCGGCCCGAACTTCAACCCGTCGACGACGAGCTGCAGGATGAGTTCGTTGCCGGCGGCGAAGCCGTGCGCCGCGACCAAGTTCGCGCGACAACCCCACAGCGCGTTGCACCACACCTCGCCCACGTTGTGCACTTCGTCGGCGTTGTTGCCGATGACGGGACTGCGCGGAATCGTGCCCGAGTAGTTCTGCTGCGAGGGGTCGATGTCCGCAAATGTCTGGGGATTCTTGTTCGGGTCCGTCGTGTAGGGAAAGCGTCGGATTCCGAAGTAGTAGTTCTCGAAGAAGTTCTGAGCGAGCAAGTGCGTGGTCCAGCCGCCGACCGTGTACACGCCGGCCGGGTCGTCGCCCGGTTCCGCGTTGAGACACAGCGCGATGAAGTCGCTCCAGCCCTCGCCCATGCCGCCGGCCTGCACGCCCGACACTTGGCCGTCGGTCAGCCGGATCGACAATCCGTGCGCGAGCTCGTGGTAGACGATGTCCGCGTCGAGGTCGCCGTCACGATCGGGAGTCGGCCCGGTGAAGACGTACATCTGCATGCGTCCGGGCGTACCGTCCATCCCGCCGGTGCCGAAGTTGGCGTTGTTCGTGCCCGATCCGTCTTGTCCGTCGGCCTGGATGCGGTCGCCGCCCACGCCGAGCGCGGTGATGTTCACCTGCTGGAAGTTGCCCGCGGCCTCGTCGAACCCGAGCGCGTACATCCGGTCGTGGAACCGGTTCGAGAGGTAGAAGATCTGCGTGACAGCCGCGCTCTGGAACACGCGCTCCGTCGGTTCAGCGTTCAAATCGGGCAGGAAATCGAAGTTGCGGAACGACGTGCCTTCGGGCCGCGGGAAATCGGCGACGTCGTCGGCGTTGATGTCGAGGTGGGCGTCGACGTTGTTACCCAACGTCTCGTTGACGCCGTCGTCGATCCATCCGTTCGCAGACCACGCCGCGACGGAGCTCCCGGTGACGGTCACGAACTGCTGCGGTTCGCTAGGGAACTGGAAGCCGTTCGGCGTCGCCGTGCCGGGCTCGCCCGGCGCGGGTGATTCGCGCGGGAACACGCGGAATGTGATCGGCTGTGTCCCACCGAGCGCGAAACGCAGGCGATTCGAGCGCCACAGGACCTCGCCGCTCTGGGCGTCGACCGTGATCTCGTAGGTGTTGCCGATTCCGATCTCCGGCACGACCACGGACCAAGCCGCGCGGATGTCTGTGCGCGTGCGTGGGAAGTACACGAGCTCCGTCGTCGTCGCTTCGCTCGCGCGGAGAACTCCGGCCGCGACCCACGAGCGACGGCGAGTCGTACCCGTCGGCGCGCTCTGCGCCGTGAGCCCTTCCTCCAACGTGATGCCGACACTGCTCGCTGCGATGCGCAACGCTGTTTCGTCGGAGATGGTAAGCAGGCTGACGGTGAACTCACCTCCGGGGCGCGGAAGCAGCGTCGAGGACACGTTGACGAGCTCGCCACGCACGGTCAGGTTCGCGCGCAGTTCGCAACCGAAGAGATCCACGCCGTCGATCTGCTGCTTCCAGGTCACGTGGCGCGCGCCGTTGTGAACCGTGCGGAAGTCGCGCGAGACGCGGCAGCGCAAGAGTTCGCCGGGCGGCACTTCGAAGAGCCCGCGGTTCTGCTCGAGGAAGTCGTGCACGACCTGCTGACCTTCCTCCGCGCCGCCCGGCACGGGGGAACTCAAGAACGTGAGCGTCGAGCGCACGAAATGCGGCGTGCCGAAGATCTCGTGATCGTCGACGCTGAGTCCCGGGACGCGCTCGAGCAGCTTGCGCTTGGCCAATTCGCGCGCCGCCGACTGCACGGCGCTCCGCGCCGC
>CAZKIY010000129.1:3768-10856 GCA_964552875.1 uncultured Planctomycetaceae bacterium
GCTCCGCGCCGCGGAAAGGGCCTCGCGCACGAATGCACGTGTCCGTCCGTCGGCTTCCAAGCGCACGTCGAGATCGGATTGCGGCTCGGGCGCGGTCGGCTGCGGCGTGCGGAAAAGGCGTGGATCGAACTGCGCGCCGGCCGCGGTGCACAGACAGGCGACGGACGCGGAGAACTGCGCCAGAGCGAAGAGTGAAGCCATCGTCGTCGAGCCTTGCGAGCGGGGAGAGAGAATCGCGCCGAAAACCAGCGACCGCCGGTCCGAGAGATCCGCACGGCGCAAAGCGCGCGGCGTAACACGCGCCGGGGCGGGGCGCGGAAGTGCGCAAATTGCGCCGAAGAAGCGCAGAACACTCATCACGGCTGCCACGCAATCGAGACGCCGTTCGTCAGGTTGTACGTCGAAGCCGTGCAGAAGGCGGCCGCGTTGCGGTACCAAGCTTGGTAGTTGCGCGTGGCGCCCGCTGCCGGAACGAGGCCGCGAACGGAGACGGAAAGATCACCCACAGCGGGATAGCGCGACACCCCGCTCATGTTCGTCTTCGTACCGAGGCGGATCACGACGCCGCTCGCGCAGCGCAATCCGTCGCCGAACGAAACCGAGGCTTGCGTCGTGCCCTGGAAGTAGAGGCACGAAGAGTTCGGCATCCCGCTTCCTTGGAGCCGCACGGTGTCGCTCGTGACGCTCGCGACCCCGGTCGCGAGCAGGTTCGCGCCGCTCGGATTCACCGAACTCGCGCAGCCGTTGCCGGCCGCTCCCGCATTTCCGCAGGGGCAGTTCGCACCCGTGCCGAAGCAGTAGGACGTCGGCGGCACGGGATGTTCGACGAGTTGGAATCCGTTCAGCGTGCCGTAGCCCACCCCCGTCGCGATCGTGATCGCGATCGAGCCGCCGCTCGGCACATTGTCGACGCGGTGCAAGGCGTACGTGACGCCGAGCGCATGCGCTCCCGACCACGCGCCACCCACGGACTGCGGCGGATCGCTCGAATCGACGGCCGAGACGATTGACCGATACGTCGCGCCATCCGGCGCCCAGGCGTAGGTCGTGACGGCGTAGTTGCCGCCGTACAAGTTGCTGAACGTCCACGTCGTCGTGCCGCCCAAACCGCCGATGTCCTGCGCATCCTCGAGCAGCGCCGCGTCGTCCCCCATCGGACCGGGGTTCGTGAACACGCGGTCCTGCGGCGTGGCGACGACGCGCGTGAGAACCGTGCCACACGGCACGCCCGCGAGGTCCTCGAGCTGGCCCGTCACCGTGTGCGCGCTGCGTGCGTTCCACTCACCCGATCGACCCGCAGCCGCGGCGTACGTGTTGGCCGGAGATCCGGGCGTTCCGCCCGTCGGTCCGATGTCGACGTTCATGTCCGCGCGTATCGGCGGCGGCGGCGGCGGCGGAACATCGAGCGAGAACATGCCCGTACCGCCGGGCGCGCCCGGATAGACCGCGAGCTCGAGCATGTACTGCGCGCCGGCCGTGACGTTGAACTGGACCGTCGACTGGAAGCCCACGCAGTCGTCGTCACCGCAAGCCAGTGCACTACCGGGCGTGGGACAACCCGCGCCGGGATACACGGCGATCTTCGTGTCGACACCCGTGAACGTGCAGGTCGTGAACGTCGCCACGCCGCTGAACGGCGCGGTCCATTGGAACCACACGTCGCGATTCATCGCGGTCGAGCCGTAGAGCAGGCACGGCAACTCCGCTTGGCCTTGCACACTCGTCGTCGCGGACGTGTTGTCGAATGCGAACGTGCCCAAGCCGCTCACGACGGTCGCGGTCGCGCACTCGTCGTTCGACGGCGGCGGCGGCAGCGCGACGATGTCGAAGGTGCCGCTGAAGCCCGGACTGCTGCTCGCGCCGTAGACACCGATCTGCAGCAGATATGGGCTCCCGTTCGTGGCCGGGAACACGACGCGGGACTGCACGTTGCAGCCGTCGTCGTTGCAGGCGAGCGGCGTTCCGGACGGGCACGACGCGCCGGCCCAGACGGCGATCACCGTGTCGGTGGACGTGCCGCTGCACAACGTCATCTCGAACATGGTGGTCTGGGTGGCAGTCCACTCGAACCAGACGTCGCGGTGGGCTTGCGTGCAGCCGGTTCCGACTTGTGGGCTGTCGGTCGCGGCGACCGTGTTGACCTGGAACGTGCCCGGCCCGGCGATCGGGATCGAGCCGGCGTTGGCGCAGTCGTCGACGCCGGTGGAGGCGACGACGAACTGCGAGGAGGTCGCCGGCGAGACCGGACCGGGGAGCGGGATCGGCTTGATCGTCGTGCGCGCTCCGAGCGCAGCCGGAGCCTGGGCACGTGCGCCCGAAGTGCCGACGATCAGCCCGAGCAGGACGGGCACGAACGAGCGGTGGAATTTCATGCGACGACCTCGACTCCGGGGGGCTCGCGAAGCAAGAGGACTGCCCCTGCAAGCGAATGCAAGCCGACCCAGCGTAGCGACCGCGCTCGATTCGGGGACCCCGCGGATCCACGGTTCGTGAGGCTCTACCGACGAGGACGAAGCGCAGCTCCCGAGATCCTCGATCGACGCTCAATCCGGCCGCGTGGCCTCGATCCGGCGCGGATCGATACGCCACACGTTCCCGGCCTTCAGGTTCGAGAGCCACACCGAGCCCAGGCCCACGCGAATCGCGTCGCCGCCGGGACCGAAGAACTGCTGCACGACCGTGTTGGTCCGGGGATCGATGCGCGTGATCGGATAGTCCCACGACGTGGCCCACACGGAGCCTTCGCCGACCGCGATCTCTCCCCCGCCGCCGGGGATGCCGCATTCGATCGTCGCGACCACCTTGTTGGTCGCGAGGTCCACGCGCGAGATCGAGCCGTCGCCTTGGTTCAGCGTCCACACCGAGCCCAGGCCGACAGCGAGGAAGCGCGGCTTCGGACCGACCTTGACGACCTCGACGACGAGGTTCGTCTCTGGATCGATGCGCGTGAGCGAGCTCTCCGTCGTGCTCGTCACGAAGACGGACTTCTCACCGAACGCGGCCGCGTGAGATCCGGGTGCGACGCGGATCTCGGCGACGACCTTGTTCGTCGCCGGGTCGAGTCGCGCGAGCGTGCTGCGCAAGTCGGTGAGCACCCACACGCTGCCCGCGCCGGTTGCGATGCCACCTTCCGAATTCGCAATCGTCATCGGGATCGTGGCGGTGACCACACCGCTCACGAGATCGATACGCGAGAGCGTGGAGTCGCCGCAGTTCGGCACCCACAGACTGCCGAAACCCGCGGCGAGGCCTGAGCCTGGTTCCTTGCCGACAGCGATCGTCGCGACGACGGTGTTCGTCTTAGGGTCCATCCGCGAGACGCTGTTCCGCGGCGAATTCGAGACCCACGCGTGCTCGTCGATCGCGAGCCAGTCGGGTGTGCCCCCGATCTCGAACACGGCGTCAGGCGTCAGTTTCTCGATGGGGATGCGCACGTTCGCGGAGGTCACGCCGGGCTTCTTCGGACGCGCGGGTTCTTGGGCCGAGACGCACGCGAGACTCATGGCGACGGAGAACAGCGCCAGACTTCGGGGGTTCATCGTAACGGTAGACTCTACGTCTGGATTCGATGCACACCAGGTCGTGAAGCACGCTCGTTCGCCCCCCCGGAGCTCCCGTCGAATCCTCTCTCCGCCGACGGCGGCTTGCGCGTCGATTCGCGCGAGGAGCGGATGAAGGGCGGCGCGTCCGGTGCAGCGATGGTGGTCGGTGAACCGGAAGCGTGCTCGTTGATGCAGGTCGTCTGCGGTTCTGAGTTCGGTCGCACGCCGTCGTCGAGGCCGGCCTAGGCTCCGGATCCTCGCGCGACGGCCGAGTTCTTTTCAGGGCCGAGGAGAAACCGGTGCACGTGCGCGACCTGCGCGCGACGATCCTCCACCTGCTCGGGATCGATCACACGCAGCTCTCGTTCCCTTGTTCCGGCCGCGATGTCCGGTCGACGGACGTTGCCGGAGTCGTGCAGCACGAGTTGATCGCCTAGTTCGGCGAGCGCGCACTCGGCGTCGCGAGATCGTGGCCCGTGCGCCTTGTGCGCGCGCCGCAGGCTTCCCTACGATGCGCCCCCGATGAGCCCCCCCCATCCGCCTGCCGCCGGAGGACACGTCGGCGGGTTCGCGGCGACCGTGCGCACCGACCGTTGGTGGGCCGGACCCGCGCTGACCGTCGCCGTCTTCGCGACCTTCATCGTCTACACGACGTGGGCCGCTTTCCAAGGCCAGCACTACTTCGCCGATCCGTACTTGAGCCCGTTCTATTCGCCGGTGCTCTTCACGGAGCTCTCGGCGCCCGGTAGCGCGCCGCTCGCGCACGCCTGGTTCGGAGCGTGGCCTTCGTGGTGGCCGGCATTCCTGCCCGTTTCGCCGGCACTCTTCATCCTGGTGTTCCCGGGATCGTTCCGCTTCACCTGCTACTACTACCGCAAGGCGTATTACCGCTCGGTCGGTGGTTCGCCGCCGGGTTGTGGCGTCGGGCCGTTGCCGAAGCACAAGTATCAGGGCGAGGCGACGCTCTTCCTGTTCCAGAACCTGCACCGATTCGCGCTGTATTTCGCGCTCCTTTTCATCCCCCTTCTCTACTGGGACGCGTTCCAGGCGTTCTTCCGCCAGGGTGAATTCGGCGTCGGTCTCGGCAGCATCGTCCTGCTCGTCAATGCGTCGCTGCTCGCGGGCTACACCTTCGGATGCCACTCGCTGCGCCACCTCGTCGGCGGGCGCGAGGACTGCATGTCCTGCGGCAAGAACACCGTGACACTCGGTGTGTGGAAGAAGGTCTCGTGGTTCAACGCGCGCCACATGGCCTTCGCTTGGTTCAGTCTCTTCTGGGTGATGCTCACGGACGTCTACGTGCGCCTCGTCTCGATGGGCGTCATCACCGATCCGAACACCTGGAACTGACATGCTCGACGTCCACGAACTCCAAACGATCGAGCACGACGTCCTCGTGATCGGCGCCGGCGGCGCTGGTTTGCGCGCGGCGATCGAGTGCAGCGCGCAAGGTCTGTCGACCGGCGTCGTGTCGAAGAGCCTGCTCGGCAAGGCGCACACGGTGATGGCCGAGGGCGGCATGGCCGCGGCGCTCGGCAACGTCGACGGCCGCGACAATTGGAAGGTGCACTTCCGCGACACGATGCGCGGCGGGAAGTTCCTCAACGTGTGGCGCATGGCCGAATTGCACGCGCAGCAGGCGCCGGATCGCGTGCGCGAGCTCGAGGAATGGGGCGCCGTCTTCGATCGCACGAAAGAAGGCTTGATCAGCCAGCGCAACTTCGGTGGTCACCGTTATCCGCGACTCGCGCACGTCGGCGATCGCACCGGGCTCGAGCTCATCCGTTCGTTGCAGGATCACGGCATCCATCAGGGCATCTCCTTCCACATGGAGTGCACGGCGCTGGAGATCTTGAAGGACGGCGATCGCATCGCCGGCGTCCTCTGCTATTGGCGCGAAACGGGCCGTTTCGTCGTGTTCCGTTGCAAGGCCGTCATCCTCGCGACGGGCGGCGGCGGCAAAGCCTGGAGCATCACGTCGAACTCGTGGGAGTACACGGGCGACGGCACCGCGATGGCGTACGACGCGGGTGCCGAGCTGATGGACCTCGAGTTCACGCAGTTCCACCCGACGGGCATGGTGTGGCCGCCGTCGGTGCGCGGCACGCTCGTCACGGAAGGCGTGCGCGGTGACGGCGGAATCCTGCTCAACAACAAGGGCGAGCGGTTCATGTTCAACTACATCTCCGAGCGCTTCGCGCCGGAGACGGCAGCGACGGTCGAAGAGGCCGAGCGCTGGTTGAACGGCGACAAGGCGGCGCGCCGACCGCCCGAGTTGTTGACGCGCGACGAGGTCGCGCGCGCGATCACGGCCGAGGTGAACGCTGGTCGCGGCTCGCCGCACGGCGGCGTGTTCCTCGACATCGCCTCGCGTCGCCCGGCGGACTTCATCAAGCGCAAGCTCCCGTCGATGTACCACCAGTTCAAGGAACTGGCCGAGGTCGACATCACGAAGGAAGCGATGGAGGTCGGCCCCACGCTCCACTACTTCATGGGCGGCGTGCGCGTCGACGCGGACACGCAACAGACGACCGTGCCGGGTCTCTTCGCATGCGGCGAGTGCGCGGCCGGATTGCACGGCGCGAACCGTTTGGGCGGGAATTCCTTGTCCGATTTGATCGTGTTCGGTCGCTTGGCCGGCGTCGGCGCGGGTGAGTACATCCGCGCGGCGAAGTCGCCGGTGAAGGCTCCGGCCGAACAGATCAGCGACGCCGTGCGACGCGCCACGAGCATCCTGCGACGCGAGACGGGGACGAACCCGTATCTCCTCCACGAGCAGCTCGAGAAGCTGATGAGCCGCTACGTCGGCATCGTGCGGACGAAAGTGGAGCTCGAGAAGGGCATCGAGGAGCTGCAGACACTCAAAGCGTCCGCGAAGGACGTGCGCGCGCCGGGCGCGAGCCAATACAACCCCGGTTGGCACGAGGCGCTCGCGCTACGCTCGCTGCTCATCACTTCCGAAGCCGTGGCGCGCGCAGCGCTCTTGCGGGAGGAAAGTCGCGGTGCGCACACGCGCCTCGATTTCCCGGGCGAACGCCCCGAGTGCCTCGCCTACAACGTCGTGACCAAGAAGGGCGCGGACGGCGAAATGTCGATCGCGAAGGTCGCTCGTCCCAAAGCGCCCGAACACTTGTCCGCGATCGCGAACGCGAAGATCGAAGACCTGGAATCCGGCCTCGTCGGCGCCGGTGTCGACGGGAAGGGCCTCTAGATGACGAAGAGAACGTTCAAGGTCTGGCGCGGCGACAAGAATGGCGGCGAGTTCGTCACGTTCGAGGAGGAAGTCGACTCCGGCATGGTCGTCCTCGACGTGCTGCATCGCATCCAAGCGCGCCAAGCATCCGATCTCGCGCTGCGCTGGAACTGCAAAGCGGGCAAGTGCGGCAGTTGCAGCATGGAGATCAACGGGCGTCCGCGGCTCTCGTGCATGACGCGGATGAACATGTACAGCGAGACCGAAACGATCACGGTCCAACCGCTCAAGACGTTCCCCGTGATCAAGGACCTCGTCACCGACGTGTCCTGGAATTACGTGCAGAACAAGCG
>CAZKIY010000130.1:0-10732 GCA_964552875.1 uncultured Planctomycetaceae bacterium
GGCATGCGGCATGCGGCACTCGCACTCCGCACTCGGCACTCGGCACTCGGCACTCGGCACTCGGCACTCAACCTCGGTCGTCGCACCGTCGGATCGACGAAAACATGTCGACACCAGTTCGTTCGTCCCGAGCGATCGACCGAGAACGCCGCAACCGGCCTCGAGAGGTTCGGTGCCTGTCGCACAGTTGAGTCGCGCCGATGATTCCGCGCACATCCGCCCCACGTATCGCCCCGCGGCCGAACGCGGGCAGGACGGGCGTTCGGAACACCTGGATCCCTGCTCACGGAAACTCCGAGCCGCTCACGGGGCCTTGAGCTGCTCAGAGAGACTTCGAGCTGCTCAAGGGTCCGCCGTCGGCACCTCGACCGCGCGGTTCGCCGGCCGGCCGACGACCGGGCGGGGCACAGGATGGAGCGCCGGTGCGCGCGGCGCCGGAATCGAGGCGCGCGCGTCCGAGGGGAGATTCCGTGCGATCGGGTTCAACATGAGCGGGACCGGTCCCCGGACGGATGCATCCGGGGTTCCGACCTCAGGCGCAAACGGGGGCCGAAACCCTTCAGGAATCCGGCGGCCTGTTCCTGCCGGACCGCGATTGCACGGCTAGGCTGGTCTTCGTCGGGCCATGCGGCTCGTGTTCGGAGCCTTCCGAGCGTTGGAATTGTCCCGGCTGTCCTACCTGCATGCTGGCGATCACGCAGATTCTGCAAGACGTGCAGGCCGGCCGGCCCGGCGCTCCCGAGGAACTCGCGGCGGCGCTCTACGAGGAGTTGCGCACCGTGGCGCGACGCGACCTGGCGGGCGAGCGGGTGGGACACACGCTCCAGCCGACCGCGCTCGTGAACGAGGCCTGGATGCGCCTCTTCGCCGGCCAACCGACCGCGTTCGAGAATCGCGCGCACTTCTTCTCTGCGGCGGCGACGGCGATCCGGCGCGTCCTCGCGGACCACGCGCGTCGACGCCAGGCCGAGAAGCGCGGCGGCGATCCCGGACGCGTGCCACTCGAAGAGGTCGAGGCGGGCGGTGCCGTGCGTGCCGAGGACGTGCTGGCCCTCGACGGGGCGCTCGCGCGGCTCGAGAAGTTCGCGCCTCTGCAATCGCGGATCGTCGAGATGCGCTTCTTCGGCGGCTTGACGACGCCCGAGCTCGCGCTGGCACTCGAGATGTCGGAATCGACGGTGGAGCGCAATTGGAGGCTCGCGCGAGCTTGGCTGAGGGCCGAGTTGGATCGCCGCGATGAATCCTGAACGCTGGACGACGGTCGAGCGCCTGTTCCACCGCGCCTTGGAACTCGAGAGCGCGGAGCGCCGTGCCTTCCTGGCGGAGGAGTGCGTCGACGATGTCGATCTGCGTCGCGAGGTGGACCGCTTGCTCGCGGCCGACGAGCATCCGCACGAGCTCGTCGCGCGGTTGGACGGCGGCGCGCTGCTGCCCGTCGTGGATCCGATGGTCGGCCGCGAGATCGGCGCGTACAGCCTGACCGCACGCATCGCTTCAGGCGGCATGGGTGTCGTCTACCGCGCCGAACGCCGTGACGGCCTGTTCCAACACGCGGTCGCGATCAAGCTGATTCGCATCGAGCTCGCGACCGAGAGTCTCGTGCGCCGGTTCGAGTCCGAACGACGCACGTTGGCTGCGCTGCACCATCCGAACATCGCGGCGCTGACGGACGGCGGTACGACGACGGACGGCCGCCCGTACCTCGTGATGGAACTCGTCCTGGGGGTCCCCATCGATCGCTACTGCGACGAGAAAAACGCTTCGATCGTCGAGCGTTTGCGCCTCTTCGTGCAGGTCTGTCGCGCCGTCCACTTCGCGCACCAGAACCTGGTCGTCCACCGCGACCTCAAGCCGGGCAACATCCTGATCGACGCGACCGGCAACCCGAAGCTCCTCGACTTCGGCATCGCGCGCGTTCTCGACGGCGGCCTGCAGGCGAGTGGGCTGTCCGCGACGATGACGCTGAGTCAAGCGTTGACGCCCGACTATGCGAGTCCGGAACAGCTCACGCTCGGCCCCGTGACAACGGCGATGGACGTGTACTCACTCGGGGTGGTGCTCTACGAGTCTCTCACCGGACGCCGCCCGTTTTCGAGCGAGAATCAAAGCCCGATCGACTGGCAACGCGCCGTGATCGAGCGTCCGCCGACTCGACCCAGCACGACGGCGTTGCGGCCGGACGCCGCGCTCGCGATCGCTGCGCTCGCGCCGCGCGAGGCCCCGAAGGTCCTCGCGTCACGCCGCGGCATGACACCCAAGGCGCTGCGTCGTCGCCTGCGAGGCGATCTCGACCGCATCGTGCTGATGGCGCTGCGCAAGGAGCCCATCCGTCGCTATGCATCGGCCAACGACCTGGCGGACGACGTCGAGAGACATCTCGCAGGCCATCCCGTGCAGGCGCGCGGCGACTCCTTCGCGTACCGGAGCTCGAAGTTCATCCGCCGGAACCGCATCGCGGTCGGGTCCGCTGTCGCGCTCGTCCTGGCCCTCGCGTTCGGCGTCATCGCCAAGACTCGCGGCGAGTCCCGAGCGCTCGAGCAGGCGATGCACGCCCGCGTCGAGGCCCAATCGTTCCAGGCCATCGCGGCGTTCCTCATGGACGCGTTCCTGACTTCTTCCGCGTCGATGGACGAAGTCCAACGCGAGTCGCAACGACGTCGGATCCTCCTGCACGCCGATCGCGTGCGCCGCGAGTACGCGGACCAGGATCACCTGCGCGCGAACCTCCTCGATTCCCTGGGAAAAGTGGCCGAACGCCTCGGGCTCGGTGACGGGGCCGAGGCGCTCGCTTCCGAAGCGGCGGACATCCGTCTGCGGACGTTCGGCGCGGACGACCTCGAGTACTCGCTTTCGTTGCGCACGCTGGGAAACCTGCGTTACGCGCGGGGCGAGCTGGCCCTCGCGGCCGAGCACTTCGCGCGCGCGCTCGAGATCCACCGTGCGCACGGCACCGAGACGCACACGGACATCGCGTCCATGGCCAACGACCTCGCCGCTTGCTTGCGCGGACTGGGCCGGCTGGACGAGGCCGAGGCGTTGCACCTCGAAGCGTTGGCGCTGCGAAAAGCGGGCGATCCAGCGTCGTTGGCCGTCTCGGAGAGTCTGAACAACCTCGCCGCCATCCAGCTGGACCGCGGCGACCTGACCGCGTCCGTGGGGCGTCTCGAGGAGTCGCTCGCGATCCGTCGTCGCATCTTGGGCGTCGAGGATCCGCTCACGCTCCAATCGATGTCGAACCTGGCGACGACCTTGTGGCGCGCCGGCCGGCGGGAGCGGGCTCACGAACTACTCGAAGAGGTCGAGCACGGCTACCGCGCGCTGCAAGTCGACGGCGAGGAGGAGCTGGCGTACATCCTGTCGAACCGGGCCGGCATGCTGATCGCCGAGAAGGCTTACACGGCCGCCGAATCGAAGCTGGACGAGGCGCTGCTGCTGCAGATGCGACGCTTGGGCGAGAGGCACCCTTCGGTCGCGACGACGCTCGCGCGGCGGGCCGAAATCCTCGAAGCGCTCGGCCGTTCCGCCGAAGCGCGCGAGAGTTGGGAGCGCGTGCTCGCGATCCGCCGCGAACCCGGTTCGTCGCCGCGTTATCTCGCGCAGGCGTTGTACGGCTACGGGGTGTTCCTGTGGACCGTGAAGGCGCGCGACGAAGCTCTCCCGGCGTTTCGCGAAGCCGTCGAGGTCATGCGCTCCAGCGGAACCTCGCGCGGTTCGCCCTTGGCGCTGGCGGAACTCATGCTCGGCGAGGCCCTCCTCGCGAGCGGAGACACGGACTCCGCCCGCGCGCATCTCGACGGGGCGATCACGTTGATCGAACGGGATCCCGCAGGCCAGGACGACGTGCTCGCTCGCATCCGGGCGTCGCGGAAGCGCTGCGATTCCCCCAGCGACGGATGAGGGCTTCGCGACGAGAGAGGGTGCCGGGACCCCTCGCCCCGGCACCCTCGGCAGCTCTCACTCGTACTCGGGCCGGACTAGCCGCGCGCGCAAAAGCGGCAACAGGAGGATTGCCGTCCGTCGAGCGCGTCTCGTCCGATCCAGAGCGCGCGATCAGGAGTCGTCGCGTGCTGCGGACAAGATCCCCGAGAGCCCGCGCGCCCTGCTCCGAACGCCTCGTTTCGACTTCCCGTCGTTAGACTCTTCGGCCCTCGTTGTGCGGGACAGAGGAGCGACGATCGTGACGGAAACCAGTTTGCAAGACTTGCGGATCGAGCGCGGCCCGAGCGGGCGCACGCAACGACGCACGCGTCCGTGGTGGATCAAGTGGGTGGTCCTGATCGCGATCCTGGCCATCGTCGCGTTCTGGAAGCGCGACGCCCTGACCGAGCTGTCGCTAACGGTCGTCCTGGTCGAGCGCGTGCAGGAACGCGACGCTTCGGCCGTCGCTGCGGCCACGGGAGCCTCCGCGAACGGTTACATCGTCGCGCGCACGCGCGCCGCGCTCTCCGCCGACACGCCGGGGCGCATCGTCGAGCTCAACGTCAGCGAAGGTTCGGTCGTGAAGAAGGGCGACGTCGTCGCGCGGCTTTTCGCCGACGAATACGCCGCCGCGGTGCGTCGCGCCGAGGCCGACGTCGTCGTCCTGGAACGCGGTGTCGACGTCGCGATCGCGAATGCCGCTTCCGCGCGCAGCGAAATCGACACGTTGCGCGCGAACGTCGAATCCGTGCGCTCGGAGGGCGATTCCGCGGCGGCGTCGCTGGGGCTGGCCCGCCTCACTTTCGACCGCGCGGTGAAGCTGCTCGAGAGCGGCGTGGACACGGCGGACCGCCGCGACCGCGCGCAACGCGACCTGCTCGACGCGCAAGCGATGCAGCAGGGTGCGAGTTCCCGCCTCGTGGCCGCGGAGAAGAGCTTGCTGCAAGGCGAAGCGCGCCTCGCCGCGTCGGAGAGTTCGGTGCCCGAGTCGAAAGCGCGCGTGGATTCTGCGATCGCCGCGCGCGAATTGGCGCAGGCGACGCTCGACAAAACCGCCGTGCGCGCGCCGTTCGACGGCATCGTCGTGCTGAAGGACGCCGAGGTCGGCGAAGTCGTCAGCCCGAACTCGCAAGGCGGATCGAACGCGCGCGGGTCGGTCGTCACGATGGTCGACTTCGAGACGCTCGAAGTGCAGGCCGAAGTGCCCGAGACCTCGCTCGCGTCCGTCGTGCTCGGCGCCGAAGCGCGCATCTACCTCGACGCGTTCCCGTCGAAGTTCTATCCCGGCCGCGTCGATCGCATCTGGCCGACGGCGAACCGCACGAAGGCGACGGTCGAGGTGCGCGTCGCGTTCGTCGAGCGCGACGACAAGCTGCGGCCCGAGATGGGCGTGCGCGTCGTGTTCGCGTCCGTCGCGGATCCGAAGAAGCCGGCGCCGGACGGTGGGCTGCCGCAAGAAGCGCGCATCCTCGTCTCGCAGGATTGCATCGTGCGCACGTCGGGAAAGCCCGCGCTCTTCGTCCACGAGAACGGCGTCGTGCGCCGGCGCGAGATCGAGCTCGGGCCCGAGCGGGCCGGCCGCGTCGTCGTGTTGAAAGGCGTCTCCGCGGGCGAGCAAGTGGTCCGTCGCCCGGCCGCAGAACTCGAGGACGGAACCCGCGTTCGCCTGGAAAAGAAGAACCCATGAAACGCCGGACACCGACGCCCCGGATGCCAGCCACGGAAGTAGGAAAATGAGCACGAATTCGATGATCCGGCTCCGTGGAGTCACGAAGAGCTACGCGCGCGGCGGCGAGACGCTCACGGTGCTCGACGCGCTCGACCTCGACATGGAACAGGGCGGTTTCTACGCGCTCATGGGCCCATCGGGATCCGGCAAGACGACGCTCCTCAACTTGGTCGGCGGCCTCGACAAGAGCGACGCGGGCGAGGTGATGATCGGAGAAGAGAACATCTCCGCGATGAGCGGCCCCGATCTCGCCGCGTGGCGCGCGGAGACGATCGGATTCGTGTTCCAGGGCTTCAACTTGATCCCCGTGCTGACCGCGCAGGAGAACGTCGAGTTGCCGCTCCTGCTCACGAAGTTGTCGCGCAGCGAGCGACGTGAGCACGCGCGCGTGGCGCTCGACCTCGTCGGCCTCGGGGATCGGCGCGGACACCGACCCTCGCAACTCTCCGGTGGTCAGGAGCAGCGCGTCGCCATCGCGCGCGCGTTCGTGACGGATCCGAAGATCATCCTGGCCGACGAGCCGACGGGCGATCTGGACCGCAAATCGGCGGACGAAGTCCTGGGTCTCCTCCAACGGCTGAATCGCGAGTTCGGCAAGACGATCCTCATGGTCACGCACGACGCCGAGGCCGCTCAGCGCGCGCGCGCGATCGTGCACATGGAGAAGGGCGGCTCGATCGGGCGCATCGAACGGCTCGAAGGCAACGACGCGGTCGCAGCGGCCGCGCAACAGAAGTCGGCACGGGGCGCGCCGTGATCCCCGTCCGTCTCGTCACGAAGAACCTGCTGAAGCACAAGCTGCGCTTCGTGCTGACGGTGCTGTCCCTCGCCGTCGCGATCTTCCTACTGTGCGTGCTGCGCTCGCTCGTCGTCGCGCTGAATGCGGGTGTCGTCGACGCCGCAGCCAACCGGATCATCGTGCAATCGAAGGTCAGCCTCTTCGTGCTGATGCCCCAGTCGTACGGTCCGAAGCTGGCTCAGGTGGACGGCGTCGAGTCGATCGTGCGCTGGAACTGGTTCGGCGGGTACTACCAGGAGCAGGCGAACTTCTTCGCGCAGTTCGCCACCGATCCGAAGGAACTCTTCGACGTCTATCCCGAGCTCTACATCGTCGAGGGTTCGAAGGAGACGTTCCTCACGAACCGCAACTCGTGCTTGGTCGGCGCGGAAACGGCCGCGAAATACGGCTTCGATGTGGGCGACACGGTGCCGATCATCAGCCCGCTCTACCCGAAGGCCGACGGCGGCGCGTGGGACTACCAAGTCGCGGGCATTTACCGCTCGAAGAAGAAGTCGCTCGACGAGAACACGCTGTTCTTCCCGTACGAGTACCTCGAGAAGTCGCTCGAGTCGGGCGTCGCGACGGGCCCGCGAGATGTCGGCATCTTCGTCCTGAAGCTCGCGCCCGGCGCAGTGCAGGTGGACGTGATGTCCGAGGTCGACGCGATGTTCGAGAACGGCCCGCAAGCCGTGCAAGCCACGTCCGAGTCCGAGTTCCAAGCGCAATTCGTCTCGATGGTCGGCAACGTGCCGTTGCTCGTGTCCTCGATCGGCGGCGGGGTGATGATCGCGATCCTGCTGGCCGTCTTGAACACGATGCTGATGTCGGCGCGCGAACAGACGCGCGACATCGGCGTTTTGAAAGCGCTCGGATTCACCGATGGATCCGTGTTCGGCATACTCATCGTTCAGGCGTTCGTGCTGTGCGGCCTCGGCGGCGCGCTCGGAATCCTGCTCGCGAAGATGGCCGAGCCGGGCATGGCCAAAGCGATCGGCTCCATGTTCCCGGGATTCCAAGTGACCGGACCGACGATCCTCGAAGCGGTCGCGGCCACCGTGGCCATCGGTTTTCTCGCAGGCATAGCGCCGGCCTTACGTGCGCGAGCCCTGTCCGTCATCGACGCCCTTCGAGCCGTGAGGTGATCGCGTGGCACTCGTTCCCCTGAGCTACAACTTGCGCAGCCTCTTGGTGCGCTGGTCGGCGACCCTGCTCACCGTCTTCGGCATCGGCGCGACGGTCGCGGTCCTGGCCGGCGTTCTCGCGCTGCAGCAGGGTTTCGAGACGCTGTTCACCGCGAGCGGCCGCGAGGACGTCATCGTGTTCCTGCGTCAAGGCGCGACGAACGAGGGCGACAGCGTTTTCACGCTGGAACGCTCGCAGATCCTCACGAAGTCCCTGGAGGAAGCGGAATCGCTCAACGAAGGCGAACCGCTGATCGCGGGCGAGATGTACCTCGCCGTGCGCCGTTTCAAGATCGACGGCGGCGAGACGAACGTGCCCATTCGCGGCGTTTCCCCGCGCAGTTTCGACATCTATGGCGACGGAGTGCGGCAGGTCGAAGGCCGCCGCTTCGCCTCCGGTGCGGACGAGGTGATCGTCGGGCGGAAGCTCGTCGAGCGCATCCGCGACTGTCAGGTCGGAGCGACGCTCACGTTGAACACGACGCCCTTCAAGGTAGTCGGCGTCTTCGACAGCGACGGTCCGTTCTCGTCGGAGATCTGGGGCGATCGCGACCGCATCGGCGAAGCTCTCGAACGTCCGGTGATGAACCGCATCGTGGCGATCCTGAAGCCCGGCACGGACCTCGAGGCGCTGAAGCAGCGCATGGACGCGGACCCACAGGTTCCGTCCAAGGTGATGACGGAGAAGGAGTACCTCACGTCGCAGACCGAGGCGCTGTCGTTCGTCCTGCGCCGTTTGGGGATGTTCCTCGCGATCGTCATGGGCACCGCGGCCGTGTTCACGGCGACGAACACGATGCTCGCGGCACTCGCGGCGCGGACCTACGAGATCGGGATCCTGCTCGCGATCGGATATCGGCCCTACGCGATCTTCCTGTCATTCTTGTTCGAGGCGCTGGTGCTCGGCCTCGCGGGCGGAGCGGTCGGATGTTTGCTCGCGCTGCCGCTGAACGGCGTCGACACGGGCGCGATGAACTTCCAGACCTTCACCGAGGTCGCGTTCGCGTTCCGCGTGACGCCGGAGGTCATGATCACGGCCGTGGTGTTCGCGCTGATCCTCGGACTCGTCGGCGGGACGTGGCCCGCGCTGCGCGCCGCATCGATGCGTCCGACCGAGGCGATGCGGAGGGCGTGAGCGCTGCATAGGCGCCCGGACAGCCGTCCGGGATCAGATCGGGGTTCACGTCGGGCGCCGTCCCGATCAGCAAGTCGACGAAGCCGATCGCGGCCGGCGACCGTTGTGATGCGGTGATCGCAACCCTTCGATCCGCCAACGATCAGCCTTTCGAACAACCGAGGCTGAACCTTGCGAATAGCCGAGGTTGAATCTTGCGAATAGCCGAGCCCCGTCTTCACGATCGGCCGGCGTGAACAGGTCAGCCGCCCCGCTCGACCCGCGCCATCAGCGCGGCGAGTCGGGCCGGTTCCGCGGTCTCGGCGTAGCTCTCGCGGCCGCGCTCGACGTAAGCGCGCGCCTTTTCACCTGCGCGCGGCGTCGGCAGGTTCGAGCGCTGCAGTAACTCACCGTCACGAGACGGATCGAGCACCTGCACGATGCGACTCGCGACGTACGGCTTCCACGCGGCGCGCACCATGTCTTTCACGTCGGGAGCATCGGGCGAACCAACCACGGTCACGCGAATCGGCTCGTGGAAGAGCAAGTCCACTGCCCGCGCATATCCCGCCGTGAAGTGTCCATGCCGCTTCCAATCGCTCGCGAAGCTCGCCAACGCCTCGCGCGCCGTGTCCGCGTAGTCCGCATCGCGCGTCAGCGACGCGAGCCGTAGCAACGACTCGGCCATCACCGAGTTCTCGAGGATCGAGCGATCGCGCCGCTTCAATCCACCGCGCGCCGATGGGTCGTACGCCGTGTCGAAGAAGCCGCCGCCGGGGCTCGCGAGCTGTTCGATCGCGGCATCCGCGATCTTGCGCGCGGGTTCGAGGTACGCATTGCGCCCCGAGTGCTGCACCGCGTCGCACAGGGCGCGCAGCATGTACGCCTGATCGCCGAGCAGTCCCGGCAAGTGATAGCCGCCGTCCCAGTAGTGGTACATCCCTCGCGCCGGGTCGAAGAGTTCGGCGAGCAGGAAATCGAGCACGCCCTCGGCGCGTTCCGCATGCCGCGGCTCGGACAAGACCGACGCGGCCTTGAAGAGCGCGCTCGCAGCGATCGCGTTCTGGTTCGCGAAGATCGTCGAGTCGCGCTTCGGCACTCCGCGCGCGCGGCGTTCCTCGATTGTGCGCAAGTTCGCGTACGCGGGATCGGCGTCCTGGCTGCCGCGGAACGCGCGCGTCTCGGGGTCGTAGAGCGTGTTGTCGAGGAACGCGAGCACGCCGCGCGCTGTCCGCAGGAACGAGTCGTCGCCCAGGATCTGCCACGCCTCGAGGTAGAGGTGCAGTCGCTGCGCGTTGCCGTCGAGCACCTTCTCGTGGTGCGGCGCGCTCCAATCCGCGCGCGTCGCGTAGCGGTAGAAGCCGCCCTCGACCGTGTCGTGGATCTGGCCTTCCTGCATGCCGCGCAGAGTCCGCACGACGAGCTGGAGCATCTCGGCATCGCCGGTCTGCGACCAACGAATCAGTGCGAAATCAAGCGCTTCGGCGTGGGGGAACTTGTGCTCGCGGCCCCAGCCGCCGTGCGCGGGGTCGGCGGTTTCCACGACGGCGCGCGCGACGTGTTCGACGATCGCGAGCGAGAGTTCGCCGCCGCTCTTGCTCGACACTTCGGCCAGCGCGCGTTCGCGCTCGAACACGGCGATCCTCGCGCGAATCGTGTCCCGGTGGCGCGCGTGGTAGTCGGAAATGACTTCGGCGCGCCGCACGAACTCGGGGACCTCCAGGTACGTGTCCGCGGCGAGCATCTCGCCCGTGTCGTCGAGCCACGCGAGCGTGGGCCAGCCGCCTTTCGAGTAGCGCGCGTCGAGGTCGGGGCGGCGATCCTTGTCGACCGTGATGCACACGAAGCGCTCGGCGAGCAAGCGCTCGACCCGCGGGTCGGCGAGGACCCGGTCGTCGAGGTCGGCGCACCAGCGGCACCAACTCGCGCGTACGAGGAGGAGGACGGGGACGCCGCGCTGACGCGCTTCCGCGAAGGCACTGTCACTCCAGTCGAGCCAGCTCACCATG
>CAZKIY010000131.1:0-10659 GCA_964552875.1 uncultured Planctomycetaceae bacterium
TCGTCGACGATCCTTCGGACGAGGGTTGCATGGTCGAGACCGGCGCGAGCCGCGGCTTTGGAGAAGCCAGCTTCCTCGGACAAGTCGGGGTTCGGGTTCACGTCGATCACGCGCGGGATCCCGCGTGCATCCACACGCAAGTCCACGCGACCGTAGCCCGCGAGACCGAGAGCCGCGTACGCCGCGAGCGCGGTGTCGCGGATGGCAGCCTCGAGCTCGCGCGCCATCGGCCGAGCGCCGATCGACGGGGTCGCATGGTACTCGACGGACGTCTCGTCCCACTTCGCGGCGTAGGTCAGGATCCGCGGAAGGGACGAGTCGAGCTTCGAGAAGTCGATCTCGCCCAGGGGCAGGACCGCGGCGTCCCGACCCGAGCCGAGGATCGCGACGTTGAATTCGCGGCCGTCGACGAACTCCTCGATCCAAGCTGGTTGGCGGAAGGATCGGATCACGTGAGCCGCGCGGGATCGGAGCGCTTGCTCGTCAGCGACGACGCTCGCGACATCGATGCCATGACTCGCGTCCTCGCGGGACGGCTTCACGAGGAAGCGACGACCCGTGAGCGGCATCGAGATCGTTCCCAGAGAGGTCTCGAGCACGAATCCGTCGGGGACGGACACCCCGCGCGCGGCGAGCACGGCATGCACGACGGGCTTCTCGAGCGCCAGCGTGATCGCGACCGGTCCCGAGCCCGTGTAGGGGATGCGTGCCCACTCGAGGATCCAGGCGGCCGCGGCTTCGAAACGCGCTTCGCCGCGCAACGATTCGACGAGTTGGAAGACGACGTCCACATCCTCGCGCGCGAGATCGGCGATCGTCGCGTCCGGTGCGTCGGAGCGGGCTTCGACGCGCGACGTGTGCCAACCGTTCGCGCGGCACGAGCGCTCGATCGCGGTCGTGGATCCGTCGGCGGCACGAACCGCGAGCGCATCCCGTTCGTCTCCGCCGGCGAGCTCGGCGTCGCGCGTTTCGAGCAGGGCGACGCGCAGACTCATCGGCGCGCGGCGATGCGCGAGCACGCGCTCGCGACGATCGCGCCCACGAGATCGACGTAAGCGAGCCCGCTGCGACGGCTCAAGATGCACAGATCGCCGACACGCGGGTTCATGCCCGGCAACGGATTCGCTTCGAGGAACTTCGGTGTGCCGCGCGCATCGAGGCGCACGTCGACGCGCCCGACGTCGCGACAGCCGAGCGAACGGTACGCGGCCAGCGCGCACGCTTCCGCGGCGCGCAACGTCGCCGCCCCCACGCGCGGCGGCACGTGGTACTCGACGCGTGCTTCCCAATCACGCTTGACCTCGAGCGAGTAGACGAACTCCTCCGACGTGACGGTGCGCGGCGCGATCTCCATCGCGCCGATCACGCGAGCCGCGGCGCCGGTGCCGAGGATGCCGACCGTCATCTCCGTGCCGGACACGAACTCCTCGACGAGCGCCGGGGCGCCGTAGTCGGAAACGACGCGCAGTGCCTCGCGACGCAGCTCGTCCCGCGTCCGGACGCGCGAAGTGAGCCGCACACCCATGCTCGAACCCTCTTGGTTCGGCTTCACGATCGCGGGCAGATCGAAATCGAGCGTCGTCGCCGTCGCGACGTCCTCGACGACGACGAATCGCGGCGTGGCGACGCCGTCCGCGGCGACGAGCTTCTTCGCGGCAGCCTTGTCGAGCGTCACCGCAAGGGTCAGCGGATCCGAGTGCGTGCAGGGAATCCTGAGCATCTCGCACACGGCCGGCACGTGCGCTTCGCGCGAGCGTGAGCCAAACCCTTCCGAGATCGTGAACACGAGATCGGGCGGATCGCGCAGCACGTGCTCGACGAAACGACGACCGCCGCCGATGAGGACGGCGTCGTGACCGAGTTCACGCAGAGCCGCCGCGAGGGCCTCGACGGTCTCCTCGGAGTCGTACTCCTCGAGGAGATCGTCGGGACCGTCCGCGCGCGCTCTCTGGTCCGACTTGAGGTCGAACGCGATGCCGATGCGCACCGGGCGAACCGTCAGGATCCGGGCGTCGAAGCCGGCGGGGGAGTTGACACCGGCGGGTGAGTCGAGGCCGGCGGGTGAGTCGAAGCCGGCGGGTGAGTCGTAGCCGGCGGGTGAGTCGTAGCCGGCGGGTGAGTCGTAGCCGCGCGCTTCACCGCGGCGCTTTCCTTCTCTTTCCCCATGCCGTTTGCAGCGGTGCCCGAGCCGTTCGTCGTGGCGGACTTCGGCGAAGTCCCGTTCGTCCCGGTGGCCCCGTGCGCCGCGCCGTTCGCCGTTTCCGCCGACGCCAAGCGCTCTTCGCGCGAGTGGCCGCGGTGCACCCAGCCGCTCTTCCCGACGACGGGTTGACCATCGGCGCGCACGCGCGGCTTCTTCGCCGTGCTGTTCGGTGCCGTGGACCCGTTCGCCGGTGCGCTGCCGTTGCCGTTCGACGTCTTCTTGCCGTCGCCGTGACCGTTCCCGTTCGCGTTCGGGATCGCTTGCGAGGCCCGCATCGGGCGCAGCTCGCCCGAGTGCGGCTGCGCCGCATCCGGTTCGCTGTACTCGAACACGCGGTGCTGGAAGTTGCGCAGGAGCGCCTTCTTCCGCAGCGGGTCGTAATGGAGCATGTACTCCGGCTGCACCGGGATCTTGCCGCCGCCGCCCGGACCATCGACGACGTACGTCGGGATCGCGAGGCCGGAGACGTGACCGCGCAGGCCTTCGATGATCTCGATGCCCTTCGAGATCGGCGTCCGGAAGTGCTCGGCGCCGCGCACCGGATCGCACTGGTAGAGGTAATACGGCCGCACGCGCATCTTCATCAGGCCGGTCACGAGCGCGCGCATCGTCGGCACGTCGTCGTTCACGCCTTTCAAGAGCACGGACTGGTTGTTCAGCGGGATCCCGGCGCGTGACAGCTTGTCGCAGGCAGCCGCGGCTTCCGGAGTCAGCTCGCGCGGGTGGTTGAAGTGGACGTTGATCCACAGCGGGTGATAGCGCTGCAGCATCTCGACGAGTTCGTCGTCGACGCGCTGCGGCAAGGACACCGGCACGCGCGTGCCGATGCGGATGATCTCGAGGTGCGGGACGGCGCGCAGCTTCGCGAGAATGCTCTCGAGCTTCTTCGTTCCGTACGTCAGCGGGTCGCCGCCCGACACGATCACGTCGCGGACCGCCGGCGTGCGCGCGATGTAGTCGACCATGCGGTCGATCTCGACGTCGGGGACTGCGTCCTCGTACATGATCCGCTTGCGCGTGCAGTAGCGGCAGTAGATCGCGCACGAATTGCTGATCACCATCAGCACGCGGTCCGGATACCGGTGCGTGATCCCCGGGACCGGCGAGTACTGCTCTTCACCGAGCGGATCCTCCTCGCCGACGTCGCGGAAGTCGTACTCGCCCTGCATCGGGACCGAGTGCTTCAGGATCGGATCGTCGAGGTCGTCGGGATCGATCAGCGCCATGTAGTAGGGCGGGATCCCCATGCGGAAATCGCGCAGGACCTCGCGCTGCATCGCAGCCAGAGGTGCGAGCTTCGGCACGAGCTTCAAGAGCTCGTCGACCGTCGTCACGCGGTTGCGGAACTGCCAACGCCAGTCGTTCCACTGCGCGTCGGTCGCGTCGGGGAAGAACCGTTGACGACCCGTGAGCACCTCCCGACCGGTTCGACCCGGTAGGAGAGACGGTTCTGGCTCGCCAGAGACGGACAGGGTGGAGGAACGCTGCGACTCGTCGGCCGAGGGGGCGGCCGCGGGAGCGGTAGGTTGCATCAGAAGAACTTCCTCAGGCTGCGTCGTCCGTCTTCCGGACGCGCGCCGAGTTTGGGGAGGAACGAACGACGACCAGACGCGGGCGCGCGGCCCGCATGCGGACTTGGCGGCGCCGATTCGGCGTCCGCGCGCACTGGGTGAGCCAGTGCATCGCGAGCGTGAATCGGAACCCTGCGCACCCGATCGTTTCGTGCACGCGGCACGAGACGAGCTGGGAACGGATCTTCGACGCCCGGGCCCGCGACCGCGGCGAAGCCGAGGTCGATCGAGCAGAGGGGGGAGGCCGGGCGGATGGCCATGGGGACACAGGTCCTTCTACTCACGATGCGCGATCGATCCAAGGACGAGTTCGAGGAAACTCGTCGGCTTCTCACAGCACTCGTCGATCGAGCTCACCGATCGCGACGACTCGTCGACGACTGCTCGAAGGTGCGGACCCGATCGCGCGCCCTTGGCGACCCCGCGCGCGATCGGTCTTCGTCGAGCTCTCCACCTCGAGCGGGATCCCGGCGCGAGACTGCGCGTTTTCCACGGGTAAACCGCGCTTTCCACGCGCTCTCCACAAGGTCTTCCACTCCGCCTTACGGACCTCGCCCCCAGTTGGAACCCGCGCGATCAGAACTGGCTGTCGCCGCCGCGGAACTGGTTCGGGTCGAGGACGAGCGGTGCCAACCACGCTGCGATGGTGCGGTGTCCGAAGCTCGACGGATGCCAGTCGTCGTGGATGAAGAGCGGCGGCTCGGGCTCGCCGTCGCGATGCGCCCTGCGGAAACGCGCGTACACGTTGAGCACCTGCAAGCCGCGCAGACCGGCGAAGGTCGCGGCCACACGTGTGTAGCGGAGGAGGTACGGCATGCCCGACTCCGCCGCCTCTCGCCGCGGCGGCAAGAGGACGATGAGGCGCCCGCCGTCGCGCTCGACTTCGTCGGCCAAAGTCTGGAAAAGCCGCTCGAAATCCTCGGCCGAGACCCGACGCCCGAACGGCCAGGCCGGGTCGTTCTGGTGCGGGCTCATGAACTCGATCTCGCGGCGGCGCTGTTCCGCGGCGGCGAGGAACGCTTCGGAAGCCCCGGGCGAGACCAGGTGCTGGATCGCCTGGACCACCCGCAGGTTCTCGCGCGCCCAAGTCTTGGCGCGCTTCACGAACTGGTTCTGCTGCGCGCGTTGCTGGATCTTCTGCTCGTCCGTGATCGTGTCCGGGAAGTGCTCGTTGATGGCGCCGAACGCCGCGATGACCACGTCCGGCCGGTAGGGGCGGACGTCGTGGCGGTAGCGTTCGAGGCCTTGCGCGATCGTGAAGCCCTCGACGCCGGCGTTGATGACTTCGGCGCGAACGCCCTTTTCCGCGAGGATTCCTGGCAGGAGCGCGCTCCAGGTTTCCTCGCTACGGACGGCGAGTCCGAACACCGAGGAGTCGCCCAGCGTCGCGATGCGCACGACGCCGGCCGTGCGTTCGCGCGGGATGCGAGGACCGCGGAAGCCGTCCTCGTTGACCAAGTCGGGCGGACCGCTGATCCGCTCGCGCTCGCCGAACTGAATCACGGCGCCGGGTCGGGGCGACCAGAGCGACCACGGGTCGAACTGGTAGAGGTACTTCCCGCTCGCCATGAGCTCGTCCTCGCTCGGGTTCCAAACCAGCATCGGGGCTTCGGCCGGTGGGTTCCTGAATCCGACGAGGCGCAGACAGCCTTCCGCGAGCAGGAACGTGATCGCGAGCGTGCCGAAGATCGTGACGAGCGGGCGTTTCATGAGCGTTGGACCAGGTTGCGCCAAGGACGGTAGATGACGGCGCCGAGCAGCAGCAGTCCGCCGCCGATCGCGAACGCGCGCAAGTTGGCCTCTTCGAAGTTCCCCGCGACGATGGCGTTGACGTCGATTTGGGCCAAATTTCCCGCGACGATCGCGATCGCCGTCGCCAAGTAGACCCACGCGGCCCACGCGCCGAAGCGCGATCGGAACGGCCACGTGACACCGGGTCGGTTTCGCAGTCGCAGCAGCGCGACGGCGACGAGGCCGTGGAAGATCCACTCGACGAAGACCACCGAGTCGACCAGGAGTTCGGCGCCGCCCCAGATCCAGTACGCCAGCGCGAGGACGAGCTGGACCACGAGGGCCAGCGCCGGCGCACCGGTCCGCGGACGGAGGCGGCCGAACGACTCGAAGAAGAGCCGTTCGCGGGCCATCGCGACGTAGAGCCACGGGCTCGTGAGGAGCGTGACGACGCACACGCCGAGCGCGGAGATCCCGATCGCGCCGCGCAGGATCTCTCCGCCGGTCGTGCCCAAGGTGCGCCGCGCGACCTCGCCCGCGAATGTCGGATCCGCGGCCAATCCGCCGAGTCCGAGGACGCGCAAGTAGCCGACGTTGATCGCCAGGTAGGCCGCCGCGACGATCGCGATGCCGATGAGGATCGCGCGCGGCAGCGTGCGCGCCGGCTCACGCACTTCGGGTGCGATGTAACAGACCATCTGCCAACCGCCGAACGCGAAGAACACCGGGAGAAGTGCACGGATCGCACCGGCTGCCAGGCCGCCTTCCGGGATCGGCGGAGGCGGGACGACGGGCGCGGATCCGGGCTCGAAGACGAGCCACGCTCCAGCCGCGAGCGCGGTGATCGCCGCCAACTTGATCAGGGTGCACGCGTTTTGGAGCACGGCACCGGCCTTGACTCCGAGCAGCGCGAGTCCCGTCACGAGCACGAGGATCAGCGCCCCCGTGACGCGCCCCGACGTCGTGTCGGGCGGGCCGACTCCGGGCACGATTCCGCACAGGTTCTGGACGCAGATCTGCATCATGACCGCACTCGCGCCGGTCGACACGACGCCGAGGACGACGAACGCGAACAGGAACGCGGGGAACGGACCGAACGCTTCGCGCAGGAAGACGTACCAACCGCCGGCCTGCGGGTACGCGGCGCCGAGTTCCGCGAAGACCAGCGCCGCGTGGACCGCGACGATCGCTCCGAAGACCCACAACCCGAGGTACCACGCCGGGTCGGGCACGGCGGCCGCGATGCGCGACGGATTGAAGAAGATCCCGACGCCGACGATGCCGCCGACGACGAGGAGCGTGGCGTCGAAGCTCGAGAGTTTCTTCGGTTCCAAGTCGCGCGCTGCGTGGGGGGATCATCGCGCCGCGGCGGGCGCGTGCCAGCTTCGATGAGGGCCTGAACGGTACCGACAGCACCCGCATTTCTCCGAACGGTATCCCGCCTCGAAGGCGATCCACGAGCGGTCCGCGCGGATCCTCCCGCCCGCGGTCGGGGGGTGTTAGCTTCCGTCGGACCGGGCCGCCCGCGTCATCGAGCCCTCATGACCAGATTGAAGCACGAGGTCACCGCTCTCCTGCAGCGCATCGCCGACGGCGATCGCGGCGCGGGCGACGAACTCTTGCCGATGGTCTACGCGGAATTGCGCCGTCTCGCGCAGGGACATTTCCACGCGCCGGCCGGAGCGGCGCAGACGCTGCAGCCGACTGCGCTCGTCCACGAGGTCTACGTGAAGCTGCTCGGCGCCGCTCCGCGTGAGTTCGAGAACCACGAGCACTTCCTGGCCGTCGCGGCCAGCGCGATGCGCACGATCCTGGTGGACCACGCGCGCGCGCGACGGGCGGCGAAGCGCGGCGGCGACGCGGATCGCGTGCCGCTCGACGCCGTGCTCGTGCCGTTCGAGTCGAGCGCGCTGGACGTCCTGGCGCTCGACGAGGCGCTCGTTCGTCTCGGACGCGTGTCGGCGCAAGCCGCGCGCGTCGTCGAATTGCGCTTCTTCGGCGGCCTGGAGCAGACCGACGTGGCGCGCGTGCTGGGCGTCTCGGTATCGGCGATCGAACGCGACTGGCGCACGGCGCGGGCCTGGCTGCGGCGCGAACTCGGCGCCGGCGCCGAGGACCGCGCGTGAGCGTGTGGGAGTCCGTCGCCGAGGCCTTCGAGTCCGCAGTCCGCCTCCCGCGCGCCGAACGACTGCGTCAGCGCTCGCCCTGTGGAAGGCTCGTATCGCCCACCGCCCACACGCCGGGGGGGGCGGCCATGAAGCGCCCGTGGGATGACGTAGCCGCGCTTTTCGAAGCCGCTGCGGTTCTGTCGCGTGAGGAGCGCGCGCTCGTGGCTGTCGGCGGAACCGGCGGCACACGCGCGCGGTCGTGCCGCGAGCTGCTCCTTTCGAGCTACGAGGCGCTGGGACTGGATCTACCCGCTGCAGCCTTGCGGGAGCAGATTGCGGCCCAAACCAAGGGCTCCTGACGAGCGGGCTCGTCCGGGCAGGGCGACGCCCTGCGGAATCCGGGTTTTCCTGAAGGCTGGCGCGGCGCCTTTCCGTGGGTCTGGCATGCACCGCCTGATCCACTCTCGGGTCGCGGCGGCCTCCCACCCCGGACCCTGGATCACGTCATGAACTCTTCTTTCCCGACCCACGCGGTGCTCACCGGCGCTTGGATCGCGCTGACGACGCTGGCGAGCGCTCAAACGTCCATCGAGAGCCGACAAGAGCCGCGCGTGCCGCGACCGCCGGCGGATCTGTCCCTCGATCGGACGGATACGGCGACGCCGCCCCGTGCCGACGTCGACTCCTCGATCGCCGACGGCCTCGCGCGTAGCCAGCGCGAGGACGCCACCGCGGCGGAGCCGCGCGAACGCGCTCGGGAAACCAGCGCGAACCGTGTCGGCGTGCCGATCTCCTCGACCTCCGAGCGCTACGCTCGGGTCCACTGGGACACGGACGAGCACGGCGCGATCTGGGTGCGCGGCCGCACCTACAAGGCGCGCTTCGGCAGCGAAGGCGCGACGTACTTCCCCCTGTTCGGGTCCAATCAGCCGCGTCACTTCCCGCTGGAACTCACGCTCGCGTCGGCGACGAGTGCGGGCCAGGCGATCCCGCTGAGCCCCATCACTTCGGTCGTGCGCGACGGCGAGCGAGTCGTCATCGAACGCGGTGTGATCGACGAGGTCTACGAGATCGGTGTCGAAGGCGTCGAGCAGACCTTCGTCATCAGCGAGCGGCCGGCCGGCGGCCTCGAGCTCGTCGTCGGCCTGCGATCCGAGATGACCCGCGGTGAGCGCGCCGACGGCTTCGAGTTCGCGAACGAGTTCGGTGCCGTCCGTTACGGCCGGGCTTTCGTGCGCGAGGAGTCGGGTGTCAAGCGTGCGCTGGTCACGCGGCTCGTGGCGGGCGGCGTCCAGATCGACGTGGAGGCGGACTACTTGGCCTCGGCGCAGTTCCCGCTGACCGTGGATCCGCTGATCACGACCTTCGATGTCGACACGACGACGTTCGACAACTTCGCGCCCGACGTGGCCTTCGACGCGACGACCAATCGCTACCTGTACGTCTATGAAGAGACGGTGACGGCGACCGATCACGACGTCTACAGCCAAGTGATCTCATCGACCGGAGTCGCCGGACCCGGGGCCTACGTCGACTCCTCCACCACGGACTGGCGCGGTCCGTCGGTCGGGAACCTCAATGCCTACGACCAGTTCCTCGTGGCTGGCTCGGTCGGCAACGTCGTCGGTTTCTCGAGCCGCATCGTGCGTGGTCGGACGACCCCTGCGACGGGACCGACCTACGGGACGGTCTTCAACATCAGCACGACCGTCGACAGCACCGGCCACAAGACGAACGTGTCCGTCGGGGGCGATCCCTTCTCCGGCTTCCCGGCGTACTACTGCGTGGCGTTCGAGCGCGAATGGTCCCCGACGGACCACGACATCCTGGCGCGGCTGGTCACCAACACCGGAACGCTGGTGGGCGCGAGCGTGCTCCCGATCGCCAACACCAGTCCTCAGCACGACATGCTGCCGTCCGTTTCGAAGGGCAATTCGGGCATCCGCTGGAATATTGCCTGGCAGCGCGACATCACCTCGACGAACGGCGACATCCATGCGGCGCAGGTCGAATGGGATGGTTCCGCGATCACCACCCCGAACTTCGTCGTGAGCGCGGGCTCGAGCGACGACACGAGGCCCAGTGCTTCGACCAGCTTGACCGCGGGCTCGTACGCCGTCGTGTGGGAGCGTTATTTCGCGACAACATCGGATCACGACATCTACGCGGCCAGCATCACCGGCGGGACCGTGGGCCCCATCACGTCGCTCTCGTTCATCGAGGGGACGACGCTGTTCGAGGACCAGCGCGAACCCGCGGTGGACAGCGACGGCCAGCACTTCACCGTGACGTACGCCGAGACCTACCTGTCGAACCCGGCCGACTACGACATCTACGTGTCCGCGTTCCACATCCTCGCGGGGGCCATCGCGGTTTCGGAGGCGCACGTGCCTTTCGCATTCCTCAACGGAACGCAGATCGAGCCGACGATCGTCTCGCAGGTCAGCACGGGAGGCACCGGTCCGGGCTACGCGCTGGGTTGGACCGACGCCACCATTGCCACCAATCGCAACATCGAAGGCGGGCTCTACAACAGCCCGATCGGCGGGCCGATCTCGTCCTTCTGCGCCGGCGACGGCACCGGCACGGCCTGTCCGTGCGGCAACAGTGGCCTGCCGGGGAACGGCTGCGCGAGCTCGGTGAATCCGAACGGCGCAAACTTGAGCGCGACCGGGAGCGCGGGCATCGGCCTCGACAGCCTGGTCCTGTCGGGCAGCGGCATGCCGAACAGCTCGGCGCTCTACTTCCAGGGCACGACCCAGTTGAACGGCGGGCTGGGCAGCCTGTTCGGCGACGGCCTGCGCTGCGCAGGCGGATCGATCCTGCGTCTCGGCACGAAGGCGAATGCCAGCGGCGGTTCGCAGTACCCCGCGGCGGGCGATCCCTCGATCTCGGTCCGCGGCCTCGTGACGAGCCCGGGCACGCGCACGTACCAGGTGTGGTATCGCAACGCGGCGGTGTTCTGCGTGAGCGCGACGTTCAACCTCACGAACGGGCTGAGCGTGACCTGGGGACTCGGGAGTGCGCCGGGGATGGTGGCGATCCC
>CAZKIY010000132.1:0-10519 GCA_964552875.1 uncultured Planctomycetaceae bacterium
ATCGGAGTCACGGCGTCGAGCGGGAAGTCGAGTTCGCGCCCGTTCGCGTCCGTGATGACGCATCCGGCTTCGCGCGCGACGACGATCGCGCCGGAGATGTCGTAGGGTTTGCTCGTGATCGTCGGCCGTCCACGGACGCGCGCCAACTCCGCGCGCAGGTCGGCGATCATGCGGTACTTGCCCAGCGCGAGCAGTGCGAGTTGACCGCCGTTGCTGATGTACTGGTCGTCGTAGCAACTGCGGATCTCGGCGTTTTCGTGCTGCGCGAGGCGTGCGAAGAACGCGGCCTCGACGCGCGCGATCGCGGGCCGCAAGTCGGCCATGTAGCGGAAGAACGGGAAGTAGCCGTGGTCGGCGCGCGCGTCGTCGTCGGCCCGGAGAGTGCGCTCGTCGAACGCTCGCTCCGTCTCCAGATCGACCAGACGCGTGAACGCCCCGCGTCCGCTGCACGCGAAGAGTTCGCGCGCGATTCGGCCGCGCGAATCCGGGATCTCCGTCAGCACACCGAGAACGACATCGCGCTGTCGCGGCGCATCCGCGCCCGGCCTGCACGCGCCGATCACCGTCCACGCGCTGCGCACGTCCGCCATCAAGTTGCGCGTCCCGTCGATCGGGTCCACGACGATGCGCGGGCCGCCGTGATCGAAGCTCGCGAGCGTGAGCATCCCGCCGCGACCATCGGGGCCCGCATGGCGCCAGCCGGCATCCTCGGTCAGCAAGGAAAGCGGCCCAAGACGTGCGTGCTCCTCGAGCCAATCGCTGAGCACGCGCTCCGTCGGGACGTCGATCCCGTAGGTGACGTCTCCCGCACCTTCCTCGTGCGGCCGCATCAGGTCGTCGAGGGTCCCGTGCTCGATCGCCGCGAGGAGCGCCGTGCGCGCCGCCGTGCGGATCCGCGCCGCAAGCGCGAGGAGCCGCGGCATCCACGTCCCATCGAACGCGTCGATCGCTGCAATCGAAGCCGGATTCATGTCGGTCTCGCGCGGTGCATTCGGACGGAGTCGAGCCTACACTCCCGGCCCTCGAAGCCCGAATCCGGTTCCACGAACACCATGAGCGCAGTCCGCGAAGTCGTCATCATCGGTTCCGGCCCGGCCGGCTACACCGCCGCCATCTACGCCGCGCGCGCGAACCTCTCGCCGCTGCTCTTCCAAGGGATGCAGCCCGGCGGACAGCTCACGATCACGACCGACGTCGAGAACTACCCCGGGTACCCCGACGGCGTGATGGGGCCGAAGATGATGGAGGACTTCCAGAAGCAGGCCGAACGCTTCGGGACCGAGATCCGCTTCGAGCAGATCATCGACATCGACATGTCCACGCGTCCGTTCACGTTGAAGACAGACTTCGATTCCGTGCAAGCGCGCGCTGTGATCATCGCGACGGGCGCGAGCGCGAAGTTCCTCGGCTTGCCCGCGGAAATGGACCTCATGGGGCACGGCGTGTCGGCCTGCGCGACGTGCGACGGCGCCTTCTTCAAGCAGAAGCACGTGCTCGTCGTCGGCGGCGGCGACACCGCGATGGAGGAAGCGAACTTCCTGACACGTCACGCCGCGCGCGTCACGGTCGTCCACCGTCGCCAGGAATTCCGCGCCAGCAAGATCATGCTCGACCGCGCCCGCGCGAATCCGAAGATCGACTGGATGCTGAACAAGGGCGTCCTCGACATCTTGTCCCAACCCGACAAGAAGAAGGTGCGCGCCGTCCTGCTCGAGGACACGATCACGAAGGAACGCACGGAGCAACCCGCCGACGGCGTGTTCATCGCGATCGGCCACCAGCCGAATTCGTCGATCTTCAAGGGCAAGCTCGCGATGGACGAGACGGGCTACCTCACGGTGCGCAGCGGTTCGACGTACACGAGCGTCGAAGGCGTCTTCGCGTGCGGCGACGTGATGGACAAGGTCTACCGACAAGCTGTCTGGGCGGCGGGCTCGGGCTGCCAAGCGGCGATCGATGCCGAGCGCTGGCTCGAGTCGCAAGGACACTGATCGGGTCGGCGGTGGTCCGACTCGCTCGCTGGAACATCGCGCGACGGAGTTCTCGCTCGCCGAACCTCAGAGCGTGTGAAGGAATCACACGCTCTCGAGATGCGAAGCGTCGCCCGTAGAACCTGAGAGCCCGCAGACTCGATTTCTTCACGGGCTCTCAGTGGGCGCGCAGGGTCGCGAGCACGTGCGCGTGCGCGAGACCGTTCGTGCCGATCGCGTTCCCCGTTTCGATGGAACCCGTGCCGTTCCAGCACGTGAACCGGCCCCCGGCTTCTTCGAGCAGCACGGCGAACGGTGCCAAGTCCCATGTCTTCACGCCCGCTTCGAGCCAAGCTTCCGCGCGCCCATCGAGCACCATCGTCGGCGCCGCGGGGTCGCCGAAACTGCGCGTCGAAGCCGAGGACGTGATCAAGGCCGCGACGGCGCGACCTTCGGGCATCGCGAGCATGCGCCGCAATTCACCGAGCGAAAGCGTCGAGTCCTTCCACGCCGCGATGCGCGACACCGAAAGCCTCGTCCCGTCACGGTACGCACCGAGTCCGCGCGCGCCCCAGTAGTGCTTGCCGAGTGCAGGCATCGCGCACGCGCCGACGACGACCTCGCCTTCGTGCTCGAGCGCGATGAGCGGTCCCCAGAACGATCCTCCGCGCGCGAACCCGCGCGTGCCGTCGAGCGGATCGACGATCCATCGCGTCCGCGCGCTCCCCGCGTGCGCGCCGGTTTCCTCGGCCAGGATCGCGTGCTCCGGGAATGCCGCACGAATCGTCGAGAGGATCGCGTCCTCGGCCGCGCGATCGGCCGCGGTCACGGGCGTCTCGTCGGACTTCGTTTCGACCGCGACGCCGTGCTCGAAGTAGGGGAGCGAGACACGTGACGCAGCTTCGACCGCGCGGCGCGCGACGTCGAGTGCGTGAGGGAGGTCGAGCTGCTGCATCGCCGGATTGGAGCACAACGGCCGCGAGCCAGCGCCACGAGGCGACCCAGGACTCTCGTGTGGCTACTCCGCGCCCGACTGCATGACTTCCGCCAATGCAGTGACATCGCGCTCACCGATGCCGATGTCGTCGGCGACTCGTCGCCAGGTTCGGACCGTGGTGAGTACTTGCTCCTCGATGTCAGCGGCCGCGCGGTCCTTCAATCGGTAGAACGGTGCGGTGCTGCGCAGTGTCGCGAGGCTCGGTCGTGGGTCGGTCTCGTCGATCGCCAGCGCGTGATCACGCTTGTCCGGGTCGGGATTGATGTCGAAGGCCGGAGCCAATCGCCAGCCCGTCGAACCGCGCAAGAAGCCGTGATTGCGCAGGTGATCGTCGCGGTTGCCGACGAGGATGGAGAATGCGATGCGGCGGTAGAGCTGGGCCAGGTCCTCGTCGAGTCGGTCGACGTCGCCTTGCCGCTGGAGTGCTTCGGCGATCTCCAGGTAACTCCCCGCGTCGCCATCGTCACGTTGGAGCAGGGTCATCGCGGAGGCGTAATGGACTCGACTCGGTCCGCTCCGATCGAAGCGTTTCACGCAGAACGTGTGGTGTCGACCCGAGAAGTGGGCGAGTCGCGACTCGGGTGTCTCGATGCCGGCGGCGCTGGCGAGCCGGTGAACCAGGAACTCGCACGCTCCGAAGTCTCGTCGATCGTCGTTCGCCGGGAATTTGGCCAACCAAAGCGCGCCATGTTCGTCGAGGAACGAGGCCTTGGGTCTCGTGCCGCCGAGGCTGCTGCCGGGCACGACCAGCATGCGCAGCCATTCGGAATACTCCGGTCGCGCAGTCGCGTCATCTTCGTCCACGCCTCGAGCCGCGGCTTCGAGCTCACGCAAACGCGTGACCGGCGGAACTCCAGGCGCGCGATCGTCCAGCCAGCGCTCCGACTGCGGATCTCGCAGCCGCAGGCCTCCCATCCGCGCGGCATCGCTCACTCCCGTGAGAAAATCCCAGTCGCTCAATCGGCGCGGTTTCCGTTGCTCGCGCCGGGCTTCGTCGGCCTCGCGGCGTTCCATGAGAACGCGCCCCCATCGATCGGGAGACGAATCGCGAAACACGCCGTGCAGGGCGCGGCCGGCTCGCGGATGGAAGTCGCCCGCGGTCAGCGGCAGTTCCGGGTCGATCGCGAATGCATGTCGCTGGTTCGACGACCAATCCTCCGTGTAGCGGAAGCGAATGATCTCGTGCCCGCGCGAACGTGCGCGAGCTAGCGTCCCCACGCGGGACGGCGACGCACCTCTCGACGCGTCGTCCAGCCAGACCTCGAGCGTGTCGCTCATGGCGCGAACCGACCCCGCGGGGGAGCGGGCTGAGCGAGGTCTTGCAAAGTCCGGCCCAGTTCGTCTTCCGCCGCGAGGCGATCGATGTCTTGGCCCAACCCGAGGACTTGCAGCACGCGGAGAGTGGTCGCGAGGCTCGTGGTCGGGTTCCCGGACTCGAGCTTGGCCACGGTCTGCTTCGACACGCCCACCCGCGCGGCCACGACGGCCTGAGTCATCCGGCGCCGTAGACGGGCGGCGCGAAGGCGCTCGCCGAGCGCCTTCAGTTGTCGTTCCCCAGCGGGAAACGTCGGCGGAGTTCTCTTCGCCATGATGAATTAGATCGACTTCTGCTTGTGAAAAGTCAATCTAAATAGACTTACTCGGACGATTGACCGGATCGGATGCCCCGGCAGTGCGGGAGGCCGGGGAACGGCTGGGAGGCAGGCTCAGCGAGCCCGCTCGAGCAGAACGCGATGCACCGGAAGTTCGGCGCGCCGGCGTCCGTTCGCGAAGCCCTCCCAGGTCGCGATTCGCCAACCATCGTGCTCCAGCTCGAGTTGGCCCGGATCGTAGGGCAGCTCGAGCACGATGCGTCCGTCGGCCAGGCTTCGCGCGAGTTCGCGGCCCGACACCGTCGTGAGGCGCGCGCCTTCGATCGCGCGGATCGACCCCGAACGGTCGCGGCCGGCGATCCACAACTCGGCGCGCCAGGCGGGAGCGAGTTCGACGTCGATCTCGAATCGATCGTCCAGGCGACGCGCGTCGCGATCGTCGCCGTAGGACGAAGTGCGTCCATCGGCCTCGATCAGCCAATGGAAGCGACGGCTCGCGAGCACGGGAAGCGCGACCGCCTCGCCATGCGCGACCTCGAACATCGGGATTCGCGGATCGAGCGCGTAGGCGGCGCGTTTGCCGAGTTCGTTGCGATCGACGAGCAGCGCGCAACGAACTCGCGGAATCGGATGACCGCGTTCGTCGCGCGCGCGCACGACGAGCGGGAGCGGCGCTTCGGCGTCGAGTCGCGTGAACTTCGGGCCGATGCCGGGCAGCGTGAACTCAGCGCTCGCTGGATCGAACGGCCACGGTCCGCCGCTTCGTGGTGTCGCGATCCATGTGCCGGCGGGCAGGTCGTTGATGTCGATCGACGCGCGACCGTCGTGGCCGCCATCGACCCTAACCGCGCGTTTCTCGAGCGAATCATCGGTGTTGGTGAGTTCGAGCTCGAACGCGAGATTGGAGCGTGCCGACTCACTGCGCGCTTCGATCCGGACCGCGAACTCGTCGCGCGGTTCCAGCACGATCTCGCGCTCGACGGTTCCGACTGTGACGTCGATGACGATGCGCGCGGGTGCGTGACCCGGAACCGTGACGAGAGTCGGATGGGCGCCGGGCGTCAGCCCGCCGACCGCGAAACCGTGCAGAGCGCGCTCGAGCTGGAACCCGCTGACCTCGACCCGCGCGTCGTCGATCGCGACCCCGCTCGCACTCGTCACGCGGATCACGAGGCGCGCCGAATCCGTGAACTCGAGGCGCACGGGTTCGCCCGCGAATCCACGCACGGCGTGCACGCGACGTTCCGCGCGGCGCAGCCCGTCGGCGGTCACGGCACGCAGCATCCAGTCTCCGCCAACATGGCGTTCGAGGAGGCTGCGCGAAGGCGCGCGAACGAAGCGGACGAAAGGTCGGGAGCCGGGGTGAGCGCGCGATTCTGCGACGATCGATCCGTCCGAAGCCACGAGCCGGATCACCGCTCCGTCGAGATCCGTCGGATCGGCATCGAGGTCGAATTCGGCCGGGATATCGAGCGTCAGCGCGAGTGTCCCGTTGGCCTCGATCGTGCGCTCGAGGACGTTCAGCGCGGCGTCGCTCGCCGCATCGAAAGCGAGCGCGTTCTGGTTCGAACCGCGCGTCACGCCGAGAGCGTCGGTCGGCGCGGCCTCGTCGATCCGCACGCCTTGGAGTGGCCGACCATTTGCATCCGTGACGAGCGTACGCCGCACGACTGCGGCGTCGGGAGTGCCCTGAAGTTCGACGAACGCGGACGAGTTCGAAGCGTCGGTGTCGATTGGTGCGCGGCGCTCGACGCGCACCGAGGCGCCTGGTGCGACGCCCGCACTCCACGGACGAACCTCGGGCATGCTCGCAAGATCCGCGGCCGTTCCGTTGAACGCGAAGTGTGCGACGAACGGCGCGAGGACAACGAACGCCGCGATCGACATCCAGATCGCGACGGATACTCCGGACGATGACCCAGCTCCACGCCGAAGCGCGAGCGGTACGAGCAGTGCCGACCATGTGCTTCGTTGGCCGAACTCGGCATCGAGGTCTCGTCGCAAGAGGTCGAGGCCTCGCTGCACGCGACTGCGCACGGTCTCGACGTTCGAGTCCGTGCGTCGCGCGATCTCGCGCGGCGGCAGCCCTTCCGCGAAGCGCAGGAACACGGCCGTGCGGTACGGTTCGCGCAGGCGTTCGAGCGCTTCGAGCACGCGTCGTTGGATGCGCAGCCTCTCCAACGCGTCGTCCTCGGTCGCCTCGCAGCGCGCGACGGCTCGCTCTCGATCGACACGACGCGCGTCACTGCGCAGGAAGTTGCGCGCGTGATTGCGCACGACGACGGCGAGCCACGAACGCACACCTTCCGAGCCGCGCGGCGGCGATTCGATCGCGGACGCAAACGCATCCTGGACCGCGTCGTCGGCGCGGCTCGCGTCACCGAGCAATCCTCGCGCGAGCGCGCGGAGGAACTCCTGGTGCTCGATCAGCACGTCGGCGGGGAGGTGTGGGTTGTCGGGCGGCATCGCTCGTGCTCAGGAAACACCGCGCAGCCCGATTCCGGGGCCGGAAATCCGGAGGGAACGAAAAGGGCTGAAAACCGGCCTCGTTTCCGTCGGGCGTGGTGTATCGGAAACCGATGAACCTCGCCTTCCTCGATGCGCTGCTGCGCCGTTCCACGGGTCGTCTCGACGTGGGATCGCAGCGCGTCTCCACCGGACAGCTCCTCCTGGCCGTCGTCGTCCTCGGCGCGGTCACCGGCCTGTCGATGTCCCTCTACGGACTGCGTTGGGGGACGCAATACGGCGCATTCCACGTCGTCGCCGTGATGATCAAGGTGCCGGCGCTCCTCCTCTTGACGCTCGTCGTCACGAGTCCGTCGCTGTACGTGTTCTCGGCGCTTGCGCGCAGTCACATGTCGTTCCTCGACACGGTTCGACTGCTGCTCGCGGCCAGCGCCTTGTGCTGCGTCGTCTTGGCGAGCCTCGCGCCGATCACCGCGTTCTTCACGTTCGGAACGCGCAGTCATCCGTTCCTCCAGCTCTTGAACGCCGCGTTCTTCGCTGTCGCGGGAGTGATCGCGCTGCGCTACGTCGTGAAAGAGCTCGCGGACCGCGCGCCCGCCGATGAGGAACGTGTACCGGGCGTCAAGCGCATTCCGGGCCGCCCGAGTGACCGCGTCGTCGTCGCTTGGACCGTGCTCTACGCGCTGGTCGGCGCGCAAATGGGCTGGATGCTGCGCCCGTTCGTCGGAAGTCCGCACTTGCCGCAGACACTCTTCCGCGACGTCGAGTCGAACGTGTTCGCCGGCCTCGCCGAAGCGCTGAAGTACTTGGACTGACGTGGTGCTGCGTGTACGCGATGTCCTCGCGGGGCGGCGCGACTTCAGCGCGGATTCCGAGCGCGTTCCGTGGCCCCGCATCCTGGTGCTCGTGGTTCTTGCCGGGATCGTGCACGGCGCCGCGATGGGTTCGCTCGGGATGCGGCCGCGACTGATCGCGTACGGCGCGATCAAACTGCCGATCCTCATGATCGGCGCGACGTTCTTGTGTCTGCCGAACCTGTGGGTCGTGTGTGCGGTGCTCGGCCTGCGCGCGAAGTTCGCGGGCACCGTCCGCGGGATCCTGTGCGCGCAAGCGACGCTCGCGATCACCGCGGCGAGCCTGGCTCCGGTCGTCGCTTTCGTCGGACTGTGTGGCGCGAGCTATCCCTTCGCTCTGCTCGCGAACGCTGTCGTACTCGCCTTGGCCGCAGTCGCCGGGCAGCGCTCACTGCGGCGCCATGCGACACCGTTGGTCGAGCGTGCACCGCGTGTGCGCGTCGTGCTGTTCGCGTGGTTCGTGCTGCACGCATTCACATCCACGAAGCTCGCCTGGATCCTACGGCCGTTCGTAGGCGACCCGGAATTGCCGGCCGAGTTCGTTCGCGCGGAACGTTGGTCCGACGATCCGTTCGCAAACCTCTTCTGGACCGCGGTCGCGCTCGCGGCGTCGATCGCGCGGCGATTCGTGGACTGACCCAAGCGGACTTTCACGCGCACGAACCGACCGAAACGAACGAGGCCGGCCGATGTCGGCCAGCCTCGTCCGATCCACGAGAGGGAATCCGTCACCTCGAGGTGGACGGATCCGTCGCGACTACGGTTGCCAGGTGAGCTGCAGTCCGTTCGACAAGTTGAACGTCGAAGCCGTGCAGAACGCCGCCGCGTTGCGATACCAGATTTGGTACGTGCGATTCCCCGGCGCGAGGATGGCACCGCGGACCGACACACTGGGATCACTGACGCCCGGATACTGCGAAGCGCCCGATGCGTTGGTCACGGTCTTGAGACGGGTGACCGTCCCGCCCGCGCAGCGCTTGCCGTCGCCGAACAGCACGCCGAGCCCGCCGCTCTGCTGGGTCGTGCCTTGGAAGTAGAGCGCCGAGCTGTTGGGCATTCCGGAACCGAGCAGCACGATCGTGTCTGCGGAGATGGACGGGTTGCCCGTCGCGGCGAGATTGGCTCCAGCGGCCACGATGCTGCTCGCGCAGCCGTTGCCTGCCGCACCCGAGTTGCCGCACGGGCACAACGTCGGGCTGCCGTCACCAAAGCAGAAGGGAGTGCCGACGGGCGGCGAGCAGGGCGGTTGGATCGTGAACGTGCCGAGGCTCGGCACTTCGCCCGGCCACAGCCCCACCTGGATCACGTAATTCTGGCCGGAAACGGCGTTGAACGTCAGTTCGGACTCACCGCCGGCGACCACGCAGCCGTCGTCGTTGCAAGCGAGCGCCGAACCGGTCGGGCACGCGGATCCGGCGTACACCGCGACCTTCGTGTCCGCGGCGGACTGGTTGCAGAACGACACGAGGACAGAGCCGTTGCACGGCGCGGTCCAGCGGTACCACAGGTCGTACGTGATGAGCTCGTTGGCGCACAACGCTTCGTTCTGCCCCTGGAATCCCGTGGTCGCGGTCGAGTCGTTCCACGCGAACGGTCCGTTGCCGCTGATGACGATGGGCGTCGCACAGTCGTCGCCGGCGGGCGGCGTGTAGGGATCGACCGTGAACGAGCCGGGCGATCCGCCGGCGGTCTGGTAGCTGCCGATCTGGAAGAGGTACTGCTGTCCCGCGGCCGCGAGGAACCCCGCGCGCGCGTTGCCGGACAGAATGCCGCAACCATCGTCGTCGCACGAGAGCGGTTCGGCCGCGGGGCAGCCACCACCGGCGTACACCGCGACGCGCAGGTCGTGAGCTCCGCCCACGCAGGTGTTCAGCGCGACCCAACCGGTCGACGACGCCGTCCACACGTACCACACGTCGAAGGATATCGCGGAGGTGTTGAAGATGAAGCAGCGCGCGTTCGTCTGACCCGTGGTGCCCGTCGTCGCGTTCGTCGTGTCGTAGCCATGCGGACCGACACCAAAGATCGGCAACGCGCCGGTGCACTCGTCGTTCGGCAGGCCCACGAACGGCTGGATCGTGAAGGTGCCCGAGCCCGGCACGGCCGGCGGATTTCCGCCCGGATAGAGGCCGATCTGGAAGGTGTACTGCAGACCGTTCACGACCGGGAAGATGACCGTGCTCTCGAAGGTCGGACACGTGTCGTCGTCGCAGTCGATCGCCGCCGAGGTCGGGCAACCGGCGCCTGCGTACACGGCGATCTTCGTGTCGATGCCCGCGCCCGAACCGCACGTGTCGAGACGCGCGGTGCCGGTGAACGTGGACGTCCAGCGGTACCAGACGTCGGCGCGCACGGTCGTGTTGTTGAACAGATTGCAGGCCGTCTCGTTCTGTCCCTGCGTGCCGGTCGTGGCCGTCGTGTTGTTGTACGAGTAGGTGCCCGGTCCGGCGATCAGGACGGGCGTCGCGCAGTTGTCCTCGGGCGGCGGAGTGATCGGGTTGATGTCCAAGCTGCCCACGCCCGGCACGGCCGGCGGGTTGTTGCCGGGATACAGGCCGAGTTGGATCGTGTACTGCTGGCCGAGCGTGACGGTCAGGTCGACCGTGCTCCCGAACGCCGCGCACGCATCGTCGTTGCAAC